>JAGCWQ010000237.1 GCA_017961765.1 Paludibacteraceae bacterium | reverse complement strand
ATGGGGGGGTAATTTGGACTAATTACTTTACTTTTGCATCATAGTAATTGTTTGGGCTGTAAAACGTGACCTCTACAGCCTAAACAATTCGATAAAGTGAATTTATAGAGGTCACCTAAAAACAGATGTGGTGGTTTGAAGCGAACTCTTGTATTGCCCGCCACAATATTAGCGGAAAAGTGTTATGGCTATATGTTAAGAAGCTGTTTAAATTTTAGACGGAAATTTTGTTAAGCATACAGACGGCTAATCGCACCATAGAGACGGTGGTTTCGGCGTAGAACTCGTAATCTATGGATCGGGCATTCTTGTCGTCCCTGCAATCCCCTGATGAAGATGTGTGATCTTGATTGGATTTTTGTTATGTGAAGAAAAATTTTAATACATCCAATCTTTCTTGTGCCGTGAAATCAAGGAAGGTAAAATCCGTAGTTGTTATGTAAAAATGTTAAGAAAGAAGTATACAACCAAAATTTGTATGACAAAATTTTACTAGATATTTGTGAAATCTTTTGGAGTTACAAAGTATTTATCTATTTTTGCCTGCGTTAAGGTAGGTTGTATAAGTTTGTTTTGTGTCATAAATAAAAGTAATCCATCGACAACGAAATACCAGCCTGGCTTTTATCAAAGTTTTTGTTAATTAATATACCATTCACAAAACACAGAAAACATGAATAAAAAAATTACAACATTAATTGCTGCTTCGCTTATGTCCATAAGCATAGCAAATGCGCAATTGAACAAAAACTCTTGTAAGTTTTTGGGTAACATCACCACAAGAGGGCAAATTCAGCCCAATGCCGGAGGTTTAAAGTATGAGGCATTGTGGGATCAGCTTACTTGTGAGAACGAATCCAAGTGGGGCGAAATCGTGAATTGTACGGTAAATAGTGCACAAGAAGGAATTAGTAAGTGGAAATGGGGTCCTAGCGATGCTCATTACAAATGGTGTAAGGAGAACGGAGTTTTGTTCAAATTCCACTGCCTCGTTTGGACTAGCCAATTCCCAAAATGTTTGAAAGGTGTGACAGGTAATGAATTGAAGAGGCAAATCGGATTTTGGATGGACGCTGTCGCTATCAAATATCCGGATTTGGCAATAATTGACGTTGTTAATGAAGCCATAAAGGGACATGCGGAAAATGAAGACGGAGCGATGGCCTTAAAAAATGCGTTGAGTCAGTCATTGGGCAACAGTACTAACCCATACGACTACAAATGGATTGCAGAGGCATTTAGAATGGCTCGCGATCGATTCCCGAATGCTGTCTTGATTTACAACGATTATAACACGCTTACACACCAAAAGAGTGATTTCATAAACCTCGTTTCGTCATTGGTAAAACAAGGGGCTCCTATCGATGCGTATGGACATCAAACCCACGATTTGGACGACTATTATAGTGGACACGGCAACAGTATGAACGGATTTGCAAACAATTTGAAAGATATCCACGACCAAATCACGAGGAACGGCGGCAGAGAGTTGCAATGTTATATCACGGAGTATGATATCAATCAGTCTAATGACAATACCCAAAAAACTATCATGGAAGGTTCCTTCCCTGCCATGTGGGAGGCTGAATACGTTTCAGGTATTACGATTTGGGGATTTGTGAATGGCGCTACTTGGAGAGCCAACACGGGATTGGTGAATGGACAAGGTCAAGACCGTGCCAGCATGAGCTGGTTGCGCGACTATATGGCATCTGATAGAGCTAAAAGCGTAACGGCAAATTTCTGCGGTAAAGACGCTGGCGGTCCTGCGGGTCCAGCTGTAGGCATTACAGCAAGCAAATCTACTATTGCCCTTGGTAAAAGCATAGATTTTTCTATTGAACTGAAAAACTCTGAAAGTGGCATTAAAAGTGTAACCATTTACGACGGAAACGACAAGATTGGCGAGGGTGAAACATTCACCTGGACTCCAGAAAAAACTGGTAGCCACACTGTCAATGTCGTAATTATCACTAACGGTAATGAAGAAGTGAAAGGTTCTACAACCATCACGGTGCTTGAGCCAAGCAAACCATACGGAGGAACAGCAGCCCTCATTCCAGGAAAGATCGAGGCTGAGAATTATGACGAAGGTGCATCAGGCATGGCTTACTACGACCAATCAGAAGGCAACAAATGTGATGATATCGCGAACTACTATCGTAAGGATGATGTAGACCTCAAGGAGATTGACGGCGGTGTGGCTGTCGGTTCATTCCAAGGCGATGAGTGGATGGCTTATACGGTTGATGTACAGAAGGCTGGTGAGTACAAAGTGACAATGCGTTTGGGTGAAGGTAACGATTCAGGCTCATTGTCGGTGGAATTCGACGAATCAGATGCTAAAATAGATGTGAGCGTGAAGAAATTGGGTAGCTGGGGTGTCTTTGAAGAGGTGAAATTGGATAATGTAACTCTTAAGGCAGGCTTGCAGACAATGACCATCAAGAACACGGGTAGTTGGATTGACGTGGATTGGATTAAGTTCGAGAAAGTTGGCGAGGTAGGTCTTGATGAGGCTGTTAATGCATCAATCATCGTTAGACCAAATCCTGCATCTTCATTTGTTGAGATTTCGGGTGTTTCCCCAATCAGTGTTGAAATTATCTCTACTACAGGTGCTGTGGTAAAGAAGAGCACCGAAAGAGTGATCTCCATTGCTGATTTGCAAGACGGTAACTACATGGTTCGTGTCGTTACGGAAAATGGCGTGATAGTGAAGAAACTTGTCGTAGCAAAATAAAAACTGGCGATTGGCTCTATGAAGCCATGCGTCTGGATTGAAAATTAAAGCGGTTGTGGGTTCTCCTACAACCGCTTTCTTTATGATAAATAGGGCATTTCAGCCTGTGGGAAATGTGCCAGACGGTATTGGAACCCCGGAAGGGGTGAAACAAAATGTCGATAGTATAGTGGATGTGTCGCCTCTTCGAGGATTTTAATCATCACCCAATGCCCATTATACAGGGCTTAGCCCCCTGCCTATGATATGCCGTCCGTTCCGGACTCGTAGAGGAGATACAAAAGATTGTTACAGCGTGAAAGATCAAGAATACATGAAAGAAGACATTGGGATAATCACATTTACATTTCCGTCGACCCATTCTATGGCCATTCCATTCTCCTCTGTCGGCGACTCACAGTTCCACGCCAATCTGCCATCTTCCTTGATGAGTAAATGATCAAAAGACAATATGTTAATCACCTTGTCGCGTGTGATATGCTCTTTGTCCATATGCTCTGGTATTTCAAGGTAATCCTTGAATGAATCATAATAATGTATATAATAATCGAGCATCTCAGCCTTCAATTGTTCTATGTAGTCTGAGAAATGCGACAAATAGTCCAGATATATGGCTCGTTGTTGTTCCGTGATCTCTTTCTGGTCACCTGTGTCAACTGATACGGGTGATGTCTGAAGCTCACCTTGAAATCGGTACACATCAAGTTTTCTCCATGTTGAAAATTCTCTAAACATTGTACCAAAAACCTTGTCGTATATTTTCTCTGCAGAAGAATATTCCCTTAACTCACGAGGAGTCATCCAACTATGAATCTCTGCGGACAGATGCAAGGCAAGATAACTTTTATCCCATGAGGTATAACATATCCATCCATAATTACCCTTTCGATCGATGAAGAGCACCTTTGGCAATGCTGTTGCAACCACAACCTTATGCTCGGATTTCAACATAGTATCTGCAAGTTTTTCATCCCTCACATAGGCGGTCAACAACTTCTTGTTCATGTCGGCAAAATAAGACTCTTTTTTCTGCAGATAATCCGAATAAGCCTTCTGCTGTGCCGGAGTTATACCCTCATCCGCACTTCCCTCCAACTCTATCTCCTGATTTTCAGGCGCGCCAAAGAAACTGTTCTGCTCCAAACCCTTCCAAGCCTTTTCTCCGTCATGGACTAAAAGACCTAAAACGGGGTCATTAAGTTTGTGCAAGTAACGAAGTTCATTACGTGTATGCAAAACTCGTGGCTCTGGCTCAGAAAGGAGGACAGCAAATGATTCTTCGTCCCAACAACTTCCTATTATCCAACCAAAACTACCATCTCGACAGATAAAAACATAATATATGGTTATTACTTTAGATAAAGAGCTCTCAGAAATAGTTTCCTTTTGAGTTTCTTCATCTAATTTCACTCGCTTTTCAATTACTTCAAAATACCACTTATAATAATCAATAATATAGCGAGGAACATCTTTTATATAACGATCTTCATTCTTCTCATACGTCAAGAATGCCTCTCGTTGTACATCAAGTATTCCTTCATTATTTTCGTCTTGTATAAGGAGTTCAACATCTTCATCACTTCCAAACAATGATTTTTGCATACTACGCCACCATACGCAATCATCGAACTCTATATCTCCTAAAATTTTATCTTTCATTGTCTTTTCTATTAATTAGTCATTTCCATTACACCGATATTTTCACTCTGACCTTTCTCCCCATTTACTCCATGTACTCTATTACTCAAAATAACATCAGTATTAGAGTCAAGTGTTGAAACACCTTCCCTTTTAACTGCGTTCACACCACCTGTATGACTGACATTGTCAAGAATATCATCATCTCACCTTCAGTCGGAATTTAATCACATCGGGAGTGGATAGCTTAACAAGTTCTGTAAACTGCAAAAAAATGATTCTAGGTTAGCCATGATTTATAGATAAATTTAAAAACACAAACTGTTTTACATTGCTAATGTAAGTGATTTTTTTGACATGGCAAAGCCTCTTGAGGAGAATAGCCAATGGGGAAACAGGCACTCCGATAGCCTTGCCTTTTAAGGGAAGGACCCATTCACAAGTTTAGCAGTTCGATCAAATAGGGGGTAATGGCGGCGGTCAGAATTCCGTTGACGGTGAGGCCTAAACTGGCGTAGGCTCCGTATTTGTTGCCCACTTCCATGGCTGCGGATGTGCCGACGGCATGGGAGGCTGTGCCCATGGAGAGACCTTGGGCGATAGGACTTTTCACTTTGCCCAGCCGTAGGACTTGAAATCCGATGATGGCTCCTAATAGTCCGGTGCAGACAACTACGGCAGCTGTGAGGGCCGGTATGCCACCAATGACGCGCGTCGTCTCCATGGCGATCGGGGTCGTCACGGATTTGGAGGCAAGGGATAGAATCACCTCTTTGCTTGCACCGAGCGCCTTGGCTATGAGTACGACGGAGAGGATGCCGGTGATGCATCCTGCTATTTGGGAGAGTAGGATAGGGAAGACCTGCTTCTTGATGGCTTGAAGTTGTGTGTATAGCGGTACGCCTAAGGCCACCACTGCCGGTTTGAGCCAGAACTCGATATACTTTCCTCCCTCTTGGTAGGTCTCGTAGTCGATTCCCACGATCTTCAGGAAGAGGATGATGACGGCTATGCTGAGAAGGATGGGGTTGAGGAGGATCCATCCTGTCTTCTTCTGGAGAAGTTTGGATAGATGGTAAACGCCAAAGGTGATGGCGATGAGGAATAGCTCATTTTTTAGAAACTCCATTGTTTTTTCTTGCTAATTGGTGAACCCATCCGGTCACGACGAGGACGAGAATGGTACTAAGGATGGTGGCTCCGATGATAGGGATGAATTGGGCCTTGATCAAATCGAAATAGAGCATCAAGCCCACGCCTGGCGGTATGAAGAAGAAGGCCAGGTTGAAGGAGAGGAACTCGGCAATTCCTTTGACCCAGTCCAATTTCACAATGCCCAACTGGAGCAGGAGGGTGAGCGTCAACATCCCAATGATGCTGGATGGTAATTTGGTGCCGGTGAGATAGACCAGCAACTCCCCGAAGGAGAGGCATCCAAAGATGATGGCGCACTGAAGTATCGCATTTTTCATTTCCTTTATCGTTTTGGAGTGCAAAGATACTCAGAAATCTTACTTGAAAACTCATAGGGAGGGAAAAAGAAGAGCCTCCAGCCCTATGGAAGGGGGAGGCTCTTGCTCTCTTGTGAATTCAGATGTTTACTTTCTCACATTGACCCATTGTCCTTTTGTCCTTGCTGAAATGCTGTTGTCATACATATATTCGCATGAACAAGCTGGCAAGAAGAATCGACCCGTATAGGCGGCGTGCAGATCGACATAGAATGTCTTAGTGTTGCCGGATGACAGGTTGAAGTAGGTCATGACACGGTCGTCACGGATGTCTTGGTAAGAGAAGCTGGAGTTGCGGTTGTCTGCGCCTCCGTTCAGTCTCTTGTTGAGAATTTCCCAGCCAGAAGGGAAGATTTGGGTGAGTGATAATTCACTGTAGTCTTCGAATGGTGAGAGGTTCTTAACCGTAACCTTAGCCGTGAAGTCGGTGCCTTGTTGCAAATCACTGATGTCGATGGTTGAACCGTTGGCATTGAAGTAAGTGACGGTGAGTTGCAATCCTTCCGCCTTGGCTGGACTTAGGTCTTCCATAGGAATACCGGATTGAGACAAGGCGATGAACAACGTGCTGTTGCCCTTGTTGGTGACGCTGACTTTGCCTGCGCCTGTCTTTGAGGCATCCAACCTTGCTTTCATGATATTCTTGTCGCTCTTGGCTGTCGCCTCTTTCCCGTTTTGACTATAGGAAGCGTTGATGCCGTTGCCTTTCTGACCATTGGCCAATTTGCTCATGGCAATCAGGGCGTAAGCGGTCTCCTGCGTACTTAACCATCTGTTTGAGTTGAGTTCCTTCGCGATGGACTGAGCCAACTTGAAGGCTTGCTCCTTCTCGTCCAAGAGGAGGAGAACTTCCATCACCATTGCCTCGTCACGGAGTTGAGAACCGAAGGTCTCGTAGTCATGCTTGCGGTAGTCTTCCGCATTGGAAGTGGCGATGCCGTCGATGATCTTGTGGGCGGTCTTCTTGTCGCCGATGAGGGCGTAAGCTCCGGCCAGTCTCCATTTAGCTTGGAGTGACAACTCTTTCTCCTCTTTCAAGCGGTTCATCGCACCCTTGGAAGGCTTTCCGTTGGCTGCCAATGTGAAGAGACGGTAGGCTTGGATGACGTCGTCGCCCTTGACTTTCGACTTGTCGTTCTTGTACGTTCTCCAAACCCATTCGGATGCCTTCTTGGTTTGGTATCTGTTCCAAGATGCAAGGAACGAGCTGACGTTGTAGCCCTTGCTTTGAGCTGTGATCATGAAGTCTCCAACGTAGTTGTTGACCCAATCGTAGGTGTAGTTTCCGCCCATCCAGTAGCTGACGGAACCGTCACTCATTTGCATCTGCTCCAACTTCTTGATGGTGTTCTTTACGTTCGTCTCGCATTCTGTCTCCTCTTTAGGGGTGAGGTTGCACAACGTTGGCAAGAACAATTGCGGGAATCCCTTTGAAGTGGTCTGCTCAGCACAACCATGAGGGTAGCCGATGAGGTAATCCAAACGGTTCTCCAAGTTGATGGCTGGTAGGGTACCTATCTCAAGGGCGAGGGTGTTGGTGCCCTCCATTCCGTTGAGGTCGTAATCCAAGTTGCCTGTCTTTCCTGGTTCGATGATGATGGATTGGCAGTTGATTACACGAGGGTTCGGATTACGGACTTCCAACCAGATCTCAGTTGATGCTTCGTTGGATCCGTCCGTAGCCTTGACGGTGATCTTCTGTTTTCCAATCTTGTTGGCAGCCTTCAATTTGAATGTCGTGATTTTGTCTCCACGGCCTTCGATGCTTGACTCCTTCGTCATCTCGTCGCTGAGTTGGATGACGTCGCCGGCAGAGACGGTGATCTTCACGTTCTTGTCCTTGTCGCTGTTGTTGAAGACGTTGACAGGGAGCGTGAGGTCTTCGTTAGGGCCTGCCACGCGAGGCAAAGTAGCCAATAACATGAGTGGGCTCGTCACCTTGACAGCCTTCTCTGCGTTACCGTATGCCTTGCCGTTACCAGCTACGACCATGACTCTTACGGAACCATAGTAGTTAGGAAGGTCGACGGTGTGGGTAGCCTTCTTGCCGGCACCCAATTTGCAAGGGCCGATGAATTTGACGATGGCTTTGAATCGTTTTTCGGCTTGCTCTTCCTGAGCTTTCACGGCGTCGTCACCACCGATACCGAACAACTTCTCGATTCTACCTCCGTAAGCACCGATGACTTGGTCGTATAGATCCCATGTGTTGACACCCAAAGCTTCACGTCTGAAGAATTCGTTGTGGGCGTTCGGTGTCTTGAAGTTGGTTATGTCCAAAAGACCCTCATCAACGATGGCCAAGGTGTAATCCATCTCTTGCTTGTTCGCCTCGGAAACCTTCACTTCGAACGGCTTGCCGGAGGCTACCTCGTTACTCATGTCGATCTTAGGTTGAAGGATGGTTTCCTTGTCTTCTACTGTGATGTTTTGAACACCGTACATGCGGATAGGAAGGTCGTTGGCTGTCGTCTTGTGAGGTTGGATCAACGTGATGTTGAGATAGACGTTAGGCACCATCTCTGGTGTAGCCACGATTTCAACTGTAGTCTCGCTGTTGCCTCCCTTGGCTGTTACCCATTGGGAAGAGATGATTCGTGAACGGTTCTCTATGGAAACCAATGCACGGCCACCGTTGCTCGTTGGAATGTTCACCTTGATCTTTTCTCCTACGTTGTAGGTCATCTTGTCTGTGGAGAAGGTGAGCATGGTAGCTCCGCTAGGGTCGTTCTTCTTGGATTTTCCTACGCAAGACTCCCAATCGAACAAGGCGATGCAACCAGTGGCATGACCTTCGTCGTTGCTTACGATGACGAAGTAGCGGCCCCAATCATCGTCGTTGATGTTGACCGTGAAGCTTCCCTTGCCACCCTCTGCATAGAAGTCTCCTTGCTGGTGGATGGAAGCATACGTGTTGTTGATGTAGTAGGCGAGTCCGTCGTCGCTGCGGGAATCCCACCACCAACGCCAAGACAACTTATATAGACGGTAGTGCAGACGTTGAGTGAATCGTTCGAGATTTCCGTTCTCGTCCACCACTACGACCTTGAAGGTGTTGTCCTTCTCCGTGTAGTAGATACCTCTTTTGTTTGGTGCTTCTGGAGCCTTGATGCCCACGTATGAAGAGTAAGGTGAGTATTTGATGGTCGTGGAGTTGATGCTGAAGTCGCCTTCGCCCTCGAATACGCGAGTAGAGAAGGTGGCATCCAACATACCGGGAGCGTTGCTGATTCTTGGCATGGTGGCGTTGAAGTAGATGTTACCGTTCGCATCCGTTCTGCCATTGAAGATGGTACGCTCGTCATCCCTGAATTCGTTGGCTGCAGGGCTTTCGAAGGCGTAGTCGCTGAATTGCTCGAATGCAGTTTTGGATTTCTTCATCTTTACGTCAACAGTGGCTTTCATGTCGCCAGCCTTTCCACCGTGCAACCACTCGGAATAGATATGGAAGCCGTTGCTCTTGTTGCCGTGCAATAAGTTCTCGTTGGATTCGAGTTTCACCTTCAAACGGTTAGGCTTTACCGTCTCGATGTTCAACGCTTTGCTGAAGAGTGCGCCTCCTACATTGAAGGAGATGTTCCAGATTCCTGTTGGTGCCTCCATATCCGTAGGAATACGGAAGGAGTAGATGGAAGAGCCTGAATGGTACTTCTGTACGGACTTCGTATATTTCTGTCCTCTTGGAGTCACGAGGTTCATCACGATAGGGTGGTTGTCTGGAATCATCTTCTCTTGGTCTTGGAGCATGAGGGATATGTTCAAGGTGTCGCCTGGTCTCCATACGCCACGTTCGCCATAGATGTAGCCTTTCAATCCCTTTTCGTATTTTGCACCTGTTACGTCGAAGCTTGACAAGGAGAGAGCACTTGCGTCGTTGATTTTCAAGAAGCTCTTTTGGTCGCCTTGGCTCACTTCGATGAAGATTGGCTTCTCCTTCTCGTAGGTGAATTCTGCGAATCCGTCTCCGTTGGTTGAGGCTTCTCCGATCAACTCTTCTTGGAAGTTGTAGAACTTAACCTTAGCTCCGCTTTCAGGTTCGGTGCTCTTCAGTTTGGTCACAACAACGAGTATTTTGTTGTTACTTCCGAGTTTTGCGATGACGCCCAAATCGGAAACGAGGATGTTCGTTTGAGCTCTGCGGTAAGAGGATCTATAGTAAGCATTGTAGCAAGGATTGTCGCCGATGTAGTCGCCATCCTCGTCGTAGTTGCTATAGTACTCGTTGTCATAGTAGTAGCCGTAGTTGTCTGGGTCGCTTTCCCACTCGGAAGAGACACCGCTGTAGTCGTAGTCGTCGTCACTCTCTTCCGATTCGTCTTTGTCACAAGGGTAGGTTGAGTAGCTCTTCTTGAAAGAGAGGATGACGGAATATATACAACCAGGATCTTTGTTGACAAGTTCCTTCAAGTCGATGAAGTAGTTCTGCCATTGTGTGAGGTCGTAGCCCGCCTCATCGAGGTTGATGGTTTTGGTAAGGATAGGCTTTGCCACACGTTTCATCTCTCGTTTTCCACCGAGGTCGTTTACTTGGAGGTGTTGGAGTATGTTCTTGTCCCTGATTTTTAGGACAGTAACGTCAACCGCTCTCAAGCTGACGGCTTGGAATGGGAGTGTGACACCGTTGGTAGTTGGAAGAATCGTACCGTTGCTGCTGAATCTAACGGCAGGCTTGATGCTTTCGAACTGGATGTCGTAGGAGAAGCCCACGCCGATAGGAGCATTGTTGGCACCTACCAAGCTTTTGTCTATGCACAAACGCTTTTGGTTGGTGAAGTTCTTGCTTGGGTAAACTTTTATGACGCTGTTCTCCTTGCTGATGTTGCATTGGAGCCCGTCTGAAAAGTAAATCTTGCTTTTGAGATCTTGGTTCGGCAAAGCTTGGTTGAAGTAGATCTCAATATGGGCATCCTCGCCGTTGATGACCTTGTGTCCGATGACAGCGAATTTCTTGTTTTGGTATATAGGAACGACAAAAGAAGCTTTTGTATCGCATCCGATAGCTTTTCCGTTATACGTCAAAGTCATCGTTTTGTCGGAATTTCCAGCGTTTATATTGCTGATTTTGAAGTGGGAAAGACAACCGAAGGTTTGAGGAATGATGCTTCCCCATTCGATGGCGTAGCTCTTTCCTTCCATTGTGGCAGAGACCAATTGGGCTATCACGTCTTGCTCCTCCCGGTCTGCCAATTGGAGGATACCGTTCACTTCTACGCTTCCGTCCTCTTTATAGACGGGCATCTCAGTGCGGAGAGAGAGGCTCTGCTCGATGACCTTGAATGGGAATTTGAAGTCTTTGTTCTTTTT
>JAGCWQ010000236.1 GCA_017961765.1 Paludibacteraceae bacterium | reverse complement strand
TGCCTCCTTGATTCGGTTGGCCTCAGCCACCTTGATGGCACGGTCCTTGTCGATTTCTGCGATGGAAGTCTCCTTCTCACGGATTTGCTCTGCAATCTTGGTCTCCCTTTCACGGGTTTGCTCTGCAATCTTGATTTGTCCCAACTTTCTTTGCTCCTCGATGTTTGCCTCTGCTTGGTTCTGAGCACGTGAGCTGGATTCCTTACCCAAGTTGACGATGTAGTTTGCCTCATCGACGATGTCGGCAATGTTCACGTTGATGATGTCCAATCCCAGTTTTGAAAGTTCTGTGCCCAAGTTCTTCCTGATCATATCGACGAACTTGTCACGGTCGTTGTTCAACTCTTCAATTTTCATATCTGAGATGATACCACGCATCTGACCGTAAGCCAAATCCTTTACATCCGCCTCAATTTCAGAGTGAGGACGGCCCAACAAACGTTCTGCTGCATTCTGCATGACAGAGGTGTCCGTAGAAATTGCAACTGTGATGATAGTTGGAACATTGACACGGATGTTCTGTGCCGAAATTGCACCCTTCAAGAAGCAATCTACTTGGAATGGACGCAAAGAAAGGTAGTCAACGCCTTGAATGATAGGCCATACGAAAGAACCACCTCCGTGAATCAGTTTGGCACTCTTCTCTTTGGCTCCTGTACGTCCGTAGATAACCATAATCTGGTCTGGTTTACACTTGCGGTAACGAGTTAAGACAACGATTACCGAGAAAATAGCCACTGCTACTAAGATGGCTATGATCATCCCTACATTAGAATCTTCCATAAATTGAATTTTATTTATTATTAATTTGATTTTCTGTCTTCTACTATTAAAATTCCATCTTGACAATCGATAATTTTCACAATGTCGCCACTCTTCATGGAGGAGGTGCCTTTTACCTGCTTCTCTTCGCGGTGACCATCGAAATCAACGTTGACAGTTCCCGACCCATTATAGTAGGTCAGTAGTTCGCACTCCGTCCCAATCAGTTCGTGCAAGTCCTGATGGGTGCGTTCTTCCGCCAAGGAGTAAACCTTGCGGTAAACGTAGGCGAGAACGACGACAAAAAGAATACCCACGGCGACTGCCATCAAGATTTTCCCCACTGACTCTACACCGTTCAGGACTCCCATCCATCCAAATCCCAACAAGAAATGTAGGCCTCCCTTGAACGAGAAGAAATCGGATACTCCCATGGAAGCATCGAAGTCGAAGTCGGCATCCAAATCAATGAAAAAAGAGATGATAACTTGAAGGATAAACAAAATACTTGATCCTATCGCTACATAAAATACTATATCTTCCAAATTCATAGGCACTTCTATTAAAAACTTAAACAAAAATACTAGAAATATTGGTGTTGCTTCTTGCCTTACTTCCTCAAAAATGAGGCAACCCGATATCGAAAGTGTTTCCTTGTCCACTGTGCCCTACCTGCGTAGTGACACAGTGGTATTCCTTCTTACTGTAGGCAATTGGTAAAGCGTTTGCCAAATATTTATGTAAATATAGGAATTTTTCGGATAAAAAAAAGGAAAAACGTACGTCTTTCTACTCTTTGTGGCGAGCTTTCAACTCACGAGCCAAGTCTTCGATACGAACTCCCTTCTCTGTCAAGAGGACGATAAGATGGTAAATCAAATCGGATGATTCGTAGATGAATTGGTCCACGGTTCCATTGGTCGCCTCGATGATGGTCTCGACGGCCTCTTCTCCCACTTTCTGGGCAATCTTGTTTACACCCTTGGTGAACAATTTTGTCGTATAGGAGCCTTCCGGCATCTCACGTTTCCTTTTCTCAATAAAATCCTGCAAATAGGAGAGGAATGCCAGATCCTCCATGCTCTTATTTCCCAAGAATTGGTCTGCACCTGTCGTTGATCCATTCGGATTGGCCAAGATGACAACGGCTTCGCCACCTTCTCCCACGATTAGGTTGGACAACTCCAAAGGCTTGTTATACTCGCCTCCAGTCACCAATATGGGCTCGTTGTTCTTCTCGTCGAAAAGATAGACGATCTTCTCCTCCTCGATTTTTCTCCAAGTCTCGCCGTTCAAAAAACCAACTCTCAATACCTTGTTGGTCCTTACATCTTGGACGACGGCCTGAACCAAACCATTTGTAGAAAATTTAACTTCCATATCTTAACTTCTTTTGTTTCATGTTATTAAATCCCATAAGCCAGCAATGCTGCCTTTGTTGCCTCCTTGTCTTTTGCAATTTGTGCCTTCAACGAGTCGGTGTCTGGGAATTTCATTTGTTTGCGGATGCGGTCGATGAAGACAATCTCCAACTCTTTGCCGTAGATGTCTTGGTCGAAGTCGAACAAGTTGACCTCGATGGATGGGTGTTCTCCGTTGGCAATGGTCGGACGGTTGCCGATATAGAGCATTCCTTCGTAGATGACTCCTTCCAGACGAACTTTCACCGCATAGACGCCCACGTCTGGAACGCATTTCTTGTCGTAGGAGAGTTCGATGTTGGCAGTTGGGTAACCCAATTGGCGGCCTAATTTGTAGCCGTCCACCACGGTTCCTTTTACACGGAAATTATAGCCGAGATATTTCGCAGCCAAGCGGACATCGCCCACGTTCAATAAGTTTCGGATAAACGAAGAACTGATGTTGTAGCCGTCCTCCACGAAGGGCTCTGCTTGCGTCACTTTGATGCCCAACTCCTTGCCGTAGCGGCAGTAGTCGTCAAAACCCTCTTCCCTGTTCTTGCCGAAGCGGTGGTCATAACCTATCACTAAGTGCTTTACGTTGAGTTTCTTCTGTAGAATTTCACGCATGAAGTCCCCCGCAAAATAGTCGGACAACTCTTTGGTGAACGGGATGTTGATGCAGTAGTCCAACGGCAATTTGGAAAGCAACTCTTGCTTCTCCTGTAGGTTGTTCAACAATCTGGGCTTGTAGTCTTCGTCAAGCACCAGTCTCGGATGGGGCCAAAAGGTGAGTATCGCCGTCTTCAAATTCTTCCATTTCGCCAAACTGCACATTTGGTTGATCAAAAAACGATGACCGGCATGAACGCCGTCAAAGAAACCGACAGACAACATTAGACCATCGTTTTCAAAAGAATCCAAATCTTCTATTATCTCCATCTCGTATATTGTTTTTCAAAAGAGAAAGCCTTGTCGAGCTTTCTTTAAATTGCCTCACTTTATGAATGTTCCTAAAAATCAAGTCTTTGCCTGAATAATGGAAGGCTATATTTTTTAGAACCCAACCCAATTTGCAAAGATATAAATAAAGTTAAGAAAAAGAATCATTTGCCATTCATATTTGGAATAGAGAAAGTCGGAACGGTGATTTCAACTTTGCCTTATTGCCTATGGTAGGCTGTTTTTGAGTTGTCAAATATCATGAATAGAAGTTGTGACTTCTTCTCTTTGTAAATAATCTTCTTTTCTGTTTTCTCTTTAGGCGGGAAGTGCTATATTTGGAACCAGAACCAATAAAACCAGAAATACATGAAACTCAAGATTTTTACATTGTTATTGGCCGCAATGCCTGCGGTCGCTTCCTATTCGCAGGGAGTCTATGGGTGTACGCCCGACCTTCATGTCGAAGGCAACCAGTTGCGGGATCCTTATGGGAATCCGGTGGTTCTCCATGGTGTCATGGATACGCCGAGTATGTGGTTTAACAACGACCGTTGGACTTCTTGGGATCTTGGCGGCTACGTTCCGGAGGCTACTCCGCGTGCGTGTGCCTATTTCTCTAAGATTTTCGATGCGATAACCGATACCAATCAGGGAGCTTATTGTGACTTGTTCCGTTTGCACATGGAGCCATCTTGGTTACGCAAGGAGGGTGCAGACTCGAAAGGAAGAGAGGATGATATGGCTGTGAACTATGATAGGGATAAGGTGAAACTCTATTTGGAGAAGCTTTTCATTCCGATTGCGGAGGATGCCAACGCCCATGGCTTGTATGTCATTATGCGTCCGCCTGGTGTCTGTCCAGAGGACATTCAGGTGGGGGATGCTTATCAGAGATATCTTTTGGATGTGTGGGACATCGTCTCCCAAAACGAGAAGGTGAAGGAGTATGCCGGTTGGTTGTCATTGGAGTTGGCCAATGAGCCGGTGCGTGTGAAGGATGCTAATGGTAATCGTCCGACGGACGGTGCTTGGGGACCTGCCAATGGTCCGGCCAAGACGGATTTCTTCCAACCTATCATTGACAAGATTCGTTCCAATGGCTTTACGGGAGTTATCTGGGTGCCGGGCGAGGGCTACCAGTCTTCTTACGAGAGTTATACCACATACCCTATTCGGGATGACAACTTCGGGTATGCAGTCCATGTCTATCCTGGTTGGTACGGCAACGACGACAATAGCGCCAATGCCCAGACGTTTATCTCCAATTTCCAAAAGCAGGTGCCGGGCGTAGTGTCCAATCCTGTGGTCATTACGGAAATAGATTGGTCGCCTGGTAGTATTGTCTATGATGCAAACGGTCAGCCGAAAAAGAAATACGACGGCAACTACGAAACGGAGAATTTCGGTACGTGGGGAACAGCGAGTACCTCCAAGTGGGGCTCTGCGTTTAAGACGATGAAAGACCACTTCGGCAACATCTCCATGAACTTGACCAGTACGACCGATTTTGTGGATATGGACTATTTCCTTGAGTCGGGTATTGTCCGTCCTTCCTTCTCAGGCAAAGCCAACCATGAAGAGTCATGTAGCTATGCCTGCTGGAAATGGTATAAGGAGTATGCCTCCAATAACAACATAACTTGCAAGGAACCCGTGCAGGAGCCTTTCTTGGGAACTGCATTCCAAGTGCCTGGAAAAATTGAGGCGGAAGATTTCGACGAAGGAGGCGAGGGTGTCTCTTTCCATGACGAAGAACGTGCGAACAACGGAGACTCCGACTATCGTAAGGGCTATGGTGTGGATGTGAAGGATGTAGATGGAAATATCCGATTGGGGTGGACGGTGAAAGGCGAGTGGTTGGAATATACGGTGAATATCCAAGAAACGAGTAAGTACACCATCACGGCACTTGTCTCCACGGACAACGACGAGGCTTCGTTCCATTTTATGCTCGACGACGAGGTGATTACGGATGAGATTAAGGCGACGAATACGGGCGATTGGAATACGTTGGTCGAGGTGAAGACCGAGACGAAGGAGTTGCCTGCAGGCGAGCATGTGTTGAAACTTGTCGTAGATAATTCATTCTTTGATATTGATTGGTTCAAGTTGGATTTGCTGGGGTTGACTCAGGTTGCAGATGCGACGGCTGATCTTGTGCCTTCTGGCGGTTATTGGGTTGTCAATACCTTGGGCCAAAAGCAGGGGCACTTGTCTGTAGAATCTCCATCCTCCCTTAGCACATTGCGAACGCTATGTGGGGCAAGTGGCATCCTCTTTTTGCAATCTGAAGAGACGGGCATTGTCTATAAGGTGCAGGTGAAGTAACGCGATTTTATCATGATATCAAGTGGGCGAGGGGTGTCGGATTCATCTGATACCCCTCGTTTTTGCGTGGAAACGGAGGGAACCTTCTACTTATGGCTCTCTTTTGCCCTTGAAAATTGCCTCTTTTACCTCGTTTTGTGAATAAAATCAAATCAAATCGGCCTTTTTGTTAATTATTGTTGCTTCCTGTCTTGCTTCCTTGGGCTTTAAGGCGTATATTTGTAATCGTTAAGAAAGATTTTGTTATGAAAAAGAGATTTTTATTGGCCTCGATTCTTGCGGGTAGTTTAATGACCTGCTCTTATACGTTCGCTTTAGACACTAAAAACATAGACACACCGAATCTGGATTTCTCTCAAGGAGAGAAGGGTTGGACATTCCAGACCGGTTGGTATACGACTTCGTTGAAAGGCGCTACGTCGGAATACACTTATATATGGGACCGCAAATCAGTTGGGGACTCCAAACCAGTTGCCATTATGGACATTACGGCGACAAACGGTAATAATCCGGTCGAATTGAAGGAGGAAGAGAAAGCCCGTTTCTGGCGGCCTACTAATTCCTGGGAGAAAGATGAAAAATTTTCGTATATTCCTCTTTACGTCATGCCTGCGGAGAATCGGTCGGGGGTTATGCGTATTGGTCGTCCCGAACCATGGAAAGGAAATTCGGCTGTCCGCTATACGTTAAAAGGTACGATGGGTGGACCTAACACGGAGGATTCGAAAGGAAACCGTGTGAATTTCCCTGCGGTGAATTATTTAGTCAACAAGCAACATTGCTATGATGCGGGATGTGAGTTCTATGGTTCCCACTCCAACGGATGGGTAGGAAACGATAAGGCAGGTTTGACAGCGACGGATTGGCACAATCCATACGTTAACTATACTAAGAAGGCGCACAACCCATGGGCGGGTGCCGAGCGTATGTACTACGATTTCACGGTGACGAATAATTCTACGTTGCTGATATACCGTTTCTTGGCAATCCTTTCGTCGCCTCAGTCTTCCTATAACCACTCTGAAAATGGTTATCCGGAGATGGTCGTCAATGTCATGGTGCGTAACGGAAATGGTTGGGATACAATTCCTTGCGCTAATCAACATGTGACGGCCTCCGAATTCAACCCTGAACTCAACTATCCGGGAATGCAACCGATGTTCCATGCTATTCCTTTCGCACAAGGTCCTAATACGGTTCTTTTTGACGGCAGTGGCATTGGTGAGGAGCAATCTCGTTTCCTTACTGAAAATTGTAATGCGCCAGCAAATCATTTGGCTTCCCATAATGTCGGAAATGCGACGGGATCTGTGAATCAAACTTGCTTTTTGAACTATGCGACGGTCTTGTCTGATTCTCAAACCAAATCTTATGTTTCCCGTTATTACAATTCTGGATGGAGAACCCGTTATGCAGATTTGCGGAAATATGTAGGAAAGACAGTCCGTGTTGAGGTCTTGAACCACGATTGCTTGATGAACAATGACCCGGACGGAACTCATGCCATCGTGGCTGGTGGACATAGCTCCTATGGCTATTTCCAAGCGGAGACGAGAAGGATGGATCTTGTGGTTCCTACTTGTATAAGAGGCTATTGGGAGGATGAAACGAAAGTGATGGTAGTGGCTCCAGATGGTTTCTCAACGGCTGATGGTACCTATAAATGGAAACTCGGAAAGAGCGCTCCAGAAATTGAAGTGGATCCCCTACGTCCGAATGTCGCATACATTCCAAAAGATTCTATCCTCGATAACGAAACGATATATTGTACAATCAATATGGACACCACCGATACTCGTGGCTGTTCTACGATTAGCTTGAATGCTCCACTTCCTAGAGAAAATAGCTTGGAAGAAAAGCCTGATATACGTCCCGATTTCCGAATGGATGATTTGTGCGGTGGATTTGTCCGCCTCACCAACACTACAAAAGTTCTTTCTCAAGGAACTGACATAATTGATTCCTGCTTATGGAAAATTTCTAGTCCTAAAGGTTCTTACTATTCCAATAGTAACGAGACTTATTTTACTTTTGATTATCCGAATAGGGAATACAAGATAACTTTGACGGTCTTCACATGGTGTGGCTACTCCTACACCAAGGATTCTGTCGTTTACTCCCCTGAGTTCTTGTCGGGTAATTGGTTGGAAAACGTGAAGGTTTGTGAAGGCGATGAGTTCACAATGTGTCCCAGTACTTCATTCCCTGGCTATACGTATAGTTGGTATGAGTTGGATGATCCTTTGGGAAGACTGGATACCATTCGCCCGATTAGTAATGAACCCTGCATAAGGGGTGTAATGAAGGATGAACCTCGCCGCTATTTCGGATTGGTGGTGACTTCTTCTGGATGGGGTGGTGCTCCAGTGTGCCGTTATGAGAGAACCGCTTTCGTTGCTTCGATGAAGAAACCCGAGCTGAAGGCAGTGGTGGATTATCCAAATCCTTGTCCAGAAACGGAGATTACGTTGTCTGTCGAGAAAAGGGAACCAGATTGTGATTATATATGGACAAGGGAGGGCTTCCCTCAAAAGTGGCAGTCGAAGGATGGTATTCGCAAAACGACGGTTTACGAACCAGATAAGGATTATACTTATGTTGTGCAAGCAAACAATAGAAATGGTTGTTACAGGTGGGATACCATAACTGTCCATACCGTGAGCGCTCCGGTCGTGAGTCTTGACTCGATATCAGATATCTGCTATGGCGATACGGTTTATGCACATGCAAGGACGACCCCATCTTCGGAAGATGCTTATGATTATTATTGGAGGATTAATGACCGACCTGAATTTTTAGGAGAATCTAGTCATTATTTTAATAGCTCAGAAGCAAGAGTGGGAACGAACACCATTTCCGTCCGAGCAGGAAAGGATGGCTGTATGAGTGCTGCGGACTCAGCCACATTTGTTCGACGTTCTCCATTTAGTGTTGCTATCGAAGGCAGAGCCGAAGTGGATTATAGAGATACCGTGGAGATGGGGGATACATTGCATTTCCATTCATACGTTTTCTGCGAAGACCATTGCAAGCCTTATAGTAGCATTTGGGAAGATGCTGATTGTGGTAAATATGGAGATGCCTTCTGTCCGAAGGATGAGTATAGCTATACTTGGAGATTGAACGGTGGTCCTTCGCAAACGGGGAAGGATTTCACTCTCGTGGCTTTGAATTCTGGGGTGAACAGAGTTGGATTGTGGGTTTCTAATGGACTTTGCTCGCAATATACAGAACGGGTATTCTTCGTGAAGGAGAAAACGGTTGTGCAAGTAGATATAGAGGGTAATGATAAGGTCTGTGAAGGTTCCTCTTTCTTGTTAGTTGCCCATGTGAGTGAGAATGGAAAACGAGTGGAGGATACCACCTATATTTATCAATGGAGAAGAAATGGTAGCCCGATGGGCGGCGGCCGTGAACTTTTCATTAGAGATGCTTCCCTTGATGATGAAGGCACTTATGTTGTGGAGGTGAGGGATGCTGATAATGTTATTTTGGCGACGGATACACACTATGTTGGTGTTGTGGCGCTTCCTGATTTCCATGTGCTTGTGCAAGAGTCTCCAAATGTATGTCTTGGAGATGAACTTCATTTGTGGGCGGAAGGTGATTCTTCGATAGTGCAGTATGAATGGCTTACTCCTATGGGAAGATTCGAGGGCTCTGATTTAAGATATACTCCGGAGATGTCTAAAAAACAGTATAGCGAAATACAATCCGTTACTGTGACGGCTGTTACTATTGAAGGTTGTCAAAGGAAAGCGTCTCTCAATTATACCATTTCCGATAGACCTGTTGTCACAATTGAGGGTAAAACGAGTGCTTGTGAGGGAGAGATAATTCGTTTGGACGCTGTCGTTTCGACAGAAAATACTCGGGTAACGTGGAGTACGGGTGATGTTGGACCTTCTATTGAATTTACGGCATTTGAATCCACTGTGATTCGGGCAGTCGTTAATTCGGAAGGGGGGTGCCATACTGAAGTCGAGTTCCCTATTACAGTGAACGATAGTCCAGTCCTTAGTGTGATGGGAATGACGGAGGTTTGTCAAGGAGAAGAGATCCGCCTCGCTTTCTCTGGTGCAGAGACGTATGTTTTCGATGGACATGTTGTTCCATCGGATACAGTCCTTCCATCTAATTTGGAGCCAGGAACTCATCTCTATCGACTTCAAGGTACGAATGTGAGTGGTTGTTCCTCTGTGGTGGATATTTCTGTCGTAATCCATAAATTGCCAGAAGTCCATATCGATAGCTTAGCGAGTACCTCCTTTGTGAGTCGGGGGGGCATGGCAGTCGTTACGGCTGCATCTATGGATTCAGTCCGTGTATGGTATTGGCGTCCAGTCGAAAGGGTGGGTAAGAGTGTTACTATGGAACTCGATACCACTACGACGTTTGTCGTTACGGCTTATGATGAAAATATGTGCAGAAGCACTGCGGAACATACCGTTTTCGTGACAGAGAAGGCTTCGTTTACTGTGGAAGGACCAGGAAATGTCTGTCAAGGAGAAACTGTGACGTTGAAAGCTTTTTGTGATAAGGAACTGGAATATACTTGGCGTGTACTTGAAGGCGAAAAGGAGACTGTTGTAGCGACAGGTGCTGAGTACACCTTTACACCTAATAAGAATACAATCGTAATTGTCAAGGGAAGGTCGAAGTCGGGAGATGTGGAGACAGAGGAGAAAGTGGTGAATGTTCAACTTAACCCTTACCCTGATTTGTTTATAAGTCAAAAGCCGCATGCTTGTTATGGCTCATCGGTTGCTTTGTTTGTGGAAGGTGCCGAGAAATACGAATGGTATGATGAGAAGGATTCCCTTTTGACTATATCTTCAGATTGGGAAATCCCGAATGTGACATCTTCGGCAACATATACTGTAGTGGGAACAAATGAATATGGTTGTTCTTCGAAAAAGGATTACTATCTCGACGTTCGTCCATTGCCGTCTATTTTGATTGAGGGGCTTCCTTTGTCAAACCAATTTTGTGAAGGAGATTGGTTGCCTCTTCATGCGACGATTGATACAACTAAGTATTATATCCCTGACACTTGTTGTGTTATGCCTTATTTCGATTATTATTGGTCGAATGGAACGGAGGGGCCGTCTTGCCTTTTGACGTTTGACACGGCAGGCATACAGCAATATTCGGTTGTTTGTGTTGACTCTTATGGATGTCAATCAGAGGAAACGATAACTTTTGAAGTGTTAAAGGCTCCAACTATCTCTATCGAAGGTGTTCGTCCTGTATGTGCGGGCGGCTCGATTACGTTGGAGGCTTCTGGTGATGCGGAATATTGGCAATGGTCAACAGGCGACACTTCGGCTACAACGACACTTTCTAATGTGGTAACAGATACGGTGGTGCGGTTGTACGGACAATCGAATGTTTGTATTTCGACCATCAGTGCTGAAATTAAGACGAGGCCTTTGCCTGACCTCTCTATCTCGGGAGAAACTCTTATCTGTAAGGGTGGCACTGTGACGTTGATTGCTAGTGGAGCTGATGTGTATGAGTGGAGCAATGGTACCATAACTCCTCACTTGGAAGAGGGCAATGTTACAGAGAAGAAACTATATATAGTGAAGGGAACTGATGGTTGGGGATGTTCTTCAACTCGTTCCGTTGTGGTGGATGTCCGAGAGTTGCCGACGCTTTCCATCGTAGATCCTAATTTTGAAAAGGTGTGTGAAGGAGTGAGCTATGTCTTTGGTGTGGATTCCGAAGAATGCGACAATTTCCGTTGCTGGGATGAAACAGGCAAATTTTACGACTCTTTACACGTGACGTTTACTAATCCTGGTGTGCATACCTATACCGTTGAGGGATATGATCGATACGGATGTTCCAATCAAACCTCTAAGACGATGGAGGTGATGAAGAACCCGACGATCGCTATCGAGGGTGTTCATCCGATTTGCGAGGGTGATTCTATCATGTTGACTGCTTCGGGTGATGCGGACGTATGGCATTGGTCTGTTAATTCCGACTCCTCTACTTCTGTCGCTACTCTTGTCAAGGTGGAATCTGATACCTTGGTGAGATTGACGGGTGTTACGATGGACGGTTGTCGCTCGGAAGTGACGGCGATTGTCCCTGTTAATCCATTGCCGGTTTTGTCTCTCAAAGAGAAACCTTCTGTTTGTAAAGGTGGCGATTTGGTCTTGACGGCGCAGGGAGCCGAAACTTATCAATGGGAGGCAAATGAGAAACCTGGAGCTGAGTTATATTTGACTAATCTCACAGAAGGAGGATTTTATACTTTGACGGGTGTGAGCAGCGAAGGTTGTTCTATGACGACTAATGTTTTAGTTTCTGTTTTGCCTTTGCCACAAGTTCGTATACTAGGACCATCAGAGGGATGCTTCGGAGATACGGCTCGTTTGTTCGGACAGGGTGCAGTCTCTTATCAGTGGAGTGATGGATCTACGTTGGATTATACGGATGTGGTCTTTGATAACACATCTACATATAGATTGATAGGATGGGATGAAAATGGTTGTTCCAACTCTGCAGCTATTCATTTAAAAGCCGTGGAAAAACCAGAAATCACGATTTTGGGCGATACAGTTGTTTGTAAAGGTGACACGCTTACGATTGCGGCTAAGACCAACTTCCCATCCACAACATGGAGATGGAGTAATGGCTCTGTCAGTCCAGTCTTCTCAACTGTTCCTGATAGTTCTTCGCAAATTTATGTCCAAGCCACTTATGGTGCTTGTACGACGCAAAGGCCTGTCCATCTCGTGGTGAACCCACTCCCAGTTTTGGGTGTAGAGGGTAGAACGGATCTTTGTAAGGGCGAGAGGTTGGAGTTGCATGCAGTCGGTGCAGAATCCTATTTCTGGGGCGATGCGAAGGACAACAAGACCGATTCAATTTTGGTTGTGGAAAAACCTACGGCAACAACCTATAGATTGTCTGGATATAACGAGTTCGGTTGCTTCTCATCGATAACGGTTCCTGTTAATATCTTCGAGTGGCCGAAGTTGGCTATCGAAGCTCCTGATTCGGTATGTAAGGGAGATACGACCCGTTTGTTGGCTCAATCGCCTACTTGCGTCTCTTATTTGTGGGGAGATAGTTCTTCGTTCTCTTACCGAGATGTGGTGATGAAGAAAGCGACGACCTATAAGTTGACGGGAATTGATGATCATGGATGTAAGGTGACGGCTTCGAAGAGAATTTATCTCTATCCAAGTCCGCAAGTGAAACTTTTGGGTGATACCCGTGTCTGTCAAGATTCGACCGTGCGTTTGCAGGCGCAAGGCGCTCTTTCCTATGTTTGGAGCGACGGCTCTTTGTTGGATTATTGTGATGTCACTGTTGATGCAAAACGGAAATACAGTGTAGTCGGAAAGAACGAGTATGGTTGTAGGGCTACTGCTTCTTTGACAATCACGGCAGTCAAGAATCCGGTTCTCACCATCAAGGGTGATTCGTCTGTTTGTCTCGGTGATACAGTTAAGCTTCGTGCCTCTACGAAACAGACAGATACTCAATGGCAATGGGGCAACGGTTCGACGGAGTCGCTCTATACATTGTTGCCGTCGGCGGATACTTCGGTTTCGATTGTCGCTACGCATGACATTTGTTCTGTAGAGAAGAAGATTGCAATTAAAATAAAGGAAAGCCCTGCCATTTCAGTCGAAGGTGCTACGGCTATCTGTAGTGGCAGCACTTTGAACTTGAAGGGTGTCGGCGCTAAGAAATACTATTGGAACGGCAAGTCTGTCAATCCGTTGAAGTTGGCATTGAAGAGCGATAGCCTCTTCACGTTGAAAGGTGTTGCTGCGAATGGCTGTTCTTCCGAAATTCAGGTGCCTGTGACGGTTGAGGCTTTGCCTAAGGTGTCTATCGAGGGTGATTCGTTGACATGTTCGGGTTCGAAGAATACGCTTGTTGCCAAGACGGATAGGGGAGTCTCTTATCTCTGGAACAACAAATCTACGGATAGCATCATTTCACCTAAGGTGACGGCTGTCCGTACCTACAAGGTGACGGTGACGGATACGCTCGGCTTGCATTGTAAGGCAACGGCTTCGTTTGTCGTGACTCCGATTGCTACTCCGAAGTTGGTTGTCAGCGGCGATAGGTCGATTATCTGTGGAGGTCGTGATTTGACTCTGACGGGCTCCAATCTCTTGGATTCGGCGGGTACACAGACGAAATATGTATGGTCTATCGCTGGCGAAGAGAAGGGCGAAGGACCTGTCTATACTGATTTCTATGCGAAAAAGACAACGGTTCGTTTGACGGGTACTCAGGGCGGATGTACTTCCCACAAGGATACGACTTTGACGGTTTATGCTAACCCTAAGTTGACCATTTCTGGTAAGAAGAGCATTTGTCAACATGCTACTTTGAAGTTGACTCCTACAGCAAAGAGTTCTGCTACGATTACAGGCTATGCATGGACGGCAGGAAACGATACGCTTTCTGACGGAGTGTTGACTTTCCCAATGGATTCCGTGGGCACCTTCTTCTATGCTTTGCATGTGGACGACAGCCGTGGTTGTTCTACGGATTCTGTGGTTAAGGTGGTAGTCCATAGCTTGCCTGTCCTCAGCATAGAGAGCCAGAATCTTTGTGCCGACTCTCTCTTCACTTTGACCGTGAAGCGTACAGATGAGGAGAAGGAGAACGAAACTTCGTATGTATGGAAAAAGAAGAACGTCAAGGATACGTTGAGTACGATTGATCAACTTTCAGCTGTAATCTCAACGCCTACAACTTATGTTGTCTCTGCAAAAGATGTTTATGGCTGTAAGGCATCTCTATCAAAGAAGATTACGCCTACTACATCTGTCTTTAAGATTTTAGGTGCAAAGCAGGTTTGTTCCGGTATGGATGCCCTCTTGACAGCCTCTAATCCATCTTCTTCCGTTTCTTATACGTGGTATGACAAAGACCCACAAGTGGCGGAGGATGCAACTTCCATAGCGGAGGGTGCAGAGTATGAGCTCTCTGGTGTTACGCAAGAGAAGACGCTCTATTTGGTCGGAGATAACGGCAGGTGTAAGCTCTATGCAAAGCATACGTTGACTCCTGTGGAGAAACCAAAACTCCACTATTCTGGTAATACGGAGCCTTGTGAAGGCGAGTCGGCTGAATTGTTGGCGGACGGTCGTGAGGATGGCATCCTGTATGCTTGGGATGATCAGGAACCAAGTGATTATGCAACGTACACTTCTGAGGAACTTGCCTTGGGCGAGACTTATACGGTGAAACTGACAGGTAGCTTGGGCGATTGCTCTAGCGAGTTGCTCGTTCCGATTACAGTTAGCCCGATGCCAAAGGCTACGGTTTTGGCTAAGGAGGTCTATTCTGGTGAGGAGTTCGTTTTGAATTACGAGTTGGAGGACAATGGTGCTGTCATTCTTACAGAAAAATGGTACTCCGATTTGGGTCTCTTGGGTGGTAAGTATGCAGAATCAATGGATGGTATGATAGAAAATCATCCTTGGACAACTTCGTTCACTACGACGAAAGATGATGTCTTCAACATGAACTTGGAACTTCTGACGGATAAGGGTTGTGCTCAATCCTTGCCAATCGAGATTCCGGTTAAGGCGAAAGTGGTGGCAGGAAAGTATCGTGCATTCAATGCGTTGGGTCAGATTATAGGTGTCTTCGACTTGAATGATGATACGCCGCTTGTTGATCAACTCTCCTTCTATAGAGGCTTTGAGATCCTCTTCTTGCAGTCGTTGGACGATGACGATGTCTTGTTGAAGGTGAGGGTGAATAAAAAGTAAATGATGGATTAGTCGGCTTCTGAAAAAGACAACTTTTGAAAAAAATGAGACAAGGTAAAAATTTTTTTCAAAAGAGGGAGAACCGTGAAAATAGATTGATTTCTAAAGGGGTGTGCCAAAATATAGTAGGTGCACCCCTTTTGTTCCGAAACACGCCCACAATTGTGTGAGTTTGTGATTTTGTGAAATCCAATTTATTTAAATAACTTTGCAGTTATAATGTTTGTGAGTCAGAGATTGGCCGGAAGCATGGAATATGGATTTTGAATAGTGTCTTATGAATACGGAAAGGATGATGAATTGGGGACGGAGGCTGTTTCTTGTTTTTGTGGCAGATTGTTTATCCCTTTGTGGTGATGCGATAGCACAAAAAAATATTGACACACCGAATTTGGACTTCTCCCAAGGAGAGGCAGGTTGGACTTATCAGACGGGATGGTATACCACTCCGTTGATGGGCAGTGCGAATGAATATACTTATGTGTGGGACCATACGTCCAAAGGGAAAACGGCAGACATTGCCCAAACGGATATCTCCCATAGTGGAAGAGTCTCTTTGTCAGACAAACAGAAATCTCGTTTCTGGAGGTATGCTAACCTTGAGAAAGATTCTATATTTTCTTTCCTTCCTCTTTATGTGATGCCGAATGAGAATCAAGGGGGCGTTATGCGAATCGGTCGTCCTGATCCTTGGGTTCCCAAAGATGGCATAGGCGGTAAATATACAATCAGAATTTCGATGGGAGGTGACGAAACGGTCGATTCGGATGGTAATCCCTTCCATTTTTCTCGGATCCAGACTCAAAGGTCGGGTGTTGAATGCTTTGATGCGGGGGCGGAAAGTTATGGAGTGGATCCTAATCTTAAGAAAAAGGGTGACGAGTGGTTTAATCCCTATTACCAAGGTCCGACGGGGTTGACGAATCCATGGGCAGGTGCCGAACGTATGTATTACGATTTTAAGGTGACAGAAAACAGCACGTTGCTGATATATCGTTTCTTGGCAATTGTGGAGTCGCCAGAAAATGCCGTCAACCATTCTGAAAACGGCTATGCTGAAATGGCAATTAATGTTTTGGTGAAAGATAGCTCAACTGGAAAGTGGAATGTCCTTCCTTCCAATGAACATCATGTAGTTGCCAGCGCTGCAAATAGTTCCTTGAACTATCCGGGCATGAAGCCTATGTATGAAAATCTGAACGAGAGTCCTAAAACCACGGTTGCCTTTATGACGGACGGGGCCGGCGAGGGATTAGATAAGAATGTTTATATCTCTAATTTCTGTAATTTGCCAAGTAGCCATCTCTCTCATTATGTGGGGGAGCAGGCAGGGGGCGGTTTGACGAATTGTTTTATCAATTATGCGACTATCGTATCTGCTCAGGATAAGTACTATTCCCGGTTCCATTATTCGGGTTGGCGGACCCGCTACACGGACTTGCGGAAATATATTGGAAGGACGATTCGGTTGGAGGTCTTGAACCACGATTGTTTGATGAATGACGGCAACCCTTATTCGGTCGTTGCTGGAGGTCATTCTTCTTACGGCTATTTCCAAGCCGAGACGAGGCGAATGGAAATCAAGACGGATGAGAAGGAGAACCAGGATAAAATAGAACTTGTCGCTCCGGGGGGATTCCCTGCTTCTGCTTATAGTTGGAGTAGAGATTCGGGAGCTATTGTACAGGATGAGGAAAAACCGAATGTCGCCTATGTGGAAAGAGCCTCTTTGGTTGACGGAGAGAACTATTCTTGCCGAATCAATATGGATCCGGAAAATACGAGAGGTGGCTCTGAATTTGTATTGAACACGAACTTTTCTTCTGTTCCTATTTTCACTAATGAGCAGCAGAGTAATTTAGATACACCTAATTTGGATTTCTCACAAGGAGTGAAAGGGTGGACCTTCCAGACGGGATGGTACACCACACCGTTGAACGGATCTCCTGAAAGTTGTACGTATGTTTGGGAACAGACTGCAAAGGATGAGATGTCGTCGATAGCGGAACCTAATATCACCCATAACAATGGATTGATGATTAGCCAGGTGGAGAAGTCTCGTTTCTGGAGATATTCCAACCTGCATGAGAAGGATCGTATTTTCTCTTATATCCCACTCTATGTGATGCCGCAAGAGAACCAAGCTGGCGTGATGCGTATCGGTCGTCCTGATGTCTGGAAGCCAACCAGTGGCATAGGTAGCAAATATACGATGAAGACGACGATGGGAGGTCCCGATTTGGTCGATTCGGAAGGCTCCCCGTTCTCTATGGCTCAGATGGAGGGAATAAAGCGTAACCTCTATTGCTTTGAGACTGGATGCGAGGCTTATGGTATGGTGGGTATGGAGAAGACGGCTTCGGAATGGAGCTATCCATACTGCGATAGGAATGACAAAACCCAAATGCCGTGGGCAGCTGCCGAACGTATGTACTACGATTTTGAAGTGACAGACAATTCGACGTTGCTCATCTATCGTTTTTTGACTGTTTTCTCTTCTCCAGAAAGTTGCAAGAACCATTCTGTAAATGGTTGCCCAGGTATGACCATCCATGTCTTGGTTCAAGACGAGCGGACGGGTCAATGGAATACAGTTCAATGCAATGACAATTATGTGATAAATTCGTTGGATTCGGCTTCTCGTTATCCGGGAATAACTCCGATGTTTGGTCAACTGAATGCGGATGATGTTCCTTTTGTCACCACAGGTGTAGGGGATGGCTTGAATCGTGGCATATATATTAGTGATAATTGTAATGCTTCAACTCAGCATGATAACCATACGGCTTCAACTCAGACCTGCTTCCTTAATTATGCAACGATTGATCGAGCTTCTGATGGAAAACTCTATTCCCGCTATTCTCAAACGGGATGGAAAACTCGTTGTGCCGATTTGAGCGCTTATATAGGAAGAAAGGTCCGTATAGAGGTGTTGAATCACGACTGCTTGATGAATGACGCTAATTCCCATTCGGTGGTCGCTGGTGGACATAGTTCCTATGGCTATTTCCAAGCTGAGACGAGAAAGAAGGAGATTCGCACACTCCTTTGCTCGGAGAAACAGGATGCTTTTGTCTCCCTTGAGGCTCCGAAGGGCTTCCCTGCCACTTCTTATCATTGGGTTAGGACTTCAGGAAAAGAAATAAAGGTGGATTCTGTAGCTCCTTATACTGCTTTCGTTGATCGAACTTCTATTTTGGAGGGAGAACGTGTGAATTGCGTGTTGGATCTGGATACGACGGACAAGAGCGGTTGTGCCGTTTTGGAATTGTCTGCCAGATTGACTCCTGTTCATGTTCTGCCAGATGTGTCATGGACTTGGGGTTGTGGAGGTGTAGCTGTTTTTGAGAACAATTCAAAGGTGGTCTCAGGAGATGATGAGGTTATGGCCTACTATTGGGAGTTCCCTGATGGAACAACTTCAACAGAGAAGGAGATCGAGTATCGCTTTGAGGATCCGAACACTAAGTATTCCGTCCGATTTACGACTTATACTTCGTGGGGGTGTGATTTCACCAAGGAGATAGAAGTGGCTACGCCGAACTTCCCTAAGGGAGGAATTGACAAAATGGTGGATACTATTTTTGTATGTAATCAGGATGAATTTTCATTGACTCCATTTGCAAATTCGGATCCTTGTGATGACGCATATACCTATGCATGGTATGTGGATGGCACGAAAGATGCCTCATGGTCTGATCAATTATGCTATTATAAAGGAAAGAGTGACGGTGATTCCCACTATTATGAGGTGCATGTGCAGGATGAATCATGTAAATATGAGCATGGCTTCTTTGTTAGGGAGCCTGAACCATTCAAAGTGGCGGTAGAAGGTCCTTCCGTGGTTTGTCAAGGTGAAGAATTCGGTTTTTCTGGTAGCATTGAGGCGGAAGACCCTGATTTTTCGACAAAAGAGTTTAGTTGGACTTGCCAAGGTGAGGATGGATATGTGCAGAGTGGACTTACTCCTAACTTTACAGTTGTGGCTTCGAATCCGGGAATCTATAATTATGCCTTTTATGCGGTGCCAGCCACTTCCAATTCTCTCGCATGTCGGGATAGTGCCTTCTTTACGGTAGAGGTAAAAGCTATTCCTTCGGTTTCTTTGCAAGGAGAAAAAGAGGTATGTTATGGTAGCGAATTTGTGGCGGAGGCTGTTTCTGAAACACCATTGAGGCGATATGACTGGTGGGTTGACGAGGAGAAAGTTTCTGAAAGTTCACAACTCTATAATACAAATGCCTTGAGTGTCGGTGAGCATCTCGTTCGTTTGAAAGTGAGTGATGAGGCAGATTGCCAATCTGTTACGGAGATGAAGGTGAATGTCCATCAATTGCCAGAATTGAGAGTCGATTCAGTCGTTGGTACTCCTTGTGTGAATCAGGTGGTTAACTTGTATGTGTCGGGTGCCGACAACTTCCAAATGGCGGGAAAATCTGCCGTTGAAGGCAAGTTCGAACTGAAAGAGTCGCAAGCAGGCGTCCAACTATACGAGATAGAAGGATGGGATTCCCTTCGTTGTGTCAGCACGCTTTCAACCTCCATTGAATACAAAGCTTTGCCGGAGGTTCATATAGATGAGGCGAATAGTGTCAATGCTGTTAGTCGAGGTAGGGCGGCAAAGGTTACGGCTGCCTCAAATGATGAGGCTGTCATCAAAGAGTGGCTATGGTCTCCGGGCGGAGAAACGGGTAAACGTATTACACCGGTTTTGGATGTTACAACAAGATTTGAAGTTTCTGCGATCGATACGAATGGCTGTGTGAACTCGGCGGATCATATAGTGACGGTTGGGGATAACTCATTATTCAAAGTTGAAGGTGTTACGAACGTTTGCTCGGGTGCGACTGTCTCTTTGCTGGCGGATAACGATACGTTAGCCTATACATGGCGATGGAGGAGAGAAGGAAGTGGCAATGATTCAATTGCGACAGGACAAGGATTCAAGTTCACTCCGAAATCTAATACGGTTGTTTACGTTTCGGCAAGGTCGCTCGGTGGTTCCTCTGATTTGGATTTGGTGGTAGTGCCGATTACAATTATCGAGGCTCCAGAAATTACTATCGAGGGCTCTTCTAAGGTTTGTGAAGGCGATTCTTTGATATTGTGGACGAAGAGTGAGGGCAATTATCAATATGAATGGTCTAACGGAACGTCCGCTCGAAAATTAGAGGTCTTCCCTTTGAAAGAGAATGCCCGCTATACGGTAAAGGGAACCGATTCTTCTAACGGCTGTGTGGCTATGGCTTCGATGGAAGTGGAGACGCTCCAACTTCCATCTTTGAGAGTGGAGGCTCCGCAGGAGGTTTGTAAGGGAGATTCTGTTTGTTTGATGGCGGAATCGGAAAGTTGCAAGAGTTTCCATTGGATTGGGGATTCTCTGTCCAATTCCAATTCATTCTGTGTCTTGGCCGATGCTTCGGCTAATTATAAGGTAGTCGGTACTGACGAGAACGGATGTTCCATCAGTTATGAATATTATTTGGCGGTTAGGCAGCTCCCTGAATTAAAAGTGGAGGGTGCCCGCGAAGTCTGCGAAGGTGGCTCGACGACACTTACGGCTTCTTGTCCGACGGTGATTACTTGGCAATGGTCAACGGGGGAGGCTTCTTCTCAAATTTCATTGACGGAAATTGCGGAAGAACAGACGGTTCGTGTTTCTGGATATGATGGCAATTGTCTCTCCGAAGAGGAGATCCAAATCACATTGAAACGTCCGGAACTCTCGGTGCAGGAGGTGCCTATTGTCTGTATGGGTGGAGATATTCAACTTCATGCACAAGGTGCCGATATGCTGACTTGGGAGTCGAATGGAACGGTTGGTGCGGAGTTGAGCCTGCAGGCTGTGACCTCAAACCGAGTGGAACGTTTGCATGGTGTGGATAAAGATGGTTGCTCCGCCACGAAAGAGGTGGAGATTACCGTACAACCGTTGCCAGTGGTGAGAATGTCTGGTCCAAGCGACGCTTGTATGAATTCTGAGGTTACGTTGACGGGTCGTGGTGCATCTAAATATGCATTGGTGGAGGAGACGGCTGATCCGGATACCATCTTTTCTATGTCGGATGTCATAAAATTCCAGTTTAAGACAACGTCCTCATATCGTCTTTGGGGCTGGGATGAGTTCGGTTGTAAGGATGTCAGTTCAAGGAAGACAATTTATGCAAGGTCTGTTCCTGATATTTCATTAAAGGGCGATTCTTCTATTTGTGTGGGCGAAAGTGTTTCTCTCACGGCTCTTTCTACTATGCTGGATGCAGAGTGGAAATGGAGTGATGGCGGCACGACCAATAGGTTCTCGGCTACCCCTGATAGTAGTTTCGTGCTGACAGTCTGGGCGACAGGAAACCGATGTACGACGGAAAAAGTCGTGAATATCTCCGTTCATCCATTGCCTGAATTAGGGGTTGAGGGTAAAACCTCTATCTGCGAAGGCGAAACCTTGCGCTTGCAGGCTACAGGAGCCGATTCCTATCTCTGGAATAGGGTGTCCAAAGGGTCTGATTTCGTTGAGGAGAATCCTACAACTGCAATCTATGTGTTGACAGGAACGGATGCCAATAATTGTACTAATACAATTAATGTCCCTGTTGTTGTGAATGCTTTGCCAACGCTTAGTTTGGAAGTTCCTCTTTTGTCTTGTGAGGATGATTCAGTCCGCTTGACGGCAACATCGGAGACTTGCAAAACTTATCAGTGGAGCGAAGGGGTTGCGGAGAATAATTATTGTGATGTTCGTGTGGCAAAAGAGAAAGCATACTCAGTCATTGGTTATGATGAGAATGGCTGTGGAAAGGAAGTCTCGGCCATTTTGAATGTCATTTCTAAACCGATTTTGGAGGTGGAAGGAAACACCGAGGTTTGTTTTGGAGAGTCACTCTCCCTCTCGGTTTCTAGTCCGACGGCAACCTCTTGGCTTTGGTCCACAGGCGACATGGCTTCTACCATCTCGGTGGATAGTGTTACGACCGATCAAAATATTGAGGTGTCGGGAGCCTATAGCGTGGATGGACTCTCTTGTTCGGCAAGTTTGGAGATTCCTATCAAGGTGAAACCTATGCCAATTCTTTCTGTAAGGGAAGAACCTGCCGTCTGCAAGGGTGGCAATCTGATGCTTCATGCTCAGGGTGCGGAGACTTTGGTTTGGCAAACGAACGGCAGAGAAGATTATGAATTGGTATTGGAGAATGTGACGGAAGATCGTGTCGAAAGATTGACTGGTTATGATGAGAATGGCTGTAAGGCGACGATTGATTTGCCTATTGCAGTTCGTCCTTCCCCAGAGATAACGTTGAACGCACCTTCTTTTGCTTGTGAAGAGGATACGGTGACCTTGGAAGGAGATGGAGCTATCCGATATGAGTGGCAGGACGATCTGTCCACGGAAAGGTTGCGTAAAAAGCAAGTCTTCTATACAACGACGATTACCTTGTATGGCTGGGATGAGTATGGTTGTAGGGGAGAGGCTTCCGCTCTTATAGAGGTAAATCCTACTCCTGAGATTTATTTGAGTTCCAATACCGTAAATGTATGTAAGGGTGCTGTGGCAACCGTATCAGCCATTGCAACCGTTCAGGATGCGACATGGCTTTGGAGCGATGGTACAACCTCTTCTACCTTCTCTTCTGTTCTGGAAGAGAACTCGGTGGTAAAGGTTCAGGCATCCTATCGTGGTTGTTCTTCTGAAAAGGAGGTGAACATTAACGTCCTTTCTTCTCCTAAATTGAAAGTTGAGGGAAATACCTCTATTTGTGAAGGTGGCACACTTGATTTGCAGGCTTCGGGTGCAACCTCTTATTCTTGGTTCGATTCGAATGGCGCTCTTTGTGCTCAAAAATCGGAGTTGGTTGTATCTAAACCTACCTCTTCTTATAAATTGTTGGGTGCAAATGAGTATGGATGTCAGGATTCCGTGATAATCCCTATCGAAGTGGATGAACCGTTTGCCATTGAAATCAGCGGACCTTCCATTGCTTGTGAGGGCGATACGGTTCGTTTGAGTGTCTTCTCTGACGAATGCGAATCCTTCGTTTGGGAAGATGGTTCCACGTTGAATTATAGGGATGTTGTGGTTTCGAAGACTCAATCGTATAAAGTGACAGGAAAGACGGCGGAAGGTTGTTTAGCCTCTGCAACGAAGGAACTGCAGGTGGTTTCTCTTCCGAAATTGGAGGTGGAAGGAGGCAGAAACGTTTGCTATGGTTCTTTTCTATCTCTCTCAGTGGTCAGTCCGACTGCAACTAGATGGAACTGGTCAACAGGTGATGTCTCCGCTTCCATAACTTTGGATAGTGTGGTGAACGACCAAAATCTATGGGTCTATGGCTACTGTGAGGAGAATGGACATGTTTGTTCGAATGTTGAGTATGTTGATATAAAAGTTGATACACTGCCTCTTCTATCCACTTTGGAAGAGCCTGTCGTTTGTGCGGGCGGTGATTTGATTCTTCATGCTCAGGGTGCTGAGTCTTTGATTTGGGAAACCAATGCTACTATAGATGAACTCTTGAGTTTGAAAAAGGTGGATGCCAGTCATGTGGAGCGATTGAGAGGTGTGAACTCTAACGGATGCGAATCTGTGCTGGATGTTCCTGTAGTGGTACGACCTCTTCCTGAAGTGAAATTGAATGGTCCTGATGCAGTATGTCAGGGTGCGAAGGTGGTTTTGTCTGCGGATGGAACTCTTCAATATGAATGGGAAAATGAGGGTCTTCAACAAGATTCGATAGAGGTTGTTGTAGATAAGACGACAACATATACCCTTTATGGAAAGAACGAATTTGGTTGTGTGGGCAAGGCAACCAAGGTTGTCAAGGCTAGTGAACCTCCAGTGATAACGTTTACGGGTGATTCGGTTGTTTGTAGCGGTAAAAATATCACGTTGACTGCAAAATCAGACAAATCATCTACGACTTGGAAATGGTCTGACGGCTCTACTTCTTCTAAGATCTCAATGACTCCAGATAGTAGTTTTGCTTTGACTGTTCAAGCAACTGCTGCTGGTTGCTCGGCAGAGAAATCGGTGAACGTAGTTGTCAATAAGTTGCCGGAATTGAGCGTTGTCGGAAAGACGGGACTCTGTAAGAACGAAAAGTTGCAGTTGACGGCAAAGGGTGCGGCTTCCTATTATTGGGGCAAACTAAGTGACGGTAATACGAATGCTTATTACGAGGTGGCTAAGCCAAAGGCAAAAACCTATACGGTGACAGGAACGGATACTAATGGATGTGTAAGCAAGTTAAATGTTCCAGTGGAGATTTATGCTGTCCCTGATTTGGCGATAGATGCTCCAGATTCGGTTTGTAAGGGCGATATAGCGCACCTGACTGCCAAGTCGGAGAATTGCGTCTCTTATCTGTGGAGAGATTCGTCAACCTTTGATTATCGCGATGTGCAGGTGAATTCGAAAGCCACTTACTCATTGACAGGCTATGATCTTCACGGATGTCCGGCTACTGCGACAAAGGCGATTAATGTTTATGCTGCGCCTAAGGTGACAATTGCTGGAGAGAAGAGCGTATGTAAGGGCTCTACTGTGCATCTGCAAGCAAAAGGAGCTCTCTCTTACATTTGGGCAGACTCTTCTACGTTGGATTATAACGACGTGAAGATTGATGCTAAGCAGACGATTAAGGTGACAGGCTTTGATGGACATGGATGTAAGGGTGTCGGTTCATTGACTGTTTCGGTGTTAAGTACTCCGGTCATTTCGATTTCTGGTGATTCTGTGATTTGCGCAGGCGAGACGCTTAGTTTGTCTGCTACTTCTAGCTTGTCCTCTACGTCATGGATATGGAGCAACGGGTCGAGAAAGTCTAAAATGTCGATGGTGCCAACCTCTGACACGGTTGTTTCCGTCATAGCTACGCGTGGAACTTGTTCCTCCCGAAAGGATATCAATGTTAAGCTAAATAAGTTGCCTGAACTTGCATTTGAGGGAAGTGCGAAAGTTTGTGCGGGCGATACGGTCTCTTTGTTGGCCGTGGGTGCAGAATCATATTCTTGGAATAAGAACGCTGTAAATCCGTACGTGGCCAAAGTGGATTCTCCTGAAAAACTCATCTTGGAGGGTGTCGATTCCAACGGATGTAAGTCGCGTATGGAGGTGTTGGTGGAGACCCAAGCTTTGCCGGATGTGAAGATAGATGGCTATAGTTCCACTTGTGTGGGGGTACGTAATTATCTCACAGCTCGCTCGGATGGAGAGGTCTCTTATGTGTGGAATGATGATGATTCTGCGATTGGTGATTCCTTGCTGATCGAAGCATTGGCGACTCGAACCTATTGGGTAAAGGCCATTGATAAGGGTGACTTGCAATGTGTGGGTGTCGATTCTCTGACTGTAGAGGTGTTGGATTCGCCTAAACTCACCATAGAAGGACAGACTGAGATCTGTGCGGGAGAAATGGTCTTTTTGAATGCTCGTATTTTGGAGGATTCTGCTTCCTATGGTAAATGTGATTATAAGTGGAATGTGGATGAAGACGACCGTGATGCGAGCATCTCATTTATTTCATCTCTTCTCTCGGATCTTCCTGAAACAACGGTTTCTGTGGAGATGCAGGCTGCTAATGGCTGTGTGGCAAGGGCGGAGACTCTTGTCGTTCAAAATGAATTGCCAAAATTCCATGTGGAAGGCAAGACGACTGTATGCCAAGGTGATTCCCTTCGTTTGGTGGCTGTTCCGGAACAATCGGATGCTCGTTATGAGTATTCATGGGGAGGAGAAAAGACGAACTCTTTTGTCTCTTGGATGCCGGCAGAAGGCAACTTCCAAATAGAGGTGATGGCTATCTCGGAAAAGGGTTGTGCCAGCCTTCCTAAAGCTGTTTATGCGACAGTTGTCCCAGCTCCGACATTCTCTATCAAGGGAGAATCGGATGTGTGCGAGGGCGCTTCTGTGACTTTGTCCGCTGTGCCGGATCGGGATACGTTCAATGTGGATTTCGATTGGTCTTATGATTTGTTGGGTGAAAAGGTACTCTCTTCAGATTCTGTCTTGACAATTCCTGCTGTGGAGGATTCGATCGCAGTGCTTTTGAAGACTTCAATTGGAGGGGAGTGCGCTTCTGTCGCTTCGTTTAAAGTTTCCCCTATGGCAAATCCACAATTGGAGATTTCGGGAGACGGCGCACCTATCTGTGCTGGCCGTGAATTCTCAATGACGGCTGCCAATAGGTTGGATGACGCAAATGAAGCGCATTATGTGTGGACTAATGGGGAAGACACGATTGTGGGTCCTTCTTATCAGAAAGCTCATGCTCAATCATTCCTTCTCCGTTTGACTGGAACGAAAGGCGATTGCTCTTCTACGATAGATACCTTCTTGACCGTGCATGAGGTTCCTGAAATTGCGTTTGAAGGAGATACTTCGTTGTGCGCGGGAGATTCTTTGACGTTGCAAGCAAAGGGATTGAAAGAAAATGCTGAATTGAGATTCTCTTGGATGCAATCGGATAGCTTGCTTGTGGAGGGAGATGCACTCTCCTTGTCGCTTGCGATAGGTAAGCATGAATTCGGGTTGACGGCTGTTGATGAGTATGGTTGCCTCTCTTCGGAATTGCTTGTTCCTGTTTCTGTCAAGGGACTTCCGTCTGTCGCTATACCTGATAGTGTTGTCGAAGTTTGTCGTGGCCTTTCTGTGACGTTGTCGGCGGTTGGCGGACAAGAGGGACTTTCTTACAAGTGGAATGAAGGTGCTTCGTCTAGTGAACTTACAATCCCTTCAGTAACGCAAGAGATGGATTATGTGGTAAGTGTTTATGATGGTTCTTGCTATGGCTATGATACGGTGACAGTTCGTCCGAAGGATGCACCGAAGGCTAATTTGCCAGCCTTGACGGTTTGTCGAGGTGATTCGTTCGTGGTTCGTCCAGACTCTAATCCTGAGGTCTTGGATTACACGTTTAAGTATGGTCCTGATGAAGCCCGTAATGTGCAGGAATATCGTCTTGCCTCTCAATTTGCGATGACGACTCTATATGTTTATACAAGGGGTGTTAACGGTTGCTCGTCAACTGCTCCGGAGGAGGTGAAGATTAAGGCCTTGGTGAAGCCGGTCATCTCCATAGAGGGTAGCACGGATATTTGTCAGAATTCAATATTGAAGCTCGTCCCTGCAATAGCAGACTCTTTGGCTGAGGTAAGTTATTCTTGGAAAGATGAGCAGGGGAAGGTCTTTGCTGGTAGTTTGCTGACGCAGTTGAATGAGTTGGGAGATTTCCATTATACTTTGCATGTGGAGGTGAAGGACAGCATGAGTTGCCAAGTCGATTCGACGGTGAAAGTTTCGGTTCATGATACACCGTTGTTGAACATAGAGGGTGATGGTGAACTTTGTTTGGGTGCTGATGCACACTTGAAAGTGCTTGATCCTTCTGAGAATGTGACTTATTCTTGGTATGCTCGTCGTCCAGAGGCAGAAGAGGAACTCGCTCCTTTGAAGGTGGATAGTCAGTATGTGATTCTTAATGTGCAGGATACGACTACGCTCTATTTGGAGGCTGACAATGGTTATTGTAAGCGGTATGTCAACTGTGCGATATTGCCTGTCGCTAAGCCAGAACTGATTTTCTCGGGTTCTACGGATGTCTGTGATGGTTCTGCTGCGAAGTTGGTGGCTGATGCGACGGGTACTGATGTCTTGTATGCTTGGGATAATCAAGTGCCAAGTGCTTATGCAACCTATACTTCCGATGTGATGGTTTTGGGTGATGAGCCTGATACGGTTAAGTTGACTGCCTATAGGGGCGGTTGTTCCGTAGAACAACTCGTTCCGCTTGCTGTCGCTCCGATGCCGAAAGCTACGGTACAAGCAAGAGAGGTCTATTCTGATGAGGAGTTTGTATTGAACTACGAATTGGAGGATAACGGTGCTCTCGTTGTCAGTGAAAAGTGGTATTCCGATGAGGGACTCTTGGGCGGTAGGTATGCGGAGACTTATGGCTCCAAAATAGAGAATCACCCATGGACAGCATCGTTTACTACGACCACGGATGAGATCTTTACGATGAACTTGGAGATCACGACGGATAAGGGTTGCGTTCAGGCCTTGCCTATTGAGATTCCTGTAAAGGCGAAGATCCCATCAGGAAAATATCTCGTCTTCAATGTCCTGGGACAAGTTATGGGTGTTTTTGATATGGATGACGAAACACCTCTTGTCGATCAATTGGCCTTCTATAGAGGTTATGAGATTCTCTTCTTGCAATTGTTGAATGGGGATGGTCCTTTGTTGAAGGTAAGGGTCTATAAGAAGTAAATAATGGTGTTAGGATGGCTTCCACGGAGTGTGGAGTCATCTTAATGTGGCATATCGGTAAAATAGAAAAGAGGATGAAGCTTGATAGCCCATCCTCTTTCTTATTTTGTTTTGTCCGAAAAATTCTATCTCAAGTCGTTAATTGTCACATGGGGAGGTAAGAAGCATTGAACATCTTTCCCATACCTCAGCACGTCTCGTAGTACGGTGGAACTGATGAAGGAGTGTTGAGGCTCAGTGAAGAGCAGAATGGTGTCGATTCCAGAAATCCGGCGGTTGGCATCGGCGATGGTCTTCTCGTATTCAAAGTCGGCGATGGAACGGATGCCTCTTAAGATGATGTCTGCCCCAATCTCCTTGGCAAAGTCGATGGTCAACGAGTCGTAGCTTTTGACTGTTACACGTGGGTCTCCTTGGAAAACTTTGTTGATAAGTTCCATTCGCTTGTCCAACGAGAAAAGTGTCCGTTTCGCATCATTTACACCGATAGCGACTACAATGTTGTCGATAAAGGAGAGGGCTCTGTTTACAACCGAATAGTGCCCAATAGTGAACGGGTCGAAACTGCCTGGGAAAATTGCTGTTTTCATATCTAATTTTCTGATTCGCCTTTTAAGATAGGCTCCATTCTAGGAGTTCGTTTTATTACCTTAAGTGCAAATCTTGATTTTATTTCTTTTGCAAAATTAGCAAAAGATTTTAGGATATGCCTTCTGATAGAGTTAAATGTTTCACGGAAAATTGTACTTGTGGCGATTTATTGGGTGGCTCTGCCTCTGGTAGGGCGAGTTGTAAATGGTTAACTTGTAGGAATTTGGTCCAATAAATGAAACTATTCGGAATTGATCTATGGAATTTGTACTTTTTTTTACTTGTTACTATGCTATTTTGTTAGTTTTGCATAAAAATAAAGAATAAGGGAAAATGAAGTTATATACACTTTTTTTCATTGCACTTGGCATGATCTCTTGCCATGGCGAACAGAAACAGATACAGGTTTCTGCTCCTGTTGCTCCAACTCCCTATGTGTGTGTGGAGGCGGATGCGTATAATCAAGATTCAGCCTTTGCTTTTGTGAAGAAACAATGTGATTTCGGACCTCGTGTGCCGAATACGAAGCAGCATGATGCGTGTGCGGCTTATCTCGTTTCTGAGTTGCAACGTTTGGGTGCTGAGGTGATTGAGCAGAAGGCAGTCGTGACTGCATTTGACGGCACTAAATTGAATGCGAATAATATCATCGGTACGTTCTTCCCTGAAAAGGAGAATCGTGTCATCTTCTTTTCCCATTGGGACAGCCGTCCGTTTTGCGACCATGATCCAGATAAGGGCAACCATAAGAAATCGGTGATGGGTGCCAACGATGGAGCCAGTGGGGTGGGCGTCTTGCTGGAATTGGCACGGCTCATGCAGCAGAAGGAGCCTAAGATGGGCGTTGATATTGTCTTTTTTGATGCAGAGGATTACGGAGCACCCTATTTCTTCAATGGGAATGCGGACAACGATTGGTGCTTGGGCTCCCAGTATTGGTCCAAGCATGTGCATTATATGATAAAGCCTAAGTTCGGTGTCTTGTTGGATATGGTGGGCGCTGAGAATCCGACTTTCTGTGTGGATAAGGTTTCGGCAATGTATGCTCAAACGGCAGTCTCCCGAATCTGGGGTCGTGCGCAGGAGATGGGCTATGAGAAGTTCTTTATTCCTCAATTGGAGGGCTCTATCATGGATGACCATTACTATGTGAATGTCGGAACGGGCATTCCGACGGCAGACATCATTGATTTTAATTCGGAGCGTGGATTCCCAACTATGTGGCATACGATGAACGATACGCCTGAGAATATCAGTCCAGCCACCTTGGGAATGGTCGGACGACTCTTGACCTCTTTAATCTATTGATATGGGGAAGGAACATGCACCTTTATTGCCATTCTTGAAAGAGGGAGTGGTGGAGGCGGGTTGCGACGAGGCAGGCCGTGGCTGTTTGGCTGGTCCTGTCTTTGCTGCGGCTGTGATTCTTCCACCCGATTTCGAGTGTCCCGAATTGAACGACTCCAAACAGTTGACGGAACGGAGGCGGTATGCCTTGCGTCCTCTTATTGAGGAGAATGCGTTGGCCTATGCTGTCGGTATCGTCTCCCCAAAGGAGATCGACGAACTGAATATCCTTTGGGCTTCGGTCTTGGCGATGCATCGGGCGTTGGATCAATTGTCCCTTCGTCCAGAACATGTGATTGTGGACGGTAACCGGTTCCGTAAATATGGCGATGTTCCTCATCAGTGCGTGGTCAAAGGAGATGGCAAATACCTCTCTATCGCTGCCGCTTCAGTCTTGGCAAATACCTACCGTGACGACTATATGAATGAAATATCGGAGCAGTATCCTGCCTATAAGTGGGCAAAAAACAAAGGCTATCCGACAAAGGAACATCGTGCCGCCATTGAGGAGTTCGGACCTACGGAGCATCATCGGATGTCCTTTACCTTGATTGACCCTCAGTTGAAATTTGATTTCTGACTTTTGTGGATGTTTCCTCCTTCGTTTAGTTGACTGGAGGAAGGAAGGCATCCTCTATATGCTCGATACGGAAACTCCCGTCCCGTTCTGGAATGACGGAGACGATGTCGAACCGTGTCTCCCTCATGATGTCGAATTGAAAAATGTACTCTTCCGCCGCGCTGACGAGGTTTTTGATTTTCCCGTTGGTGATGGCCTCTTTCGGATGCTCGAAGTTTTCTGTGCTGCGTGTCTTCACTTCAACAATGACGAGGTACTCGCCATCTTCCGCTACGATGTCCAACTCTTTTTTTCCAGAGACCCAATTCCGATGGCGTATCTTGTATCCCTTCTTTTCCAAGAATTCGGCTGCCAAATTTTCTCCTTGGTTTCCTAAATCATTATGTTCTGCCATGTGATTGCTTGTCAAATAAAACAGATATTGAATTTACAATCCATTGTAACAATGGTTTGCAAATTTAGCCGTTTCGAGGTGAAATCGCAAGTGAAAAATACTATGTGAATAAAAATCTTACTATCTTTGCCGAATATGGTAGTAAAGAAGAACAAGAAAAGCGAAGCCCCTAAGAACCGAATCCGAATGACGAGGAGTAATAGGGTTGTCATCTCTTTGAATGACAGAGAGCTAGCTTTTATGAATCGTTTTTACAGTAAATATAAGATAACCAACAAGACAAAGTGGATGCGTGAGACATTAATCGTGGCCATACTGAAAAAACTCGAAGCGGATGCTCCTACTTTGTTCAGTGAGGAAGAGATGCGGTGACCTATGGACGATGCGTATTTCATGAAGTTGGCAATAGCCGAGGCCAAGTTGGCTGGAGAGAAGGGAGAAGTCCCTATCGGAGCTGTGGTGGTGTGTAAGAATACGGTGATTGCTCGTGCCTATAATTTGGTGGAGACGTTGAATGATGTGACGGCGCATGCCGAGATGCAGGCTATTACAATGGCTTCCGACTACCTTGGTGGCAAATATCTTACCGAATGTTCTCTTTATGTGACCGTTGAACCTTGCATTATGTGTGCAGGTGCATTGGGTTGGGCTCAGTTAGGACGTTTGGTTTATGGTGCTTCCGATCCTAAACGGGGGTATAAGGTGTTTGCTCCATTGGCTTTGCATCCGAAGTGTGAGGTGGTGTCGGGAGTCTTGGCGGACGATTGCGCAGATCTAGTGCGTTCTTTCTTTAAGAAGAAGAGATAATACATAAATAAGAGTTTTTTCGTGGATTTTGAATCCTCGTTGTTGTTTTATTGCTATTGGTGAGTTATGGAACTGGACGATATTTTTCAAAAAGCCCGAGTTCATGTTTTTAATATAGGGAAGTTTAAGCGTGGCGCTTCCGTGTTTATCCCGGGAATAGGCATTATCGTGGGTAAGTCATTCAAGGCTGACAAGAATCTCTTGCGCCATGAATTTGGCCATTATCTGCAATTCAAAAAGTGGGGTGCATGGAAGTTTTTCCGTCATGTGGCGAAAGATAGCTTCTTGAGTTGCTGGCGTTCGCAACGTAAAAAGTACGTATGGTACCGTCATTGTGATACTTGGACGGAGTGGTCGGCCAACCTCCTCGCATGGGACTATTTTGGTCGTCCTGATGATTGGAATACGTGTGTCTATCCTCTCAAGGTGAATAAGACGCGTCATGGTGCTTCTTTCCCTGCTAAATTGAAGCATTTGGAGGAAGAGTTGCCTAAGGTGTGAATGAAGATAAAGAGTAGAAACATCTGCTTGTTTTGGAGTGTTGTTGAATGTTGTATTAGTGGTTTGTGGCCCCTTGGATATAAAGCAAAAAAAATCCGTAGTTCATAGAACTGCGGATTTTTTTATGAAGTAAAAGGGATTGTTAGAAGGAACGGAATCCCATAATCTCACGTACTTCGCGGATGGTCTTTCCTGCGCTTTCACGAGCCTTTTCTTTTCCTATCGTCACGGCGCGACGGAGGATTTCTGGATGAGCGTCGATTTCACGGATGCGTTCGCGGATAGGCTCAGTTGCCGCAATGATGTCGGCTGCCAATTGCTTCTTCATGTCTCCGTAGCGAATTTCGCATTTGTTCCATTGCTCGTCGAAGTAGGCCACGGTCTCAGGTGCGGATACGACCTTCATAATGGTGAACAAGTTTTCGATGCATTCAGGCTTTGGAGAATTTGGTTCCGTAGGACCTGCGTCGGTCAACGCTTTTTTCACCTTCTTCTCGATGACCTTTGGATCGTCGTTCAGATAGATGCAGTTGCCTTCTGATTTGCCCATCTTGCCGCTACCGTCCAATCCTGGAATCTTAATCATCTGAGTTCCGTCACTGTAAGCAACAGGCTCTTTGAAATATTCTACCTTATAGAAGTTGTTGAAACGTTTTGCAAAGTTTCTCGTCATTTCCAAGTGTTGCTCTTGGTCTTTTCCTACAGGTACCTCGTCGGCGTTGTGGAGCAGGATGTCTGCTGCCATCAAAGTAGGGTAGGTGAGCAGTCCTGCGTTGACGTTCTGTGGTTGCTTGCGGGCTTTGTCCTTGAAAGAAGTCGTCTTCTCCAACTCTCCTAAGTAGGCATGCATATTGAGCATGAGGTAAAGTTCCACTACCTCGGGAACATCGCTCTGGATGAAGATGGTTGCTTTCTCAGGGTCGAGTCCGGCTGCCAAATATTCTGTCAAGACACTTTTAACGTGAGGAAACAAATCGTTGGGATCGGGGTGAGTGGTTAGGGAGTGGTAGTCTGCGATGAAGAAGAAGCATCTGTTGTTCTCTTGCATCCGTATGAAATTGCGAAGGGCTCCGTAGTAATTGCCCAAATGGAGGTTACCTGTGGAGCGTATGCCGCTGACAACTGTTTTCATTTTTTGTCTTTTAATTGTTATAATGCCACAAAGATAATAAAAGTTGGACAAAACGTAAGAGGGATTAGGAGAGAGGAGTGTAAAAAATGTTAGAAGTTGGCTGGTGTTTGTGTGCATAGTGCTTGGTAGCCATGGCAGGCGACCCTAATAGAGGCGATACGAAGGTGTCAGACAACTCAAAGGCCCTCCAAGGACATCTGGGATTAAAAAAGCCATCGGAGGAGTGTCCGATGGCTTTGCCGTATGATTTATCATGGAGGTCTGTCAACCGTCATGAATTCAAGCATTTACTTAATGATAACCTTGGTGGATTGGCCTCTAACCGTAATGACAAAAGCACCTTTTGAATCAGGAAGCGTGATGGTGGAATTTCCGTGGCAATCAGTAGTTGCAGATGTCACAACTTTGCCATTCAGGTCACTTACCTGTATGGAGGCATTCGCTTGTGCGTTGTTGATGTGGATGGCTCCGTTTTCCGTGTAAACTTGCAGTGCTTGGTTGCTGATGGTTGGAACTCCAGTGGCATTTTTGGTTGAAACTGCGCGAACGCTATAACCCATATAGCGGTTGTCGCAGCGTAAGGCGATGTTGATACTTTTGGAGAACTCAAGGTCATATGCAGTGAATGAGTCCCAATATAGAGAGGACATCCAATAGTTAGCGCTATTGCCTCCGTAGCTCGACTTCTTGTCTTCTCGGTAACCGGAGGCAGGCAGGAAGATGATGTTGCCGTTAGTTTTTGAGGTGCCTATTCGGCCGGCAATGCCACTACCGTTGAAATCATCCGTCCACTCCCATGTACAGCCCTCTTTCATATCCTTGGCTTCTTTTGCAGTTGGCATCCTCCAGTTATTGCCCCAATTTTTTGTGGCGGCATCATCTTCTGCTTCCAAAGTCGTCTTCTTGTCAACTGTGCCGTAGTCGCTGCTTGAACAATACTTGGTTAGGTCGTACTGGCTACCTTTGCACCATTTGTACGTCTTCCAACTATAGTCATTTTTCGGCTCGGTTTCGCCCCACGCAAAATGATTGCCGTATTCCTCGGGCTTTGTCGCTCCTACATTATAAGTCGCCCATTTTACACCGTTTGGCAATCCAAGATCCACAAAATCATACCCACTGATATTTCCGCTAACGGTTTGCGCGGAACATTCCATGCCGTGTACTCCCAATCCTAAAAGTAGAACCTTCAATAAAAATTTCATCTCATTATGTTTTTTAAGTGACCTCTGTAAATTCAATTTGTAAAAAGCAGATAACCCGTAGAGGTCATTGTGCGGGCTACCAACTTTGGCGGTGCAAAGTTAATATATAGAGATCGGAATCTGTTATAAATTTATTGGGCCTCAATCGGCGATTTGCTTTTAACAAAGAGACAAATTTTATTGTATTACTATGAATTTGCCCTTGTTGTGGTCGTTATTCTTCTGATTCGCCTTGCCGTTTGACTTTAATTAGTTATATTTGCAAAAATAATATTAAAACCGATGCGGTTTCGCTTTATGGACGGTTCCGTAAGGTAAATAGATTTCTATCATATGGGAACAGGAAAAGATATTTGCAATCTCTTGAAGCAGATTAGACAACAGCTCGCCGATGAAAACGGCATAGTATATAACCCTAAGGAGTGTCACCATGAGGGCGATTGTATGGGCACTTGTCCTAAATGCGAGTCGGAAACCCGCTACATAGAGCAACAACTCTCCTTGCGGAAAAGGGCGGGCAATGCGATAAAGATAGTGGGTTTGGCGGCTGGTGTTGCCACTATCTCGGCCAACATGTCATCTTGCATTCAGACCGATGGAGATATTAATGATCCTGACTATATCTCGTTTGTTTATGATTCTTGTAGGTATTTTAGAGACCTTCAGCTGAATGTTCCGAAGGAGGGCGGAACATTCCAATGCTCTTGCGATGCGTTGTACCCTAATGTCAAATCGTTCCGTGACTCGTTGCACGACTATCAGCCTTGTCTGTTGGATGAAGAGGGAAAGCCTGTGCGAATAGTGAAACGCTGCATCGATCAGGAAGCCGTACCTGTTGTCTCTGAGGATAGCGTCGTCGATTTGAAGGACATTTTCGTGGATTGGATCAAGGTGAAGTCACAAACGGATAATAACATCTTCGTCACCGTCGAACCGAACAAAGGTTCCAACCGCTCCATTTGGATTGCTATTGTGGACAAGAATTCACTTTATGGATATATCCAAGTCATCCAAGAAGGCGAGTAGGGAAGAACTTTGCACCCTAGTCGGCGCATGCCTGATTTAATGAAAATGTCGTGTCTTGTAATATATTGACATAAAGAAACAACTTCGTTTTAATTTTTTTGTACCTTTGTACCAAATGGTTAATTAGTCTGTTCGCGTATGTCATATAAAGTTTTAGTGTTAGATATAGACGGAACACTTACGAATTCGAAAAAACAGATATCCCCTGCTACAAAAAGAGCATTGCTTGGCGCACAAAAGAAGGGAGTAAAGGTCGTTTTGGCTTCCGGTCGTCCTACTCAAGGTATCAAGCCTTTGGCTGATGAATTGGAATTGGATCGTTTCGGCGGCTATGTCCTCTCTTTCAACGGTGCCGTGGTGACCAATTATGAGACGAAGGAGGTGATTTATCGTAAGGAACTTCCCATGGAGGAGGTCTCTTCGCTCTACCAGTCTTCCCGTAAATATGGTCTTCCCATCGTTTCTTATCAGGGAGATTCCATCGTTTCGGAGATAGTGGATGATGAATATGTGGAGATTGAGGCTCGTATCAACCAGATGCCTGTCGTCAAGGTGGACAACTTCGTGGAGACAATCAAGGATCCTGTCCCTAAGTGTTTGATGGTGGGCGAGGGCAACTATTTGGCCACGGTAGAGAAGGAGGTGAACGAGGCGTTTGGCGACCGTCTGAATGTTTACCGTTCAGAGCCTTTCTTCTTGGAAATCATGCCTCAGAATATCGACAAGGCCTACTCGTTGGGCAAGTTGCTTGATTATCTCGGTCTGAGCAAGGACGAGATGATTGCTTGTGGCGACGGATTCAATGATTTGTCCATGATAAAATATGCAGGTTTGGGGGTTGCCATGGGTAATGCCCAGCCGATTGTGAAGGAGTCGGCCGATTACGTGACGTTGACCAACGACGAGGATGGCGTGGCTTCTGTTGTCAATGAGTTTATTTTCAATTGATTCTAACTTTTAACTCTTAATTTTTAACTTAAGTATGTTGCGTTTTTTCCGTCTCTATGGATTGTCCTGGGTGGTGGGTATCACTATTTTTTATCTCTGTATAGCACGGACGTTGCCGGTCGATCATGTCCCTTCGTTTGAGGGAATGGATAAGTTCGTTCATTTGCTCATGTATTTGGGTTTTGCCGGTGCACTCTGTTTCGACCACTATCGGATAGGGGTGCCGTTCACCTCTAAAAGGATGATTGTCATGGCGGTTGTTTTTCCGATTCTCTATGGAGGATTGATTGAGATATTGCAAGAGAACTTCTTTCCTCCTCGCTCAGGCGAATGGTTGGATTGGTTGGCCGATTCTCTAGGTGTAGTCATCGGTTATCTCTTGTCGAAGGCTTTCATGCCTCGTTTCGTGAAACAATGGTAAGATATGAATAGAATGAAGATTTTTATCCCTTTTTGCCTTCTCTTCTTGACGTTCTTCTCCGTCTCGGCTAAGACGGATGGAAAGGATGTGTTGATAGAATTGATTAAAAATGCACACGGTGGTGTGGAAGTCCACGATGTGGATGGTCGCAAGAGTTATACGGGTTATGTGGGAACAGGTTATAAGTTCTATTTGGACGACAAGAAGAAGTTGTTCCTCTATCCCGGCATCGATTTCAAGTGGGGCGAGTACCGTGCCGAGGGTGGTGGTTTCAGATCCACCTCCGTTGCCGTTCCTGTAACGGTGGGTTATGACCTCTTTGACAATGAAATCATCGGCATGAACCTCTATGGCGGTGTGACTTTCGAACAATTCATTTCCGTGACAGACCAAAATACAGACGCTAAGGTGAATAGAAGCCAAGCCGGATTGACGGGTGGAACATCCATCCGTTTGATGAATAAAATATCCATCAACGCCAGTTACTACTATGGTTTGACGACGTTGTTCAACGATGGAAACGGACGTACTTCGTCCTACAATTTCTCCATCAACTTCTGATGAAATCTTGAATCGTTTTTCGTGGCGTTTCGAACATTCGGATTCAGAAACGTATAAGTCGAAAATGAATACTAAATAAAAAATCCCCACACTTCGGTGCAGGGATTTTTTTATTGTTTGTTCTTTGGATTGTTTCTTTCATCCTACACCTCCCACAAACAAAGGAAGATAGCCATTTTTTGTATTCTCGTCTTGTGTTTCAAGTGTGACGTAAATGATTTCTCCTCCTTTCAATTTTATTTGAAAGTACGCAAAGGGATCTCCTTCTTCGGGACAGTCTGCGTTTAGGACTTCGACGCTGACAATTTCGCTTATGCGAGGACAGCGGAAGGAACCATCAGGAAGAGTTCCACCAAGAAGTTCTGAGATGAATTGCTCGGTTCTTCCTCCTAAGAAATCGTCGTGTTGCTCTTTTACGTATCTAGGAGAAAGATAGGTCATGGCTTTCTGTAAATCATGCTTCTCCACGGCTTCGGCAAATCCTTTGGCCAGTTCCTCCATGTATTCTTTGCAGGTGGGCAGGCCCTCTTCGTTCGATTCCGTGTAGCTCGATTCGTTATCCGCATTGTCCGCAGATCCCTTGCCAGGAGTGTTGGTGCAGGCACATACGGCAAAAAGTGAGAGAATGTAAAAAATTTTTTTCATGCTAGTCGTTTTTATGATTATGCTAAGGACAAATGTAGCAAGATTTTGGGGATGTTGAACCCCTTGTCCATGAAAATCTGTTTTTTCAAACCCTTGAAAGTTGGTGGAAATGTGCTTTGTGCACATCCCCAGTTGCCATTATCTTTCTGTCCGCAAGGCTTGGATGATATCCTCGAATAGGTCGTTGACGGATTCCATGCCGACGCTCAGTCGGATGGTGTTGTCTCGGACGTTCATTGCCCTTCGTTGCGATCCTGCGAAGGAACCGAAGATGGTGGAGGCAGGGTGGATGGCCAATGATTTGCTGTCGAAGAGGTTGGTGGCGCGGCTGATGAGCTGGAGATTGTCGATGAAGTCGTAGCATTTCTGTTTGTCTTCCAGGTCGATGGTCAACATTGCCCCGTAGGTGCCGCCAAATTGAGCCTTTGCCAGTTCGTGGAAAGGATTGTCTTCAAGTCCCACGTAGTTTACGTCCTTGATCTCTGGTACGTTCTTTAGGCGTTTCGCCAATTCGAGGGCGTTGCTTGCCTGCATTTGGTATCGGAGGTCAACCGTCTCCAATCCGAGCGTCTGCATGAAGGCGACTTGCGGAGTCATGTAGCTGCCAAGGTTGTAGAGCAGTTCGAATTTCAGGCTTCCGTAGAGTTGCGGAAAATGACCGTAGTCGATTACCAGTCCGCCCAAGGAGCTAGCGCTTCCTGAGATGTATTTGGTGCTGGAGAGGACTTCGATGTCAACTCCCAATTCGGATGCGCTGAATTGTGTGAAGGGAATGATCGTAGTGTCCGCTATGAGAGGGATTTTCTTCTCGTGGGTGATGGCAGAGAGGCTTCGAAGGTCTGCCACTTCCATTTGCGGGTTGGTGATAATCTCCAAGAAGACGAAGGAGGTGTTCTCGTCGATGGCGGCTGCAACCGCTTCCGTGTCAAGAAGATCGACGAACCGAGTCTCCACACCGAACCTTCCCAGGGTGTTTTTTAGCAACGAGACTGTGTTGCCGAAAAGGTGGGCGGAGGTCACGATGTTCTTTCCGCTTGCTGTCAAGGCAATCAAAGTGTTGCTTATGGCGGCCATGCCCGAGTTGAAGGCGAAGACGTTTTTTGCTCCACTGAGTTGCTTCACTCGTTCTTCGAAGAAGGTAACGGTGGGGTTGGCCACGCGTGAATAGGTGGGGGCGTTCGACCTCCCCACGAAGGCGTCTGCCATGGCTTTTGCCGAAGGGAAACCGAAGGCTGCCGAATGGTAGATCGGCATGTTTAGACCTCCGAATGAATCTTCTTTCCCTAAATATGTGTGTACTCTTTTTGTCTCTTTTTCCATATTCTTCTGTCCTGTTTTTAATTGTCCTAATTTTTTGCGGTTATTTGTTGATTTTGGATACGTCTTCTCTTGTAAGGGTTCTTTGTTAGGTGAGGATGTCTTTAAAACACGTCTCATTATTAAGAGGGTAATGAGCGAATCCTTTGCAAAGGTACGCAAGATTTATAAACCTTCAAAATTGGTAGGTTGGTATTTTGGATATTGCTGTTATGTTTGTATTCTGTGTTCATAATCGCTTTGTATTTTAATTTTTATAGTTTTTGTTGCGTAAAACAATCAAATTTTAACCTAAAATAAAACCTACTAATTTGGAGTGTAAATAGAAAAAAGTATATATT
>JAGCWQ010000235.1 GCA_017961765.1 Paludibacteraceae bacterium | reverse complement strand
GTTTGTATTGTTTTGGCGAAAAAGGCGACAACCAAGGTGTAGCGAAGAAGGAGAGCAAGTCATTCCTATCGTCCATCTTCTCGTCCGACGACAAGGATTACATCACCGTAGGCACTAACACATATGCGGGTTTCCTCCCCATGATGTACCTTAACGGTGGTCTTGAGCCGACAGAGGATTGTGTCCTTTACAAGGAGACAGGTCTTAAGATGAAGGTGGTTGTACAAGACAATTTCCAAGCTGGCCGTGCCGCATTCCGTAACGGCGACATAGACATCATCTACTGCACGGGCGATGCATTGCCCGTTGAGATGTCAGAAGGTTCGGACATGTCAGATGCAAGGTTCTTCAATGTGAGCAACTGGTCTCGTGGCGCTGATGCCATCGTCGTTAACAAGAACATAACAAGCGTCGGTTCACTCATTGGCAAAGTGGTAGCTTGCAGTGAGGGTACGGCAAGCCATACACTGTTGCTTAACACGCTTGAGACCAACGGCATTGGTTATGACAAGGTGAATAAGGGCAGCAAGTTGGAGAAGGACAAGGTTAATATCAAGGTGGTTGAGGATGGTTTGGCCGCAGCGGTTGTATTCAAAGCCGGACAATGTGACGCCGCCGTAGTATATTCACCAGACGACCAAGATATCGTGGCGTCGATACCAGGTTCGAAGGTGCTTGTCTCAACAAAGCAAGCAAGTTCGATAATCTGCGACGGACTCATCGCCAAGCAGTCGTGGCTGGACAATAACGCAGAGACCGTTTCCAAGTTCGTGTCGGCATTGTTGAGGGCTAACGTGAAGATGAACAACGACCAAGATGCGTTACGGTACGCGGCAAAGGCATTCGCCAAATCCTATGGAACTGACGAAAAGTTCGCCATTGACGGCTCAAAGAACATATACTACTGTACGTTGGGCGACGAGATGAACTTCTTCGGCATGAATCCAAGCTATACGGGTATGCAAGGGCAGGAACTCTATTCAAAGATGGCGAGGACATATTCAGGTCTTGGGTTATGTAAGTCGCCGTTGTCGTGGAACAAGGTGTCCGATACCAGTGTGATAGAGGCGTTGTCGACCAATCAGTCAGCGGTTGGTGATAACCAAGAACCCGAGCAGAAAAGGACTTTCACGGCGGCAAATGATGAAGTCAAGTCGGCAAAGGCTATATCGACGAAAAAGGTGACGATAGAATACCCTGTGAACGGAAGCCTTCTTGACAATGACGCAAAGAACACGATTGACCGTGAGTTTGCCGGCATCGCAAAGCAGTTTAGCGGCTCCCGTATACGTATCGAAGGTAATACTGACGACACGGGCAGCGATAAGGTGAACATACCATTGTCAAAGGCACGTGCGCAAAGCGTAGCTGACTACCTTATAAGGGAGTACGGATTTGATGAGAACAGGTTTATCGTTGTTGGGAATGGTTCGAAGAGGGCTAAGGAAGACGGGGTGAAAGGTCCCAACCAAGAGTACAGAACAACTGATTTCGAGTTAATTAACGACTGATTGCAAGGCGCTCGGGGCAACGATTGTACAATAGCAGTTGTTGCCCCATTTTTTTTTGAATCATGGAAAATATAGGGAGCTTTAGTGTAGACCATACCAAGTTACTACCAGGGCTGTACGTGTCAAGAAAGGACAAGATAGGCGACAATGTGCTTACTACTTTCGACATACGCATTACATGCCCCAATCATGACTTATACATCGATCCAAAGGCGATGCATCCGATAGAGCATGTCGGAGCCGTTTACCTCAGGAGTCATCCGTCATGGGGCGATAAGGTTGTCTATTTCGGACCTATGGGCTGCATGACAGGATGCTACCTAATATTGAAGGGTGACTTGACGCCAATGGAGGTGTTGCCGTTGGTTAGGGAGACGTTTTCGTGCATTGCGGATTATGATGGCAGAATACCCGGTTGTTCTGCACGTCAATGTGGAAACTATAGGTTTCACGATTTGCTCATTGCCAAGGTACACGCCGAATGCTATGTCAGAGACATCCTGGACAAGATAACAGATGAGAACATTAAATATCCAATGACAATATGATGCTAAAGAGACTTTTAAGGTTCGGGGGAGAAAATGATTTTGGGTTTCTCGGAAACCTCATAGTCAGTGTGGTCGGTTTCATGTTGATAATCTCGGCATGGCACGTGGAGGCCGTTTATGGACTGATACCGACGAACATATTGCCAGACCCGTTCAATGTGGTGAGAAGTTACGTGCCATTGCTTAACGATTATAATATGATTCCTAACGCGTGGTTCAGCATCAAGATGAATCTATTGTGCTACGTATACGCCATTGCACTCTCGTTGCCAATTGGCTTTGTCATAACCGTTTACCCTATTTTCAACATCCTCATTGCAAAATACACGACCGTCATTCGTTTCCTGCCGTTGCCGGCGATAACTGGGATATTCGTGGCCATATTCGGTCTGACGTTTAACATGAAGGTGTGGTTCCTGACTATAGCCTTGATGGTGTACATAATACCGACGGTCGTCAACAAGATTAATGACTTGCAGAACCCACGTAACGACAAGGACAATGTTTACTTGCAGACGATAACGACGCTTGGGGCGACGAATTGGCAGAAGTTCAGGTATGTTTATTTCCCATACGTCACGGCAGGGGTCGCGGACACGTGCAAGGATCTGCTTGCGGTGAGTTGGACATACGTGACTATATGCGAACTTATCTACAAGGACGGCGATGTAATCGGTATTGGGGCGTTGATAAATGCCATGGTCAGGCAGGCGAAGATGCCTGAGGTGTACGCATTGTTGTTAGTTGTCCTATTAATAGGATTCATGCAGGACATCATATTCGGTAAACTAATCAAGAAACTTTTCCCATATAGGAGTAGCGAAACATGAGTAATCTCTTTACTAACATTATACAGCAGGAAGTAGGCGAAAAGAATGATTCCGCAGAAACCACTATTGCCGTTGAGGCTAATCCCAATACGTCTATCCAAGCATTTGATGGTGATGAACATAGTGTTACCATGAACGATGGGCAAGTGGATGTCTTGGAGTTAAAAAATATCGTGTTGAGGTTTGGTGATTTCACATTGTTCAATGGAATTAACTTCAATATTCCCGATTTCCTTGACGAGGGGCAGTTCATAACTATCATGGGTGGCTCTGGTTCTGGTAAAAGCCAATTGGCGAGAGTAATATCCGGGTTGACGAAACCAACTTCCGGGGAAGTGTACATGTACGGCAAGAGATATGACGACAACACCCACATCCCTATGGTGTTTCAGCAATATTCTTCGTTCCCGTGGATGACCGTATTGGACAATGTCGCTTTGCCGTTGAAGATGAAGGGTGTGCCGAAATCGGAAAGGTATGCCAAGGCGATGGAAACCATCAGGTTGGTAGGGCTTGAAGGTCATGAGAAAAAGTGGGCGCAATACCCGATGTTATCTGGCGGGCAGCTCCAAAGGGTCTCCCTTGCAAGGAATCTGGTCGCTGATTCGCAGATAATGATACTTGACGAATACTCATCGGGATTGGACACGGCATCCAAGTCAACCATGCAGGACATACTGTTAGAACTATTCTACGACCGCAAGATTGACCGTACGTTCATCATGATTACGCACGACATAAACGAGGCCGTTTACCTATCGCAGAGAGTTCACCTTCTTGACTCTAAGACACATACTTTCGCCAAGACCGTTGAGATAAAGTTCGACGGGAAAAGGACAAGGGATATTGTCGGTACAAGCCAATACAAGGCTTACTATAAGGAAATAGAGGAATTTTTTGCGAAGACAGAATGATGGAATTCGTTACTTGGGGTGATATGGTTAAGTACGCGAACGACAACGGTATCAATGACGATACGTTGTTGTTCGTCGACTTCGGGCAAGGTGACGGCTCTTACGTAAGGCATGTTGCCACAATGAACTACAAGGGCAGCGTACCGTTTTCGTATGACAAGAACTCCTCCACATTGGAGATAAGGCTGTCCCCTAATTGTTTAGGTTGGGTGAAAGTGAATACACTCCACCCAATAGTGTTGTCTAATACATGAGAATATTAGAATTGATATTGATTTAGAGGTTTTAATCAATCCGCCGAAGAAAAAAGTTTTAAAGGTTAATTCCCTTAAAAAAAATAAATCAAAAGATTTTCTTCGGGTTTTAAGCGTTGTTTATTTTTGCACCGATGATCTTTTATTATTGAGAGGGGAGCCATCCGATAGGCGCCATTGGCTTGATGATGCGATATGTCAGATTTACCCCGCTTATGATGAGAAACTCTCAAAATATAATAAAATAAGGCTTCAAAAAAGCAATTTTCTCTCTCAATTTAACGGTGACTATAATATG
>JAGCWQ010000234.1 GCA_017961765.1 Paludibacteraceae bacterium | reverse complement strand
GTCCTGACCGTCAACGACGGCAAGAACGCCAACTGCAAGGTATTGGTGAAATGATGAACATTTTCTTAAAGACGTATAATGGGAATACGACGACTGCATGATTCTCGGTGACAAGGGCTATTTTAGTGCCCTTGTCCAATTGAATTTGTTCGAAACAGCAAAAATCATCTGATGTTCCTTACAGACTGAACCAAAAGAATTGGGCTACTCCTTCGTGGACTTACAAACGTTTCAAATCGATTTAGAAAATAAGATAAAGAAATCGCAGTGTTTGCTGACAAAATAATAAAATCCTATCTTTGACAAAAATTATAGAATATGGGAAAATATCTTGATCCACGTTTTGATTTGACATTCAAGGCCGTGTTTGGAAGACACAAGGACTTGGTGATTAGTTTTCTTAATGCGCTGATCCCGTTTCGGAAAGGCGAGGAAATAAAGGAGGTGGAGTATCTCCAGCCGGAGTTGCTTCCGGAAACACCCCTCAGAAAATATACGGTAGTAGATGTGCGTTGTAAAGATAGCAATGGACGTCAATTCCTTGTGGAGATGCAGATGTATTGGACTTCCGAGTTTAAGCAGCGAGTGCTCTTCAATGCATCCAAAGCTTATGTGAGCCAAGCGACTCCAGGCTTTGACTACCGCAAGTTGGCTCCAGTCTATTCACTGAATTTGGTGAATGACAACGCCTTCTCGGGTGACAAATTCTTCCATCGGTTTCAGGTTGTCGAGAAAGGCAAGCCTGATAACGTGATTGATGGCTTTGAACTGATATTCATTGAATTGACAAAGTTCAAACCGCAGAATAAAAGCAACAAGAGAATGATGGACTTGTGGCTGAGGTTCCTCACGGAAGTCAACACGGAAACCAAGGAGGTGCCACAGGAATTGATGGAGTCTCCAGAGATTAGGAAGGCGCTTAAAATTGTTGAACATAGGGCGTACACGGATGAGCAACTTGCCGTCTATGACCATTTCTGGGATATGATTGCCACAGAACGCACTTTGATCAACGGTACCTACCGAAGAGGTATAGCAGACGGCGAATATTCATTACTTACGAAGCAAGTGATGGCAAAGAAGGAGAAAGGAATGACGACATCGGAGATTGCTGAGATGTTGGAGGTGGAACGGAAAGTGGTGGATGAAATATTAAAAGGTCGGGGGAATGCTTGATAGCTTCCCCAATGCCTTATAAATCTAGGCTTAACCGAATTCATTATGCAAAAAATCATCTTTTATGCTGATTTTCAATTTCTTTATTCCTATATTTGCAGACTGAAAAAAGTATTGTGTTGTAATTCGCCCGGTATGCTTTGTCTTAAAGTAAGGGCTTTTTAGAATATAATTAGTGAGTTATGGTTAGATTTTTAATCTTGTTGCCCCTTGTAGGCTTGATGTTTTCTTGTAGTGACAGTAAGGATTGTGAGTGTACACGGACGGATGTCACGAATGGTGATCAACAACAAAGTAAGGTGGACGTATATGATTACGACGGCTCTTGTAGCGAGATGAACGAGAAAAATGTGGAGTGTAAGGAGATATGATTTCGTTCGTTAATCGTTGATTTTTTTTATCCTGTTATGTTGCAGAGTCCTACGGTTTTTCGATTGCTGTGCCGTTATCTTTTAGGCGCTCAGTTTATTATATCTGCAGTGTTGAAGTTATGGTCGGTTGATGCCTTCGGGACCTATATTTACGGATTGGACCTCTTCTCTTTCGAACTTTCGGTGGTGGCCGCGCGGTTGCTGATCGGGTTTGAGTTTACGTTGGGTGTCCTTCTTATTTCTCGATTTTTTTTGAAAATGGTTGACGGGGTCGCTTTGGCCATCTTGTCGCTGTTCACTTTGTTTCTTCTCTCTTTGATTGTAAAAGGAGAGGATGGCAACTGCTATTGCTTCGGGGAGACAATTGAATTTACGCCAGTGGCTTCGCTGCTTAAGAATTTGGTTTTCTTTGCGTTGCTCTATTTCGGTTCGAAAGTCTCTGAGGTGAGATGGAAATATGCGGGTTGCTTTTGCCCCTCGCTTCTCTTCCTTTCCGTTTTATTGTGCTTTGTCTTGAAATGGCCCTATTCGCTTACATCCCAGCCGGTTGTGAATTATGACGAGGCGGCTTTCGAAACATTTATGGAGAAGGATGGACATCGGGAGGCATGGAGTAGGGGCGAATGCTTGGTGGCGTTTGTCAGTCCTTCCTGTTCGCATTGCCGTTTGTTGTCGAGGAAAATCCATTCGACGTTGGTGCAAAACGGCCTTCCTGATTCTGTAGTCTCTTGGGTGGTTTACGACCCTAAAAATCAATATGAGGAGCGCTTCTCCCGTGGGGAATTTATGGCTTCCAATCCCACTTTTATGGATGGTCGGATATTGAATATTACGGATGGTGTCTTGCCTCTCGTCCTGTTCCTGAAGGATGGAAAGGTGGTGGATCGGATGAGTAACCGAACCTTCTCGGAAGAACGGTTGGAGAATTTCTTAAGAAAAAACTAATGCATTTGTTTGCTAATAGCTGAAATTTCATGACTGCTTGTCTTGAACGATGGATCTCTATTCAAAATCGTATCAAATTTGTTTTTATACATTGGTCAATCGCTAAAATCAGTTAAATGCTTTTGAAAAAGCGGAACCTTTTTTATATTTGAAAATAAGGTTGTCTCCTTTCTGCTGTAGGAAGGTAGGAGGAAGATCCGAATTTCTAAATCTGGAATGTTATGATGCTTCATAAGTTTATATTGCTTCTTTTGTGTACCCTTTCTTCGCTTGCAGGTTGGGCAGCCAATGCCACGAAGATACCTGCTGAACGTGCGGGGTCAATTGATGATATGGCGGATTTTCTAAAGGAGAAGTCTCTCAGCAAGGTAGATATGCTTTGGTCCATCCAGACATGGATGTCGGAGAACATGAAGTACGATTTGGCAAAGAATGCTAAGATAGAAGAATTGGAGCGCCAAGGTAGAAGCAATATGCGGAAGGGAAACCCACTTTCTCCCTCAGCCACTCCTTCGATGGAAGAAGAGGCGCAGGCTGCGTTTCGGGCCAAATCAGGCGTGTGTGCCGATTTTACGAAGTTGTTTGTCGTTTGGGCAGGAAAGGTGGGCGTTGATATGTTCTATGTGAAAGGAACCACCCATAAGGGAGAGTCTCATGCTTGGTGCGCTTGCATTATGGATGGCGTGCCTTATCTGTTCGATCCCACTTGGGGAGCGGGTCATTGGGATGAGAATACTTCCGTTTACGAAAAGCGGGTGGATGCAAGCTATTTTATGGTAGCCCCGGAGAGTTTCGTCAAGGAGCATATCCCGTTCGATCCGTTGTTCCAGTTCAGTGAATATCCCTTGTCGTATGATTTGAAGCCACAGAATAGATATTTTAATTGGCGAGACACTTTGTCGCTCTATCAGCAACAAGACTCTCTCGCACAAATGCAGGGCATTTATAGACGAGTCCTCCAAAACGGCAAACGGAACGATGTTATCGAGTATGACTTGTATACGCTGAAGCAAAATCTTCAAGTCTTGAAATATAACACGGAAGTTGACTTGTATAATCGCTTGTCTTCGAACCTTGGAAAGATCTCTCTCCAAATAGTGGACATTCATAATTTGTTGGTGGATCAGAAGTACATAAGCCATAATTTGGAGGCCAATCTCCGAAAGACGTTAGATCGGATGGGTAAAGATTTGGATGATGCAGATGCTCAGATAGTTGCCATGGGCGCACCTTCCAAAGATTTGCTCCCTCATTTTACAAAAATGCGTCGAATGATTGTCACGGAAAAGGCCAGGTTGGATAAGTGTTCAGCCCTCCTAAAGAAAAAGAAGAGTGACGAATCTCGCACGGGCAGGTAATGAGTGAGAAAATAGCGGATGAATCTTGTCATTCGATTGGGATAATGTGTAAATAACTAGTTAAAACAAATTTTATATGGGATTATTGGATATGGTGCTCGGCAATTCCTCGGAAGTGTCGCAGCAGGAAATTGAGAAAAATTTCAATGGAGTACTTTTCGACGGGGAGACCGTGGAGAAGGGGTACAAGGTGATTCGGGACATTTGGTTGTTCACCTCGCATCGTCTGATCATTTTGGATGTCCAAGGTTTGACGGGTAAGAAAAAGGAGTATCATACGATACCTTACAAGTCGATTCGTCAATTTTCGGTTGAGACGGCTGGCGAGTTGGACAATGATTGCGAAATGAAATTGTATGTGGCTGGCATGTCGATGCCTCTTTCCTATGAATTTAAGAAGGGTGTTGATGTGATTGGTATCCAACGGAAATTGGCTGAGCATATTTGCTTATAAGCACAATCGGCTTTGGAGAATAAACTTTCTAGAGGTGGCGTGTTTCATGGATTCATGCCACTTTTTTTGTGGTTGCCCCTATGGTGAAATTGAACACTTCCCAAGCATGGGTTCGACAAATACTTGGAGTCGTTAGAGCCTCACCTAGACGCCAATGGACTCTTTTCGTTTTAGCCTTGCCATATCCCTTTGCGTTTGAGCATTAATTTCTTAAATTTGCAAAGCGTTTTTAGCGTTCATTTTACATAAAGCAGAATATGATTGAGATAATTCCCGCCATTGATATAATTGATGGAAAATGCGTCCGTTTGTCGCAAGGCGATTACGGGCAAAAGAAAGTGTACAACGAAAATCCGACTGAGGTTGCCAAGATGTTTGAGGGCGTGGGCGTGCGTCGTCTGCATTTGGTCGATCTGGACGGAGCGAAAGCACAACACATCGTCAACTATAAGGTGTTGGAGAGCATTGCGACCTCCACTTCGTTGGTTGTCGATTTCGGCGGAGGCTTGAAGAGCGACGAGGATTTGCGCATAGCTTTCGAATGCGGAGCCAGCATGGTGACGGGAGGAAGCATTGCTGTCAAGAATCCGGAGGTCTTCCGTTCGTGGATTGAGAAATTCGGTTCCGAAAAGATCATCTTAGGAGCTGACGTGAAGGATGAGAAGATTGCCGTCGGTGGTTGGTTGGAGACAACGAAAGCCGAATTGCTTCCATTCGTGAAAGATTATCGTCAGGCAGGAATCGACAAGGTAATCTGTACGGACATTAGCAAGGACGGTATGTTGCAAGGTCCTTCGGTGGAGTTGTACGAGAAGATTTTGGCGGAAATACCAGATTTGTACCTCATAGCAAGCGGTGGAGTTAGTTCCATGGCCGACATCGAACGGTTGCAGGAGGCGAATGTCCCTGCTGTGATTACGGGAAAAGCCATCTATGAGGGCAAGATAAAAATGGATGATTTGGCTAAGTTTTTGGCTTAGAATTTATAACTTTGCAAAATAGATGTTAAGTGTATGAATTTGGATTTCGATAAATTGGGCGGACTTCTTCCTGCCATCATACAGGACAATGCGACAGGCAAGGTCTTGATGTTGGGCTTTATGAACGAAGAGGCCTATAAGAAGACGCTGGAGATCGGCAAGGTGACTTTCTATAGCCGTACGCGTCAATGTCTTTGGACAAAGGGCGAGACTAGTGGCAACTTTTTGAATGTTGTCTCCATGAGAGACGATTGCGACCACGATACGTTGCTGATCAAGGTGAATCCCGTAGGCCCGGTTTGCCATACGGGGGCTGATACTTGTTGGGACGAGGAAAATAAGGCGGATTTCAGCTCCTTGCAGTTTATCGAAGCTGCTGTCTTGGCATCCAAACATCAAGTGAAGGCTGACTCTCCTTTGGCAGCAAAGGCCTCACAATTGGAGGCGTTCATACGTTCGCTCGCCGCCGAGGGCTTTTCGATGAAGGATGTTATCTCCTTCTTGTCTTCCCAATATGGTTCTAAATAAAAAGAGGTAGGATGGAGGATTTGTTAATTGATTACACGGACGTGAGTGTTAGCCACGAGGAGTATCCCGTGCTGAAGGACGTGACCCTGCAGGTCCATGCGGGCGATTTCGTCTATCTGAGCGGAAAGGTAGGTAGCGGAAAGAGTACCTTCTTGAAGTCACTCTATTGTGAAGTGCCTATCGTTTCAGGCGATGCGAACGTCTTGGGCTATGACCTCAGTGTGATCAAGAACCGACAAGTCCCTTACCTGCGGAGAAAAATCGGAATCGTTTTTCAGGACTTCAAACTTTTGATAGATCGTTCGGTCTATGAAAACCTTCGTTTCGTGTTGAAGGCGACGACCAAGATGAGCGGTATTGAGATGGACGTACGGATTTCGGATGTGCTTCGCTATGTGGGTATGTCCAACAAAGGGTATAAGATGCCTCATGAGTTGTCTGGCGGAGAGCAACAACGAATCGTCATTGCACGGGCGTTGTTGAACAAGCCTCAGCTTCTATTGGCAGATGAACCTACAGGCAACTTGGATATGGAGACCGCCGATGAGTTGATGAAACTCTTTTATCGCATCAAGGAGGAGGGAACTGCAGTCATCATGGCTACGCATAACCAATGGTGGTATCAAAGCTATCCCGGACGTGTCCTGAAGTGCGAGAATGGGAACATTACGGAGTTGACCAAAGAGGAGTCTCCTCTCCTAGCAGATGCTCCTTTGGAAGATTCTGATGGTGCCTCTTCCGAACAAGAGTAATTTTGAAATTACCTAAGTGTATTGATGATAATATATTGTAGATGAAAGTAATAGATTTAATTAAGAATAGTAAGTCAACAGCTTTTTCTTTTGAAATATTGCCTCCGTTGAAGGGGAATAGTATTGACATGGCTTACAAGACGATTGATATGTTGCGTGAGTTCGATCCTAAGTATATCAACATAACGACTCACAGAAGTCAATTGGTCTATAAGACAACCGAGAATGGCCTTTTCCAATGCGTTCCTGAGCGTCAACGTCCGGGTACTGTCGCTGTGGCGGCGGCTATTAAGAACAAGTATGGCATCAATGTCGTACCGCATATCCTTTGCAGTGGATTCACGAAGGAGGAGACGGAGTATGTCTTGATCGACTTGGACTTTTTGGGCATCCATGACCTGCTGTTGTTGCGTGGTGACAAGGCTCGTCATGACAGCTCGTTCAGACCATCTGAGAATGGTTATTCCCATGCAATCGATTTGCAGGCGCAGGTGAACAAATTCAATGAGGGTTATTTCGTGGATGGTACGAAGCAGTTGCAGGAGAAGGCAGAAAAATTCTCCTACGGTGTGGCTGGCTATCCTGAGAAGCATGAGGAGGCTCCCAACTTGGATTCAGATATTTATTGGTTGAAGAAAAAGGTGGAGAACGGTGCCGAGTATATCGTCACGCAAATGTTCTTCGACAACCAGAAATTCTATGATTTCGTGAGCCGTTGTAGGGCGGAGGGCATCAATGTCCCTATCATTCCTGGTTTGAAGCCTGTCGTTTTTATGAGTCAATTGACCGTTCTTCCTAAGATTTTCCATTGCGATATTCCTGAAGATTTTGCGAAGGAGTTGCGCAAGTGCAAGACTGACGAAGAGGCACGTGCCGTGGGTGTTGAGTGGTGTACGTTGCAGGCGCGCGACTTGATAGCGCATGGTGTTCCAAGCATTCACTTCTATTCGTTGATGGCTGCCAAGAGCGTGAAGGAAGTGGCGCAGAACGTTTATTGATAAGGAGTTTCCAAAGATTCCTCTTAAATTAGATTGGGTTATGACTTTGGTTTTTCTCTTGTTGCTGTTTATTCTGTTGTTCGGCATCGTTTCCGTTCTTTCGATAGTCGGAAAGGTGTTGGGTGGCGTATTGCGTTTGTTCGGAGTGAAAAGTTCTTTTCACGTTTCGTCCAATGCCTATTCCTCAACAGATACGGCTGACAACGATACGCAGTTGGTGCGTTCGGAATTGGGAGCCAAACGGATGAGACAATTCAAGGAGTTGGCACAGGAGACTGATTTTGAGGAGGAATACGTGGATAGATGATTTTTTGAAAGAAATTAGTATTTATAAAATAAAAATAGAAATGGACAAGAAAGTATTATTGATGATCCTCGATGGATGGGGATTCGGAAACAAAAGCAAGTCTGATGCAATCTCTTCAACTCCGACTCCTTACTGGGATTCTTTGTTGAAGAATTATCCCTATTCGCAGTTGCAGGCGTCTGGCGAGTTCGTAGGTTTGCCTGATGGTCAGATGGGTAACTCTGAGGTGGGTCACTTGAATATTGGTGCAGGTCGTGTGGTTTACCAAGATTTGGTGAAGATTAACATCGCTTGCCGTGAGAATACTATCATGGAGAACCCTGAAATCAAGAGTGCTTTTTCTTATGCGAAGGAGAATGGTAAGAACATCCATTTCATGGGTTTGACTTCCAACGGTGGTGTGCACTCTTCTTTGGATCACCTTTTCAAACTTTGTGACATCTCTAAGGCTTACGGAATCGAGAATACGTTTATCCACTGTTTCATGGACGGACGTGACACGGATCCAAAGAGCGGTAAGGGTTTCATTGAGCAACTCTCAGCTCATACGGCAAAGTCGGCAGGTAAGATTGCTTCTATCATCGGTCGTTTCTATGCTATGGACCGTGACAAGCGTTGGGAGCGTATCAAGGAGGCTTACGATTTGTTGGTAAACGGAATCGGTAAGAAGTCTTCTGATATGGTGAAGGCTATGCAAGAGTCTTATGACGAGGGTGTTACGGATGAGTTCATCAAGCCTATCGTTAACTCTACGGTAGATGGCACAATTAAGGAAGGCGACGTAGTTATCTTCTTCAACTATCGTAACGACCGTGCGAAGGAGTTGACTGTCGTTTTGTCTCAACAAGATATGCCAGAGGCTGGAATGCACACAATCAAGAATATCCAATATTATTGTATGACTCCATACGATGCTTCGTTCACTGGCGTACATATCCTTTTCCCAAAGGAGAATGTTGTTAATACGTTGGCTGAGTACCTTAGCAACAAGGGCTTGAAGCAGTTGCATACGGCAGAGACGGAGAAGTTCGCCCATGTAACTTTCTTCTTGAACGGTGGTCGTGAGGCAGAGTTCCCTGGTGAGGATCGTATCTTGGTGCCTTCTCCAAAGGTGGCTACCTACGACTTGAAGCCAGAGATGAGCGCATACGAGGTGAAGGATAAGTTGGTTGAGGCTATCAAGGGTCAAAACTATGGCTTTATCGTTGTGAACTTCGCTAATGGTGATATGGTAGGCCATACGGGTGTCTATGAGGCTATCCAAAAGGCAGTTGTGGCTATCGACAATTGTGTGAACGAGACGGTTGAGGCAGCCAAGGCTAACGGTTATGATGTCATCATCATCGCTGACCACGGAAACTGCGACAACGCAATCAATCCAGATGGTACGCCTAACACGGCTCACTCATTGAACCCTGTTCCTTTCGTTTATATAAGCAACAACAAGTCTGCTAAGGTGGAGGATGGTAAGTTGGCCGATGTGGCTCCTTCTGTTCTTTATTTGCTTGGTTTGGAGCAACCAAAGGAGATGACAGGAAAGAACTTGATCAAAGGTTGATATTTATCATAGAAAGGGAGAAGGGCGTGCATGTCTTTCTCCCTTTTTTGTTAAAAAGTACGATTTGTTCTGAGAATTTTTGTAAGTGTGGAAAAAATACACAATATTTGCGGTATGGATATAGTTAGGACTATTTTTTGTTTTATTTAAAGTTAAATGTTTCATTATGGTTATCAAATTTATTGTTAAAAAGATGATGTTGGTGCTGGGCTTTATGGCTTGCGCAATGTCGATTTCGGCGGCCGATTATCCTATCGGTTCTCCTGTTTATCAGAATGGTAAGTTGTCTGTGCAAGGCACGCAGATGGTGAACGAGTGTGGTTACCCTGTGCAGTTGCGAGGCATGAGTTCCCATGGTTTGGCATGGTTCCCGACTTGTTATACGGAGGAGGGTATCAGAGCTTTGGTCGAAGACTGGGGTGTTGATATTTTCCGTTTGGCCATCTATACCCACGAGTGGGGTGGCTATACGACAGGTCAATTTAAGTCGAAGGATGCCTATAATGCCTATATCGATGAGTTGGTGGATATCTGTGGAAAATACGGTATTTACTGCTTGATTGATTGGCACGTCCTCAACCAAGGAAGTGGAAATCCGAACAAAACGTTGGACGATGCGATTCCTTTTTGGGATTATATGTCCAAGAAACATAAGGACGACAAGCATGTGCTTTACGAAATCTGTAATGAGCCTAACGGTACGTCTGTTAAGTGGAATGTCGTAAAACAATATGCTGACGAGGTGATCCCAGTTATCCGTGCCAATGACCCTAATACGATTGTTATTTGTGGTACGCCGACATGGAGCCAGGATGTGGATTTGGCAGCAGAGGATCCTTTGACCTACAACAACGTGATGTACACGTTGCATTTCTATTCAGGTACTCATTTCGAATACTTGCGTGAGAAGGGCCAGAAAGCCATTGATAAAGGTTTGGCTTTATTCGTTACGGAGTTCGGTACTTCGAAAGCAGATGGTTCCGGTGGTGTCTTCTTTGACGAATGCGATGTTTGGATGCAATGGATGAAGGAGCGTAAAATCAGCTGGTGTAACTGGAGTTTCGCAGGAAAGAATGAGACTTCGGCTGCTTTGAAGGGAAATTCTTGCGAGGCGAAGAATTGGACCAACACTTCTGAGTCGGGTGAGTATATCAAGCAAAAGTTGGCGGAGCCTGATGAGTTCCAAGCTTGCCACAATGCAGTTGATATGGTCTCTTACAACGACCAAGTCTTCTTGACTCCAAATCCAGTGAAGGAGAACTTCTCCCTAGTCTTGCCTGATGGCGCTGTGGCTACGGGTGTTGAGGTGTTGGATATGATGGGACGTGTCGTGCTTTCTGTTTCCGATGCAAATGAGACGGTTGAGGTCTCTGATTTGACGCAAGGTATCTATTTCGTGAAGATTCTCTTTGCCGATGGTATTGCTGTTAAGAAGTTCAGAAAGGAATAAATGAGATAAATTATTGTGTTTTTTTAGTGTTCATATAACCCGAGGCTGCCCTCCCTTATGGTAGGGTGGCCTTTTTTACAAAGATAGCATGGATTCAGAAAGAAGACGAATGGGCAGGATCTCTGCCATGCAGGAGGAGCCCTTTTCCATCAGACGCTTGGATGAAAGATGTTACTGGCTCTGTTGCCCTACGCCGATGATGCGTCCTATGGTCAATAGCTTCGTCTTTTTGACCCAAGGCGAAATCTTGGTGGAGGATGCGGAGGGGAAGAAGTTCTTTGTGCATAAGAATGCAATGTTGCTTGTTCCTCAAGGATCCGCTTTCTCGATTCGTTATTACAAGGAGGCTGTGGGCTATATGGGCGGTTTTCATGGCAGTTTCGTGAATTGCGATTTCTTTAGGGCGGAGACGCTCTTCACTTCCCAGTCGGTGCATGGCTTCTTGCAAGTTCCTCTTTCTGAGTCGGCTGTGAATATCTTGGACACACTTTTTGCTCGAATTGTGCAGGAACTCTCCAAGGAGGGGGGCAATCGGAGTTTGGTGAAGTCCTTTTTTATCTCCTGCTTGTTCCAATTGACTGGAGGTGTGAGCGTGTCGCAAACCCCTTTAGTGGATTCCATCAGCAATGCTTTCTTGGAGATGATTTTTGACGAGGCGAAGCCGTTGCTCTCCGTGAAGGAGTATGCCGACCTCTTCTCCGTTACGCCGAACCATTTGAATAAGTTGATCAAGAACCATACGTCCAAACCTGTCTCGGCTTGGATTGAAGAATCCTTAATCATGCGTGCGAAAATCCTTTTGTTGGATTCGGACAAGACAGTGGCAGAGGTGGCAGAGTGCTTGAATATATTGGATCAATCCTATTTTGCCCGCAAATTTAAGAAGGTAGTAGGCCTCTCTCCTTTGTCTTATCGTATGATGAATAAAAAATCCTAAAAATTCTTTTGGGTGTCCTATTTGTATAGGATATGTAGCCGTATCTTTGCCGTCGATAATGGAGGTTGTTTGGAATCTCCTTTTTTCATTCACTTCAGTAAAAACTAAATGGCAACGAGTACGGGACGTGTTTGTTTTTTGATTGGATTTCTTTCCTTGGAGGGAGTCCTTTCGATGGCACAGCAGGAGGAGCCTATCTCTTTGGAGGAGGTTTCTGTCATTGCGGTAAAGGAGAATAAACCAATAAGGGAGCAGGCTGTTTCGTCCTCCTCTTTCGGAATGGAACAAATCTCGAATGCAACAGTCTCCTCCGTGAAGGATTTTTCGGCCACCATCCCTAATTTCTATCAGCCGGAGTATGGTTCGCAGATGACATCCTCCATCTATATCCGGGGCTTGGGTGCCCGTATTGACCAACCGGTCATGGGCCTGAATGTGGATGAGGTTCCCTACATGAACAAAAACAATTATGACTTCGACCTCTTTGATATCTGTCGCTTGTATATGTTGCGCGGTCCGCAGGGAACTTTGTATGGACGCAATACGATGTGCGGGGTGATGAATCTTTTCACGCTTTCCCCTGCTTCCTATACGGGTACTCGTCTCGCGGTAGATTATTCTTCTGAAAATACGGTAAGGTTGAAAGGCTCGACCTATCATAGGTTGAACGAGAAGTTCGCATTCTCCCTCGCCGCCCTCTATAATCACACGGACGGTTTTTATACCAACGAATACGACGGTAGCAAATGCGACCCTTCTAATTCCGGAGCTTTCCGTACGAGGCAGGTCTGGACTCCGAACAGGCATTGGAAGGTGGACAATTCCCTCACTTTGGGTTGGTTGTCGCAAGGAGGCTATGCCTATGCCTTGTATGATGATTCGTTGAAGACGCATCTCCCTGTCAATTATAATGACGATTCCTCTTATGAACGTTTTTCGTTGATAGATGGACTCTCTCTGCGTCGAGAGGGAAAACGTTTCCATTTCTCCAGTGTCACGAGTTATCAGTACCTTGATGACGATATGAAGATGGATAATGATTTCACGCCTGCCGATGTCTTTACGCTTGAACAGGCTCAAAAGGAACATGCCGTTACGCAAGATTTCTTGCTGAAGTCCAAGAATGGTGGCATTTGGCAGTGGCAGTGCGGTCTATGGGGCTTTTACAAGCATATTGACATGTCTGCGCCTGTCACCTTTAAGCGGGATGGAATCGAGCAACTGATTTTGACTAATGCGAACAAAGGCATCCTTTCTGTTTTCCCGTCCGACTATTTGGATATCAAGGAAGATCAGTTCGTGGTCTATAGCCACTTTGACATGCCTACATACGGGGCAGCACTTTATCATCAGTCGGAGATTAAATTGGGTAGCCGATGGCTGGCTACGGTTGGTTTGCGTATGGATTACGAGGAGGCTTCGATGAACTATAGAAATCAGGCTGATATCCACTACTATTTCTCCCTTCTGATGGACGATTTTCAACCGCTTCGTACGGAGATGAATGGAAAGGAGACCAACCATTTTGTCGAGTTTCTTCCCAAGATTTCCCTTCAGTACAGTATAGACAAGCGGAACAATCTTTATGCCTCCGTCGCAAAGGGCTATAAGGCGGGAGGCTTTAACACGCAGATCTTTTCCGACATCCTACAGACTCGCATGATGAACGACATGATGGATGAGTTGGGTGTCCACATGGATGGAGTGGGAGAGACGACCTACAATTCGGCCAAGGCAACCACCTACGACCCCGAATATAGTTGGAACTATGAGTTGGGCGGCTATTTTTCCTTCCTCAATTCGACGTTGCTGGCAGATGTGGCTATCTTCTATATAGATTGTCGTGACCAGCAGTTGACGGTCTTCCCGCAAGGAAAGAATACGGGTAGGATGATGACCAATGCAGGGCGGACGAGAAGCTACGGTGGCGAGGCTTCGTTGACCTACGAACCTAATGATTGGCTTCTTTCTTTGGCTTATGGCTATACAAATGCTAAATTTGTGGACTTTTTCGATGGAAAGGCAGATTATTCAGGCAACCGTGTTCCATACTCTCCTTCCAATACGCTCTCTGCTGTCACTCAATATACTTGGCATCTGAACTCCTTTGTGAACAAAGTAGTTGTCAAGGCAGATGGAAAGTTGGTGGGCAACATTTATTGGAATGAAGCGAACGATTATAAGCAAGACCTCTATTTCCTTTTGGGAGGAGGTATTTCGTTCACCCACAAGAAGATGGAACTCGGATTCTGGGGCAAGAATTTGACAGGGGAGGAGTATGACACCTTCTATTTCCGTTCGATGGGAAATGATTTCTTTCAGGCAGCGAAGCCTCGCCAGTTGGGAGTCTCTTTCCGTTGGGAGATATGAATGGCATGAGATTTGAGTCAATTATATCGTTTATTTAATAGATGTTTAATGTTATGAAGTTTAAGTATTTAACATGGGCTGTGTTGCTCGGTGCACTCTCTTTCGGTGCAGTCTCTTGTGATGATGACGACGATGATGATGCAAATGGATCAGAAGCAACAGATGGAAAGGATAAGAACGACGACAAGAAAGATACGAAAGTGATGTCGGATACAGCATCTTATCTAGGCCAGATGTATGTTGATTTTTCTGGTTTGACCTACAAGTCAGATTCTGTTAATGTGAAAAGTTCGTATGATTCGTTGGACAATGTCAATTTGGATCTTCTCGGTGTGAGATTTGTTCCTCAAATGCCTGTGACAGTAGATTTGACAGTGCCAGGAATTCCAAGCAAGGAAAATTCAGATGTAGTGACTTTCGAGGCAGATTCTATCGTTCCAACGATGAAGGGCAAGCAAATGCCTAAATATACAGCTTATGACATCAAGGGAGAAATCAAGGGTGATTCCATTACATTCTCTTTGAAGTTTGGTGATTATCCTACTTCTTACAAGGGAGAATTGCAAAAATAATAGGGCTTTAAGGTGAAGAGAGTGTGTCGCAAACGTCGGCATGCTCTCTTTTTTTGACTTTTCTCCTTTCTGTATCTTATAATTCGACAGCCTTACCACACTAATTCCCAACCCCTAAGTTGACCAATTTGCCTGATGTTGAAAAATCAGCGGAATAAATCTCTTTTTTTTTCTAATTTAATTTTATATTTGTACGTTTTGAAGTATGTCAAAAACAGAGTATAAACAATTATAAACTATAAATAATAATTAAAAAAATTCTAAGTATGGAATTCGGACATTTTGATGATGCGAGCCGTGAGTTCGTCATTACCAATCCAGCTACACCGTTCCCTTGGATCAACTACCTTGGTAACGAGGACTTCTTTGGTTTGATTTCAAACACAGCAGGAGGTTATGATTTCTATAAGGACGCTAAGTTCCGTCG
>JAGCWQ010000233.1 GCA_017961765.1 Paludibacteraceae bacterium | reverse complement strand
GTTTTTCCAACTTTGAGTTTTTAGGAATTTCAACATCTTCGATAGAATTATCACAAACACACTCATATCTTGTACGGTAGCATCCAAAAGCATCTTCTCCCAATTCTTTTACTGTGGATGGCAGTTTTACATGTTTTAGTTTGCCACAACCTGAAAATGCTTCGTCTCCAATAATTTCCAAGCCTTCTGGCAGTTCAATTTCTTCGATGTTCGAAAATTGAAATGCATATTCCTCTATTTTTTTAGTAGTTGTAGGCACTTTATAGCATTTTTCTCTGCGTGGTGCCAGTATCAATAAAGATGTGTCAGCAGAAAATAGCACTCCATCTACAGAGGAATATCTAGGGTTTCCTGGTTCCACAACAAACGAATCTATAGCAGCTCCATCAAGTCCGTATTCATAATCACAACAACAGCTAGAGAAATCGGCATCAGTTTCCTTAGGTATAATAATCACATAAGAAGCGTCATAACTTTTACCGTTTATTTCAACGTGACTATCAAACCAAACTCCAGGCATTAGTACTTTTCGCAAAAGTACCTCGTCGTCATCTATAAATCTGACGATACTGTCGTTCTGAAGTTTTTCGATATCAATTTGTGTTGGTGATTTTGAGTCGGTGTCTGTATTTCCACAAGAAGAACAACTCAATATGTTCCAAGCAAACAAGGAAACTAATAAAATATTACAAACCTGTTTTATATTCATAGATTACCCGATTTATGCATTTTTACAACTCATCCATTTTGAACTGCCTACCAAATATAGAATGCTCGTTCGACAATATCTTTCACTTTTGTTATCAGCAAGATATGATGACACCAAGTAATTTAAAGAAGCGACACTTGCACAATTGTCTCCTAAGAGTCCATTCCATCTTCTATATCGAGTTTCCTAAATCATAGGCTTTTTGCAAGGCATCCGTTGCAGCGATCTCTCCTCGATCCTTCACCCCACGAACCAAGACCTGCCCCGCATCCTCCAAATGGAAGAAGTTAAGACATAGTCGATACTGAGAAAGGATGCTATCAAACAATTCGGGAAGCGTAGCTGCCCCAACCAACAGCAATGCCATCCGCCTGATACGGAAAGTATCACGAATCGGATTGTGACAACGGTCTATGAGCGCCTTCACTTGTGCACTCAACCCATAGAAATAGACCGGAGAGGCAATCACCAATAGTTCTGCCACCTTCAACTTTTCGTAGATAACGGCCATATCATCCTTCTGCACACAGACCCCTCCATTTGGGAAACAAGCGTTGCAACCCAGACAAGGAGCCACCTTATAATCGTGAACAGAGATGACCTCAACCTCATGTCTCCGAGAAGCTCCCTTCACAAAAGCTTCCACCAACAAATCCGTATTGCCACCCCTGCGTGGACTGCCAGACAATATTACAACGTTCATTTATCCAAACACTTAATAGTCTATTATCGATATTCTATTCCACTATCGTGGCCACAATTTTCCTTTGTCCTCCATAATTACGGAATTCGCATAAATAAATTCCTTGCCACATTCCTAAATTGAGTTTTCCATTCGTTATCGGAATGGTCAGACTCACTCCCACTAACGTTGATTTCGCATGGGCAGGCATGTCGTCCAATCCCTCCAATGTATGGTCGTAGTAGGGTTCCCCCTCCTTAACCAAGCGATTGAAAATCTCCTCCATGTCCGTCCGCACATCCGGATCCGCATTCTCATTGATAGACAAGCCACAACTTGTATGCTTGACAAATAGATGCAGCAAACCCACTTTGGGCAACGGCTTCGGCAAATGAGAGAGAATCTCCTGCGTCACCAGAGAAAAACCTCTTGGCTTTTCAGACAATGAAAACTCGACCTGCCTCATTTATCCGAAATAATGTCGTTCAACTTCTTGATTGACTCCGACTTAACCAACCATGCGACAGAGAAGGCTGTCAACATAACAAATTCGCAGAACCACGTATAAGGGAACCATTCCGGCACCCATGAAAAGATCGGAGTGGCATGCAAAGCCAAGATAACCGAGAATGCGAAAATCACGATGCCGCAAATCCTATAGACACGATTCCGTTGCCTTTTCTTTTCATTTTTAGTATCACCCAACGTGAACAAGAAGAGTATATTTACGGCAAAAGCGGCGAAAAGAATCGTAGCGCAAGTCATGTGGATCGCATGGCTGACGGCAATCGGCAAATCAAAGATTCCCACGGTCTCTGGAGCCTCGGGCACACGACAAGGGAAGAAGACAACCCCCATACAGCCCAACGACTGAATAAGCGACATCACCCGGTCCCGCCAATCATAACCCGTATAACACAAGAAAAAGACAGAAGCCGTAAACAACAACCCAATCATGCAAACTTTGGAGGAGGCGTAGTAGGTGGCGCTTATGCTCATATACCAGCCATCCATATTATGCTCCGCCCCTATCAATCCTAGCAAAAGACAGCAAGGAGCCAATAATCCACAAAGTATTCCTAACATCTTACGCAGGAACAAGTAATTCTTTACTTCTTCTTTCATACAATAAATATTCTTTTAAGATAAAAAGTTGGTACGTTGGGAATATTTATCTCCCACTTTCATGATTTATGCAAATGTAAAAAAATATGACGAGACGCAGAAATTCTAACTTCAAAACAACAATTCAAAAATAGGATTTACAACCATAGTTCCGCAAGCGAAGAATCTCTTTTCGAAAACAACTAGCATTTTATGGCAACCATCTTTTCGAAATAACCATGTAGCCATTCGTCAATACGCTCCTCACTTATACCCCTTTCACGAAAATAGGAAGTATTAGGCTCACACCCATCCTTCAAGTCCTCCCAATCATTCTCAATAAAGTAAAACTCCTCGAACGCTTCGTTATCATCCGAATCGATATAGGCCTGCCACAAAAGTTTCAAGCCCTGTTCTGCCGTCAACTCCCCAGCGACAACCTGCCCAGCGACATATAAGATATATTGATGGAAGATCTCTTTAGCAGGATAACTAAACCACATTTTACCAAATATACATTCCACAAGTGAGGCAAATTCAAAAGGATTCACGGAGGAGTCCACTCCTGCCAACTGAATAATCTCCGGAGTCTGGAAGCCTTTCTCCATCATCTCCCATGCCCAATACTTCCACTCTTCGGAAAATTCAAGTTGCCTTGTCTCATGCAAAAAGAATATACGAGCCGTGCGAGGAACCTTTCCTATGATGAAACGCATCATCTCATACTGCCTTGGATGAGAATAATACAACGCAAGATTATCTTCCACCTTCTCCGTATGCGATTCCTCCTGTTTTTGCGAACCAAATAGAGACTTTATAAATTCACATACCTTAGACATACTCCAATATAAAAAAGGAGAAACACAAATCTTGCGTTTCTCCTCCGTTACTTATTTCTTTTGAGCCAAAAGCCATTTCAAAAAATCGGTCGAGCTCATTGCCTCTCGCCAACAGGCATGACCCTTGTCCGAATACTCGATAATCTCAGCTACCTTCGAACCGTTGGCCTTCATTTCATAATAAGCATCGCGCGAATAAGAGACAGAAACAGTCGAATCAGCCGTACCATGGTACAAGCGAACCGGAAGTTTCTTCAGAGGTTTCATCCTATCAGGACTAATCGCACCACCGATGGAGACAACAGCCGCAAAGGTTTTGGGCTCACGGACCGCCAAATCCAATACTCCCATACCTCCATTCGATATACCGACCAAATAAATCTGATCGCTCTTGATAAATGGTTTCTTTGTGTAATGATCAATCATTCGAGAAAGCAACTCCGATGTCCTCGTTTGAGCCGGATCTACAGGAACTGTCAACTTTCCTGTCGCCTCATCCTTAGTATATTCCGCCCATGAATCACCGATTGGACATTGAGGGAACAAGACAACCGCCGGATAGAAATGGCGCATCTCCGGATTCAAGAACAAAGAAGAACCATATTTCAACTGTGACTGATTATCAGAACCATTTTCACTCTCCGCATGCAAAAAAATGATCAACGGATACTTCGTCTTCTTATCTTCCTTGTCATACCCCTCTGGATATATGATGCGATAGCGGAGTGTATCGCCCTTCGACCTATACTCCCTCGCAAAAGGGGTCGGCTTATCCTTCTCCTTAGCATCGACAACCGTTGCCAGCGAGAACAAGCAAATCAAAGAAAGTATCCAAGAATAACCTAATTTCATATCTTTTACATTCAAAAATTCACCAATAACAAAAGAACATAGGAGAAACCTCCCAAATTCAATGCAATTTATAGTTTTTTTTAATAATCGGCAAATGTTTTTCTTATTTTATTAGAAAACGCCACGGACGCACGACGAAAGAAAAAAGCGGCCACCGATTTCTCCGCAGCCGCTATTGCGTAAGTAGCCTTTCTATAAAATTTGTAGTTATACAAAGAAAGGCCTTCTACTACATTTTCAAGGGTAAGATTCGTTACAAATCATGGCAAAAATCGTAAACAATAGTGCCATTTCATCGCAATAATGCGCTTTCAAGCATCAAAAGAGGTTTCAATCCTCCTCATCATCGTCCGAGAAATCGAACCCGAAATCAAAATCATCGTCCGATGCATAACTTGGAACCACATATGCATCCAAATCACGACGCTCTTTTTTGGTCGGACGACCTGTTCCCCTGTCACGGACACCCGAATTGGAGAACCGAGCCAATTCCAACAACTCCAACTGGTCGGGAGGAGTGACATTCTCCATAAAGCCAGGGACCAACTTAGCCCCCATCCTATTCTCGGAGAGAGCCAACACTTTGAACGAATAGACAACGGGAGGACGCTTTATCTGCACTACATCCCCCACCTTCAACATTCGGGATGGTTTGACGTTTGAGCCTTGCATCATCACCTTACCCTTTTTACAGGCATCGGCCGCAATGCTCCTCGTCTTAAACAGACGAACCGCCCACATCCATTTGTCAATCCTAACCTCTTTCGCTTCCATACTCGAAAATGAAGTTCATCACTTATTGTTATACTGATTCATGGCGACCTGAATACCGGAAAGGCAGAAACACTTCACCATCTCTCCCGCCAATTCCAGACGGGCAGGAAGCGTCTTATTCTCCTCCTCCGTAAATTCGCCCAAGACGAAATCAATCTGTTGTCCACGCTGGAAGTTATTGCCCAAACCGAAACGCAAACGAGGATACTTGTCCGTTCCGATCATCTGCTGTATATTCTTCAAGCCATTGTGTCCAGCATCGCTGCCGCTCCCCTTCATACGAAGAGTACCGAAAGGAAGAGCCAAATCATCCACCACGACAAGGAGATGGTCTATGTCTATTCCCTCTTTCTGCATCCAATAGCGGACCGCATTGCCGCTCAAATTCATAAACGTATTCGGCTTCAGGAAAATTACCGTCTGGTTCTTAAGGCGGAACTCGCAAACCGAGCCATAACGATCCTCCCTAAAAACAAGATTGGACGCCTTAGCAAAAGCGTCCAATACCCTGAATCCGATATTATGGCGGGTATTCGCATATTCCAATCCGATATTACCCAGACCAACTACCAGAAATTTCATTTAATCAAAATTAGTTGTTACCCTTAGAACCTCTTGTTGCCTTAACAGAAGCAACTACATTGATAGGGTTGTTGAGGATAGTCAAGTTATCGAAAGACAAAGCACCGATTTGGATAGTCTTGCCAATACCCAAGTTGTCAACGTTAACGATCAACTTCTCAGGGATATTCTCAGAAAGACCCTTAACTCTGATCTTACGCATATCTTGGCTCAACTTACCACCCAACTTAACACCTTCTGCCAAACCTTCAAGCTTAACAGGAACTTCCATTACGATAGGCTTACCATCAATAACCTCCAAGAAATCAATGTGAAGGATCTTGTCTGATACTGGGTGGAATTGGATCTCCTTCAAGATAGCCTTAACGCACTTGCCATCAATTGTCAAAGAAACCAAGAAAATCTCTGGAGTGTAGATCAACTTTCTAACATCACCAGTTGAAACTTGGAAATTAACATTCTCGCTACCTCCATAAAGTACGCATGGAATGTTGTCGCTGTTTCTAAGTGCCTTCGTAGCCTTCTTTCCAAGACCTTCTCTCTTTGTTCCTTTTAATTCAAATGTTTTCATTTTGTTTGTGTTACTCAAAATTAAGTTATTAGTAATGGCTTAATTTCCCATCACACTTCCGCATCGTGCGAAAAGCGGTGCAAAATTAATACTTTCTTTTGATAGTAAAAAATCAAACCGTCGCTATTTTCAAGACAAATCTTATTTTTCCGCCTCACGGGAGAAAAAAGTCACACAGAAATTTCATTTGACATTTCTAGCACAACCAGAATCCGTGTTATAATAAGGAAATGAGGCAGAAAGATTTTTTGTATCAAGAAGTCACCAACACGTCTATGGCTGGAAGCCACCTCTAATACCGACGATACGAAGGATCCCTGTCTTTCCCATCCTCTCCGTCACCCACCGACAGCACCTATCGGTGCAATCGGTTACTAATAGGAAAGGCTTCCAGCAGCCTATGGGACAAACGAATCTTCCACAATGAGATTTTATCATCTCAAACAAATAGCACTTATTATTCCGAGGGTCACAAAAGCAAAGCCAATACCGCAAAAAACAACCTATCAGGCCCATCAAGGAAATCAAACAACAACAGAATGTTCCTCTGCCGTCTCTCCCAATAAATAGAATATCAGACGAATATAAAAAAGCCATGATTTTTTATTGTTTTTTTTCATCGAAACGCTTGCATAATCAGGAAAAGCGTGATACCTTTGCATCGCAAAAGCAAAAAAATGGTGAGGATAGCTCAGTTGGTTAGAGCGTCGGATTGTGGTCCCGAAGGTCGTGGGTTCGAAACCCATTCTTCACCCTTTCAAAGCCTTTCGGAATTCCGAAAGGCTTTTTTTTGTTACTGCAGCTTCTAAAAATGACGGTTATGTGGAACATCTTTAAATTCGACCAAGGCACAAGCAACGATTTGGCAGCCATCAAGAAATACTTGATCGCGTCCATGAACGGAGTCGTATCCTCCAACATGAAGCATTTGGGATACAAACTGAACTACGGAGTATCCCTCCCCCGCATAAAAGAGTTGGCTTCCCGCTTCAAACAAAGCGAGACCTTAGCCGAATGCCTATGGAAATCGGACTGCCGAGAGATGAAAATCATGGCTACTCTCCTCCACCCCAAGGAATCGTTCGACCAAAAGAAAGCCTTAAAATGGGCGTTGGAATGCACAAACATGGAATTGGCAGAACAATTTTCCATCAACATCGCCGCCGAAAAAGAGTTTGCGCCCGAATTGGCTTGCAGGCTATTGGAAGAGATGGAAGTCATGCCCCGTGCCCTCGCCTACATCCTAGCTGCGACGGCGGAAAAGAGGGTTTCCATGTCGGAAACAGAGTTCACCCGCCTCTTTCAGAAAGCAGAAGCGGATCTCTACTCTCCTGAAGCAGCCATATACTCTTCCGTCGCAAGATTTTTAAAGCAAGCAAGCAGAAGGGAAAAGGAGAAAACGCTCCATCTCATCGAAAATATAGATACAAAAAAAGGTCCTGGCTGCGCATGGGTATGCGAAGAGGTAAGGACCTATATAGAATATATGAATTAAAAATTAAAAATTAAGAGTTAAGAGTTTTGGATTAGAATCAATACGAGATTCGATTCTCTATTCGTTCTCCGCCTCCTTGTATTTTGCTGCAAGGACTGCCATAAATTGACCTATCTGCTTGATGGCCTCCTGCGTATCTTGTGTGACCTCGCGCTTTTGAAGTCGCAACATCAAAACGCCATACAAGGCATTCAAGGAGAGCTCCACATCATCAACTTCGGCTCCGGCACCCGATTTTTTCCTAAAATCGACCAAATAGGGAAGCGTCTTAAAAAAGAGTGCGTTATATTGTATCTCCTTCGGTTCCTGCAACAATTCCAAATGGAGGCTATTGACATCCATGACAATATTTTTCACAATCTGAAGATGCCCCTTCTCCTCTATCTTCTCCACGTGCATCATCTCGACCAAGTTCTCATACCAAGCCACCATCTCAGACTTGACCGCCTCAGGTTGGTCAAACTTATCTATTATGGCCGATTTAATCAAAGCCATATCAAAACGGCAGGCACGGATAATATCTTCCACCTGCCACATATATAATATGTATTCGGCTATGTTTTCAGCCCTTTTCTGTTTTGCTATCAGCATAAAACGACTCCTTATTTTTCGGACAAAAATAGCGAAAATTAGCCGTTGGGACAAATTTTAAAGCATTGGCTCTTTGCCTAATTAATAAGTGATTTGGGATTTGTTACAATTAATGGTCAAGCCAAAGAGATTTCCACACCATCGATTAGGCTGATAGACTTCCCTTATTAGTACGTAGGCTCTGTCGGTTAATGACCGAGAGGCATCTACACTTTCCCCAAACAATGGCATCCAAGCAATACTATTGAATGGATTTTTGTACCATACAAAATCAATCAAAAAACGATCCTACATCTCAAACGACATGATTTTAATCAATCATTTCCCTATTTCATATACAAAAAATGGCATTTGATATATAAAGAAAAAGTCCAAAAGAAAGAAAGCGTACGTTTGTAGTGTAAAAGGAAATAAAAGTCGGAAACACGACGAATAGTACATTTAATCATTTATTGCTGAGGTCTTACGATGAGGCCGAAGCCGAACCTAGAAACGAATCATATATAAAATCCATGGGAGTGTGGTTTAGACCACACCCCCGCATGGATTCTCTCTAATGAATTGATGAATGAATTGAATGGTGTAGTAATGATATGAGATGAATTAGATGAGTCATTGAACATAAAACTCGTATCCAGGAACTTACAAGATGTAAATTAAGACATATTAACAAAATACGGTTCAATGTCTATTTAATTTTCTCCTAATTTTGCGTTTTATTTATGATAATTATGGTTGAACGCAAAAGCAGGAACCCTTTGTATAACTTTTTGATGAATCCTAGATTCAGCAAATGGCGTTACTTTGCTTTTGTATCTCTGATTTTTTTGATTTCTCTGAGAGAGTGCGTATTCACCTACCAATCGACTTTAGCAGAATTGAAGTTAGGGGCATTGTTGGTTGTTCTCCTATACTACTTTGTCAACTCATACCCAGCCAGACTTATATTAATCAAATGGTTACCGAAATATCTTGAAGAGCGCAGATACCTCTTCCTGTTCATCATCTCCGTAGCAACCGTGTTCAGTTCCATCCTTATCAAAATGGGAATAGAAATTTTCCTCGTAAAAGAATTCAACTTGAACAGCACAATGCAAAGAGGGTTCGGCCTCATCACGGCATGGGAATGGACAACCAAATTCGCCACCACCCTCACCTGCATCTACGGAGTCATGTCCATCTTTTTGCTGAAAATATGGATCAAAGAAAAAAAGAAAATTAAAAAGGTGGAAAGCGAGCAATTAAAATTGGAATTGGAATCGCTCAAAGAGCAAGTAGATTCCCAACTATTGTTGGACACGCTGCAAGGAACAAGCGAAATAGTCAAGACCGACCCCAGGACGGCCAGCGACAGGATAAAGTTGTTGGGTTCCGTACTTCGGTATGAACTTTACGACTGCAAACGCACCCGAGTCCTGCTCTCCTCCGAGGTAAACTTCATCAACAACGTCTTGAAACTCTGGTCCTACCAATCAAAAGGATTAGTTTACAACATAACGACGGAAGGCAATCTGCAAGCCCTGCTCATTCCTCCCCTGCTTCTGATTTCATTGGTTCAAATTGTCATGCGAAGGATTGACAAGGAAAACGACAAAGAGAACCGAATCGACATCAACATCACCTGCTCCAACATGGAAGTTAGTTTCGTCTGCCTTCACCAAGAGTTGAAAGAACGAGTAATGCCGACTCTCGACATGCTCCGCAGGTTACGTATGCTTTTCGGAGACAAATGGTCGCTTACTTGCGACATCACCCAAACAGAACTAAAATTCGACATGAAATGACACGAGAAGAGGCGCTACACATATTAGTCATCAACCCTAAATGGGCTCCGCTAAGGCATATCCTAATGCAACTGCTCATTCTCCTAATCACGTCGGTTGTTTTCTTGAACAGGCCCGACAGCACATTTGCAGTCGACGCAAACCACATCAAAGGATGGCTCTGCTACTATCTCTCGGTCAACATCTCCATCTATCTCAATATCTACTTGCTGACCCCGCGATTCATGCTGGAAGGGAAATTATCGAAATACATTTCATGGTTTTTCATCTGTTCGACAATATTGGCCTTGATTGTAAACGGATCGCACTTTTACTATTGTCCACCAGAAGGATTCACCAGAGGTCAATCCATCGCTTTCTTCACCATCCTGATGGTTTCCTCCTACATCATCTACGGAATGATGGTCACTTTCACCTCCTCCTTTCTCCTCCTCCAAGTATGGATACAAGAAAAAACAAGGCAAGAAGAATTGGAAATCAGCACGTTGAAAGCAGAACTAAAAATATTGAGAAACCAAGTAAATCCTCACTTCCTTTTCAACACCATCAACAATGCCAACATGATGATCAAGAAGGATCAGGCGGAAGCATCATTGATTCTCAGCAAGTTAAAAGACCTTCTAAAATACCAACTAAGCAATGCGAAGAAGAAGATTGTCCGCCTCGACGACGAAATAAAATTGTTGGACGACTACCTTCTTTTAGAAAAAATACGAAGGGATAATTTCTCTTATGAAATAAATAAAGAAGGAAAAACCGAAGATGTCTTGCTTCCTCCCCTTTTATTCATTATTTTTGTCGAAAATGCAGTGAAATACAATCCGAACGACGGATCGAAGGTCATTGTATCTTTTAGGAGAGATGAAGCGGGGTTATTTTTTCAATGTCAAAATACAAAATCCGAGTTAATCGGGAAAAATGACGTTGGTGGTATTGGTCTAGTCAACATAAAGAAAAGACTTGAAATTCTATTCCCAACTTCTCATTCTCTTAACGTAGAAGAGACAGATAATACTTATACCGTTAATTTAAGAATAGAAGTCTGAATGAAATGTATCATTATTGACGATGAGCCTTTAGCAAGAGAAACCATCGAATCCCTTATCAAGGAGAACGCCCCCAATATGGAAATTGTCGGGCGCTTCAACCAAACCCAATCTGCGGCGACCTACATGGAAAGCAATCCCGTAGATTTAGTGTTTCTTGACATTCAGATGCCAGGAACTACAGGGCTTGAATTTGCAAAAAGCATTCCTCAAAAAACACTCGTGATTTTCACAACAGCCTACTCCGAATATGCGGTGGACAGTTATGAAGTGGATGCCATTGACTACTTGACCAAACCGATCGACGACGAACGATTCAAAAAAGCCGTTCAAAAAGCCGAATCATACCACGAATTCCTATCACAAAAGGAAGGGTTGGAAAGCAGTTTGGAAGTGAACAACCAAGAGTACTTCTTAGTAAAGTCGGATAGGAAATTCTTCCGAATCAAATTCGACGACATACTCTTCGTGGAGGGCCTGAAAGACTACGTCATCATCCACTTGGACAACCAAAAGATCGTCACTCGAATGAACATGAAAGGAATCAACGACATCCTTCCAACCAACCACTTCATACGAGTGAACAAATCATTCATCGTAAATACAGAAAAAATCGAGTCGTTCGACAACAACGATATCTTTATCAAGACATTCGTCGTTCCCATCGGAAACATGTACAGGGACGATTTCTTCAACAAATATGTGGCAAAATTCCAACAATAGTAGAGGGATCAGCTGAAAAAACAAAGAATGCGTTATCCATTGCGACAAGCAGTGCATAACGCATTCTTTATAATTGACGGCGACTGACTGGATCCTTTTCAATCCGTTTCTTCCTCTTTCGAGGCTGGCTGGGCGTATTTCACTTCAAACTTTTTGTAAGCTTCCACCCATTTAAGCATTTGATCACGACTATCGCTCACAAATTTTTCATCTTTGAGAGTGTAAATCTTACCCATTCCTTTATAATCCTCCACCTTCTCATACTCAGACATGTCCGGCAAATCAAAATCGTTTGGGAAATAGAGTATCCAG
>JAGCWQ010000232.1 GCA_017961765.1 Paludibacteraceae bacterium | reverse complement strand
TAGAGACGCAAGATTTTGCGCCTCTACGGAAACAACACAATCGTCTAAATTTCTATTTCATAAAAACGAAATAAACAGCTGCCACCAAACAAGCGAAGGCCGCCAAATGATTCCACTTAATCTCCATACCTTGGAACATCACCATGGCAACAATGGAAAAGACGATCAAGGAGACCACCTCTTGAATCACCTTCAACTGGACCAAATTAAACGGTCCCCCATTCTGCTCAAAACCGATACGATTGGCTGGAACCTGCAACGAATACTCAAAAAGAGCAATCGCCCAAGAGAAGACAATCACAAGATACAAAGGCCATGATTCACTGATCTTAGCCTGCTGAAGCTTTAAATGTCCATACCACGCCAACGTCATGAAGATATTGGAACCAATAAGAAGTAAAATTGTATATAACCCCTTCATTTTTATATTTTATAAATTATTTAAAATCAATACATTAAATACCAATAAAATCGAATTTCAAAACAAGCGACAAAATTACACAAAAAACGACAAAAGGACTCTACCTTCCTCCTTATTATCTATCTTCCCGAAGAAGAAATCTGCATGAAGAGTCCTTCGCTCTTTCGCACTTCCCTTTTTTATGGTATCTTTGAAGGGCGGGCTACATCTGCCCCAACACAAATATTTTCACGATTATGGAATCTGTTGACAAACGATTTTTACGATACGTACAATTCGCCACCACGTCTGACGAAGAATCCGAAACCACACCTTCCTCAGAAGGTCAGATCCTCTTTCTCAAGGAATTACTCAAAGAGGTAGAGGTCTTAGGATTAAAAAATTGCCGTGACCACATCGCCCAAGGCTACATTACGGCAGAGCTACCCAAAAACACGGAGAAGGAGTGCGCCACCATCGGCTTCATCGCACACGTCGATACCAGTCCCGACGCTCCAGGCAAAGGGATCAAGCCTCGAACCCTCCTTCACGAAGGAGGAGACATCCTCTTGAATCCAGAATTGAACATCACTCTTTCCCCATCAGAGTTCCCTGAACTGAACCAATACATCGGGAAGCATCTCATCGTCACCGACGGAACCACGCTGCTGGGTGCCGACGACAAAGCTGGCGTCTCCGAAATCATGACTGCCATGGAGCACCTGCTCCACCACCCGGAAATCAAGCACGGCACTATCAAAATTGCCTTTACCGCCGATGAGGAAATCGGCCGGGGCGTAGATTTCTTCGACGTCAAAGAGTTCGGAGCCGACTGGGCCTACACGATGGACGGAGGCGAAATCGGGGAATTGGAATACGAGAACTTCAACGCCGCCTCAGCCAAAATCGTCGTCAACGGAAGGAACGTACACCCCGGATATGCAAAAGGGAAAATGAAAAACGCACTCTCCATCGCCATAGAATTGGCTCAAACTCTTCCTCAGAACGAAGTGCCGGAACAGACGGAAGGCAGGGAGGGATTCTTCCACCTCAACCAGATGGAGGGAACAGTGGAACGATGCGAAATGCACTATATCATCCGCGACCACGACCGCAAGCGTTTTGAAGAGAGGAAAGCCCAAATGCAATCAGCCGCAGAGGGCATTAACAACAAATACGGTGCGGGGTCCGTCCTTGCCGATGTCAAAGACCAATATTACAACATGATAGAGAAAGTTGAACCCGTCATGTATGTCGTGGATATTGCCAAGCAAGCCATGAAAGATTGCGGCATAGTGCCCAAAGTCAGCCCTATCAGAGGCGGAACAGACGGAGCAAGGCTCTCGTTCGAAGGACTCCCCTGCCCCAACATTTTTGCAGGAGGCCACAATTTCCACAGTCGATTCGAATATGTACCCATCGAATCCATGGAGGCTGCAGTCTCCGTCATTGTCCGCATTTGCGAATTGGTAGAGAAACGATAACAATCCAGCACGATGAAGATACTTCTGACGATTCCACCGTTGACCCAACTGAACACGGCCTACCCCTCCACTTCTGTCCTAAAAGGATACCTGAAGATGAAGGGACACACTGTCTTCCAATCCGATTTAGGCATCGAGTTGATTTGCAGAATCTACACCAAAGACTTTCTCCAAAGAGTCTTTGACGAGACTGCAGGGAAGAAAATGTCTCAGAAGGCCGCCCGTATTTTTCAAGAGAGAGACCGCTACATCCATAGCGTCGAATCGGCCATCCGCTTCCTGCAAGGCAAAGAGAGGACGCTTGCCCCTCGCATCGCCAACCGGTCTCTATTTCCGGAAGGCCCTCGCTTCGATAACACGGCCGACATGGAATGGGCCTTCGGTGTATCTGGTATCGAAGACAAGGCTCGGTATATCGCCACCCTCTTCATCGAAGATATCGCCGACTACCTACGAGAGATGGTCTCGCCTTTCTTCGACCTTATCAAATATGCGGAGAGCCTCTCCTCCTATGCGCCCACTTTCGACAAGATAGAGAAAGCTTTGGCCTCAAAGCCCAACATCATCGACATCGAGACGATGAAACTTCTCGACGAGAAAATAAAGGAGTCGGACGCCCCAATTGTCGGTTTCTCCGTTCCTTTCCCAGGATGCCTTCTCGCCGCCCTGCGTTGCGGACAACATATCAAAGCCCACTATCCCGAGATAAAGATAATTATCGGCGGAGGGTTTCCCAACACGGAACTCAGGCATCTGAGCGACAGCCGAATCTTCCAATACGTCGATTACATCACGCTGGACGACGGGGAACTGCCCATCCAGAAAATCACGGAATACTTGGAAGGAAAGTGTCCTAAAGAAGAGTTGATCCGCACCTACTACACAGAGGAGGGGAAACTGATCTACAGCGGCAACAACGACAAAAACATTCCATTCTCAGAGAATGGAACGCCCGATTTCAGCGGACTAAAAATGGACCTATACCTCTCCATGACCGACATGGTAAACCCCATGCACAAGCTATGGAGTTGCGGCAAATGGAACAAAATGGTGATGGCACACGGTTGCTATTGGGCGAAGTGCGCCTTCTGCGACACGACAATAGATTACATCTGCCGATACGACGCACCCAAGGCGGCACTAATCGTGGACCGGATGGAGAGCATCATCGCACAAACGGGAGAGACTGGCTTCCACTTCACCGACGAGGCACTTCCGCCGAAGTTGCTGAAGGAAGTGGCAGAAGAGATCCTACGAAGAAAGCTGACCGTCAGTTTTTGGGGGAACGTGCGCTTCGAGAAATCCTACACGCAAGAGCTCTGCGACCTACTCTCCGATGCAGGATGCGTAGCCGTCTCTGGGGGACTGGAGGTGGCTTCCGACCGACTGCTGAAACTCATGAACAAAGGGGTGAGCATAGGTCAAGCCGCAGATTCGGCCCGCCATTTCACCAACGCAGGCATCATGGTCCACACCTACCTCATGTACGGATTCCCTGGCGAGACGCTCCAAGAGACCATCAACGCCATAGAAGTCGTCCGACAACTCTTCAGCGAAGGATTGGTACAATCGGCTTTCTGGCATAGATACGCTATGACCGAGCATAGTCCATCAGGACAAAACCCAGAGAAATTCAATGTAAAACGAACCTCCCAAGAGAAGAATCCATTCGCCAACAACGAAGTGGACTTTGAAGAGGTATTGGACTACGACATTGACGCCATCGGCGAAGGGTTGAACCTCGCCACCTATAACTACATGCACGGCATCGGATTGGAGACACCCGTCTATAGATGGTTCTCCGTGAAAGTCCCCAAACCAGACAAAAACGAGACAAAGATTTGGAAAGGGAAACGATGAACGGCACAGGTAATTCACCAATAAATCAAAGGCTCATCCAACATGGTGGTTTTCAAAAAATCACAATTCATAGTCCTCAGCTAATTTCATTCTTACCCAATTTTGTGGTATCTTTGAAAAACAGACGAAAAAGGCGTCCCTTCATTGAGGCACCCCAATAAAAAGAAATAAAATGAGAAGCAGAGAACTCATATTCATACTATTGGCAATACTTTACATCCCGTTCCATGCCAACGCAAGAAGCAAGGAAGAGATCAAATCCATGCCCGAACTGGAAAGCATCGAGGAGATGTTGCAGTTTGCCGCCAAACAACAGCACAAACCCTACCGTCACGGAGCAGAAGGACCCAACGCCTTCGATTGTTCCGGCTTCACCCGTTTCTGTTATAAACGATTGGGAATCACGCTCAACCGCTCTTCTATCGACCAGCCCAAGCAAGGAAAGAAGATCCGATTCAAAAGGCACTTGAAAGAGGGCGACCTCGTTTTCTACCGAGGCTCTAAAGGACGGAAAGTGGGGCATGTCGGCATCGTTTACAGAAAAAGAGAAGGAAAAAAGTTCGACTTCATCCACGCCTCCACCTCCAAAGGCATCATGATAGAAGACAGCGAAACCAAATATTTCAAAAAACGCTACAAAAAGGCAAGGCGTATCACGAGCGACCGGGACATACGCAAAGCCAGGAAACGTTTCATGAAGGAGATCAAAGAGCTGAATGAAGCGAAGGAGAAGTTAGAGCAAAAAAACGAACAAAGGGAGCCAAAAGAGACGAAAGTCTCCCCGAAACAAGAAGAGACGAAAAAAGGGAAGGCAAGCCAACAAACGCACACCGTAGCGAAAGGAGACACACTATACAACATATCCAAACGCTACGGCTGCAGTGTGGAAGATTTAAAACGATGGAACCATCTAAAAGACAACTCCATCTCTTTGGGTCAAGAGCTAATCATCAAATAAACATCGATATATCATCATGAAAATCAATAAAACAAATGCGGCTCGAATATTGGACAGCAAGAAAGTCAAATACGAGCTTATTCCCTACGTGGTGGACGAGAACGACCTGAGTGCCGTCCACGTTGCCGCCCAATTGGACGAACCCATCGAAAGGGTATTCAAGACGTTGGTCCTACGGGGAAACAAAACCGGCATATTCGTCTGCGTCATACCGGGAGGAGACGAGGTGGACTTGAAACTGGCCGCCAAAGTATCCGGCAACAAGAACTGCGACCTCATTCCCATGAAAGAGATTTTAGGGCTGACGGGCTACATCCGTGGAGGTTGCTCCCCATTGGGCATGAAGAAGAACTATCCCACCTTCTTCCACAAAACGGCGGTTGACTTCGACTATATTTATGTAAGTGCCGGCATACGAGGATTGCAAATCAAGGCCGCGCCACAAGACCTGATTCAATGCAGCAACGCAGAAATTTGCGAATTGACCTTGTAAGAATGGGGCTGCAAAATCGACATTTCACAAAAAAGGGCATCTCCGCAACATTCAACGAAGATGCCCTCAAAAAAAAACAATCAATCTATAAAAAAAGCTATTCTACTCTCACAGAAACCTAATATTTCCAATTTTTAATTGCAGTTATCACACAGACCGCAGAGAACGCTGCAAGCCAAAAGAGAAGTCTGCTCCCATTTTCATAAAAGAAAGCACACATATACATTGTTAAAAAGCATTTTTGATTCAGACCTTGCCCAAGAAACGTAAAATCCCAGAATTAAAATCCAATCCAACTTCCTTATTTATCCTCAGCGCATTGTGGCCATCACCAAAATTTCAGAATAACACGAAATACATTATCTCTAAAAGCGGTGCTAATTTACAGATTTTCCACAAATCCGACAAGAAAAAGAAGCAAAATACACAAAACAAAACCATTTTTAACACAAAAAGCAACAGCAAAAACAGTAAGGTAAATTTCATTTTAAAAAGAAACGACAATCCAAATGGGCTTCGTTCCCATATATTTTCGTACATTTGCCATGGTCTGACAATTGTCAGACTATAACAGAAAAAAGAGCAATAGAAAATGGAAATAAAAAACGAGACACTTTTAACCTACCAACAATTAACGAAGTTGGCCCTATCAACTCGAAGGCAAAGAATCATGCGCTACGTAATGGGCGTTTTTGTTTTGTGGGTACTTTTCTGGGAATGTTATAGATTCGCGACATCCGGGGTATGGTTTGATAGTTATGCCGCATATTTATGGCTATTTCCAATTATCTACTATATCTACCTCTATTTCATGACTAGGAAGACTTACAAAAGACTCATTGGAGAAAACATATCCCACCAAACATACATTTTCAAAGACGAGGAAATAGAAACTAATGCGAACAATGACCTCAGCAAAGATTCTCATGCCACCTACCCTTACAAGAAATTCACAAACATAGAGATAAGAAAGGATTATATCTTTCTATATATCACACCCTATTCCATGATTCCCATCGATAAGAAAGGATTCTCCTCCGAAACAGACAAAGAGGCTGTGATTGCTCTTTTAAAAGAGAAGGTGAAGGGATGAGAGGGGGGAACGGACAGTCAGCCCCACACCGAGGTGCGGGGCTAATAGTTGTGTCGCCTCTCCGAGGCGGGAAGGAGGACTGCACCGACAACACCCCACACCGAGGTGCGGGGCCAATAGTTGTGACGCCTCTTCGAGGCGG
>JAGCWQ010000231.1 GCA_017961765.1 Paludibacteraceae bacterium | reverse complement strand
GTTGGGCAATGGAAAACTCAATGGAAAAGAAGGAGGTATAATGGCAAGTATAGCAAGCAACGTGACTGAGTTGATTGGTAAGACTCCCCTGTTGGAGCTTACGAGAGTGGAGAAGGACAAGAAAACCAAGGCGTCCATCGTGGCCAAGCTTGAGTTCCTGAATCCGGGGAGAAGCGTGAAAGACCGTGTAGGTCTGAAACTTATTGAGGATGCAGAGAAGAAGGGCTTGATAGGTAAGCACACGGTGATTATCGAACCGACCAGTGGAAACACGGGTATTGGTTTGGCTATCGTGGCAGCGACAAGAGGTTATCGGTTGATTCTTACCATGCCAGATTCCATGAGTCTTGAACGTCGGGCTTTGTTGAAGGCATTGGGGGCAGAGTTGGTTCTCACACCGGCCTACGAAGGTATGCCAGGCTCTATCCGCAAGGCGCACGAGTTGGCTGAGGAGATTGGTAACGCCTTCATCCCGCAGCAGTTTGAGAACTTTGCCAATCCTGAGGCGCATATTGCTACGACGGCGAAGGAGATCATTGAGGATACGGATGGAAAAGTGGACATCTTCATTGCCGGGGTCGGTACGGGAGGCTCTATTTCGGGTGTTGGCGTAGCCTTGAAGGAGCATAATCCGAACATCAAGGTGATTGCAGTCGAGCCATTGGGTAGTGCGGTGCTGTCTGGCTATAAGGCGGGGCCTCATAAGTTGCAGGGCATCGGTGCTGGCTTCATCCCGAAGATTCTCAACACACGTATCTACGACGAAATATTCCGAGTGAAGGATGAGGAGGCTTTTGAGGCATCACGATATTTGGCTCGTCAGGAGGGCATCTTGGTCGGCATCTCTTCGGGTGCGGCATTGCATGCGGCTATTGAGGTGGCCCAGCGTCCTGAGAATCGTGACAAGCGAATCGTGGTTCTTTTGCCGGATTCTGGTGAGCGTTATTTGTCCACCTCATTGTTCAGTAAGTAGTTAACCTTCTAAAATACAAGATGTAAGTTATGGCAGTTATCATAGTAAACGGAGAAAAACAAGAGATCAATCTTCCAATTACGGTTTCGGAGTTGATCAAGCAAAATAATGTGGCACAACCCGAGTTGGTGAGCGTGCAAGTGAATGAAGAGTTCGTGGACAGAAACGATTTCGGCACGACAGAGATTAAGGAAGGCGATAGCGTCGATTTCCTCTACTTTATGGGAGGCGGTGCTTGCTAAATCTAATCTAAAACTCTTAATTTACAATTCAAAACTCTTATTTGAAACTCTTAATTAAGTTAGTATGTTCGATTTTTCAGAAGAAGAATTAACTCGATATTCACGTCACATCTTGTTGAAGGATGTGGGCGTAGAGGGTCAGGAGAAGATCAGACAGGCCAAAGTTTTGGTGGTCGGTGCTGGTGGATTGGGTGCTCCTGTTTCCATGTATTTAGCAGCGGCAGGTGTCGGCACCATCGGTATTGTGGATGGTGACGTGGTTGATTTGAGTAACCTGCAACGGCAGATTATCCATACGACGGCCGATTTGAACAAGCCTAAAGTGGAGTCGGCCAAGGAGACGATGCAGGCCATCAACCCGCATGTGAAGGTGGTTACTTATCAGGATTTCCTTCGTGCGGACAATGCGAAAGACATTGTGAGCGACTACGATTTTATCGTGGACGGAACCGATAATTTCCCTGTGAAATTCTTGATTAACGATGCGTGCGTGATGGCGGGCAAGCCATTCAGCCATGGCGGTATCTTGCGTTTTGAGGGGCAAACCTTTACGCATGTTCCAGGGCATACGTGCTATCGATGCATTTTCAAGACTCCGCCTCCTGCCAATGCAGTGCCTACGTGTTCTCAAGCGGGTGTCTTGGGTGCCATTGCTGGTATGTTGGGAACCATCCAAGCTGCAGAGACGCTCAAGTATATCACGGGAGTGGGCGAGTTGTTGACGGATAAGTTGTTGACTTTCAATGCTAAGACGATGGATTTCCGAAAGATAAACGTGAAGCGTCATGATGCTTGTCCGCTCTGCGGTAAGAATCCGACTGTTACGGAACTAATCGATTATGAACAAGGTACTTGCGACCTTGCTTCTCACCAGAAATAAGATGGATATGGCGGATAAAAAGAAACTTTCATTGATTGCATTCTCTGGCGAGTTCGATAAACTGACGGCTGTCTTCACCCTTGCTACGGGTGCGGCCGCAGTGGGCTACGAAGTGAATATCTTCTTTACCTTTTGGGGCTTGGATGCCATCAAACAGAAAAAGGGTCGTTCCTTCGTCGGGGGCAATTGGCTTACGAAGTTGTTCGGTTTCATGATGGGTGGTTTGAGTGCCACGCCGACGAGCCGTTTCAATTTCTTTGGTATCGGTCCTAAGATTTTCCGCTCGTTGATGAAGAAGAACAATGTGGCGACGTTGGAAGAGTTGGTGGATGCCGCCAATGCCCTCGGTGTGAATCTCTATGCCTGTGAAATGGCTATGCACGTGTTGGGACTTGAACAGAAGGATTTCATCCATGAGGTGAAGGATACGCTTGGTGTGGCGACATTCTTGGAGATCTCGGAGGGTGGACGGACTATGTTCATTTAATCCCTGCGAAAATTCATAATTTATAATTCAAAATTCATAATACTCATGGCAACTCATACATTAGACATCACGAAGGAGCATTGTCCGATGACGTTTGTGAAGACAAAGCTCAAGTTGGCACAGATCCCGGAGGGTGATGTGTTGGAGGTTTTGCTTACGGAAGGGGAGCCTCTCAATAATGTGCCTCGTTCGGCTACCGAGCAGGGTTACAAGGTGTTAAGCATTGATCATGTGGAGGGTAATGTCCACAAAGTACTTATTCAGAAATAAATGGAGATAACAATAACAGAAGAGGCATATCAGTCGCTCTTGCAGCAGGCAAGGAAGGATGCTCCTATCGAATCGTGTGGCTACTTGCTCGGTCCGGATAAGCATACCGTTACGGTAAACTATCCGATGACGAATGTGGACCATTCGGAGGAGCACTTCAGTTTCGACCCTAAGGAGCAGTTTGCAGCGATGAAGTATGCCCGGCAACAAGGCCTGGTGATCGTGGGTAATTGGCACAGCCATCCCGCTTCGCCTTCCCGTCCATCCGAAGAGGATAAACGGCTGGCAGTTGATCCTAATGCCTTATATTTCATCCTTTCATTGGCAGGCGTAGAACCTGTGTTCAATGTCTTTTCGATTGTGGATGGAGTAGTGAAGGATCGTGAGAATTTGAGATAATTGTCGGGTCGCGTCCGACTTTCCCTTTTAAGATAGAAAAATAGTAAAGTCAATGGGTTGGGGGAACTATGCCCAGTTCCCAAGGATTTGTAGCTAAAAAGTATAAAATTGTTTAATAAAAATCATAAGAAATCATGGCAGATAGTAACATTCAACGCAGTATAACGACTGCAACAGCGCGTAAATTAGCGAATACCACCAAGACCCCTCCTCAGATGGGTTCCATCACTCCGAGATTACTTTTGAAGTTGCTCCCTTGGACGCAGGTGGAAAGTGGCACTTACCGTGTTAACCGTACGAAGGTGGAGTTGAAGAAGGCCGACAGAATCGCCATCCAATATTTTGACGGCGTGGCAAGCTTCACAGCCAAGGATTTGCGTCAGATTCCGCTCTTCGCCAACATCGATCAAGAGATCGTTGCTGATTTGGCTCGCAACTTCGTCCCTGTAGAGGTGAATCGTGGTGAGAACTTGATCACACAAGGCAAGGACAAACAGAAATTCTTTATCGTGGCAAGTGGTCAGGCTGAGGTCATCAGTAATGGTCTTCACGGTGAGGAACTCCGTATCGCTTTGTTGGGCGCCGGCGAGTATTTCGGTGAGGCTGATTTGTTGAGCGCAGCTGATTCTACAGTTTCCGTTCGTTCTTTGACCAATTCAGTTTTCCTTCAATTGGAAACCCCTGTTTTGGAGAAACTGATCAAGGAGAAGCCAAACTTCCGTGAGCAATTCAACAATGCGGTGGACGACCACTTGCGTTTGAAGGCAACCGTAAACGACCACGGTGAAAAGCACATCGACCTAGTGAGCGGCCACGAGGAGGATAACATCATCCCTGAGACCTATATCGATTACGATGAGAACCCAACAGAGTACTCACTCAATACTTTGCAGACGGTGGTTCGTGTGCATACTCGTGTGAGCGATTTGTACAATGCACCTTACAACCAATTGGAGCAACAATTGCGTCTCTCTATCGAGAGCATCAAGGAGCGTCAAGAGTGGGAGCTTATCAACAACAAAAAGTTCGGTTTGTTGGCTCAAGCTGCTCCTGGTTACAAGATCAGCGCACGTTATGGTACTCCAACTCCAGACGATTTGGATGAACTCCTTTCTCTCGTTTGGAAGGAGCCAGCTTTCTTTATCGCACACCCTCGTGCCATTGCAGCTTTCGAGCGTGAGTGTACTTGGCGTGGTGTCCCTCCTGTCTCTATCGACTTGTTCGGTACGAAGGTAATTACTTGGCGTGGTGTTCCTATCATCCCTTCAGACAAGGTGGAGATCAAGGGTCAATATTTGACTAACCGTGGCGTAGGTACTACGGACATCATCCTCGTCCGTACGGGTGAGAAGGAGCAGGGTGTCGTTGGTTTGCACCAAGCTGGTATTCCTGGCGAGATTGCTCCATCATTGTCTGCTCGTCTCATGGGACTCGACCAATACGGTGTGGCAAGCTACTTGTTGACTAAGTACTTCAGCTTGGCTAGCTTGACGGACGACGCTATTGCTGTCCTCGAAAATGTGGAGGTTGGCTATTATCATGATTATCAACACAGAAACCAAATTGAAAAATAATGTACGGTAACGAATTAGATAATTTTCGGCCAGACATTCCGGATTTGGGACAGATTCCTCAATTCCGATTGGACAGCGATGTGCCGGTGCCAGATGTAAATCCGGCATCGGCGCAGACGGTGCCTGATGGGGATTTCGATGGATTCCGTTTGCCGGAACTTCCCTTGTCCGGAGATCTTTCGGTGACCGACACCGCACTCTTCAAGAGCGTGGTGGAGAAGTATTTCTCCGAGGACCTTCAGAATTATGAGGCTCCTTCCCGTGTCGTGCCGTCGGATGACGATGTAGAGCCGGACAAGAAGCAGTGCTTGCTGAAGGATAATGGCTTCGGTGTCGGAATTCCCGAGACCGAGCTTGTCCGCAACTTGCGCTATGAGGAGGTGGACACCATCGACCAGACGGAGGTTCGCAAGCAGTTCCCTATCCTTGACCAGAAGGTCAACGGCAAGGACTTGGTTTGGTTTGACAATGGAGCTTCGACGCAGAAACCGTTGCGTGTGATTGATGGCATCAGCCATTTCTACAAGACGGACTACTCGAATATCCATCGGGGAGCGCATACACTCGCAGCAAGGTCAACCGATCAATACGAGGGCGCCCGTGAGAAGGTGGCTCGCTTCATCAATGCGCCAACCACCGACAATATTGTCTTCGTGCGTGGTACGACGGAGGGTATCAACCTGGTGGCTCAGACGTTCGGTCGCAAGTACCTCTTGGAGAACGACAATGTGATTGTCTCTACACTTGACCATCATGCCAATATCGTTCCTTGGCAACAAGTCTGCAAGGAGCGCAAGGCAGAACTGCGTGCCATCCCTGTGGATAAGAACGGCGACTTGATTTTGCCTGAATTGGAACGATTGATTACACCTCGTACCAAGTTCATCTCGGTGGGTCATGTCAACAATACCTTCGGTACTATCAACGACGTGAAGACCATCATCAAGATAGCCCATTCTCACAATATCCCTGTGTTGATTGACGGGGCTCAGTCTGTGGCTCATACCAAGATCGATGTACAGGATATGGATTGCGACTTCTTTGTCTTTTCCGGACATAAGATTTATGGTCCTTCCGGCATTGGCGTAGTCTATGGAAAGAAGGAGGCATTGGATATGCTTCCGCCATGGCAGGGAGGTGGTAACATGATCAAGGATGTGACAATCGAAAAGACGGAGTTCAACGAGCCTCCAGCACGCTTCGAGGCAGGTACGCCTAACATTGCCGATGCTATCGGATTGGGTTATGCACTTGATTTCGTGAACAGTGTCGGCATTCATAGCATTGAGCGTCATGAACACGATTTGACGGAGTATGCCCGCCAGCAGATTGCTTTGGTTCCTGGAGTCACCTTGATCGGGAATCCTCGTAACAGGGTGAGTGTAGTGTCGTTCGACATTCCAGGTATCCCTGCACCTCAGGTAGGACAGATGCTTGACAAGGAGGGTATCGCTGTACGTGCGGGACATCACTGCGCACAGCCCGCTTTGCGTGCCTTGGGCTATGAGATGTCTGTCCGACCAACCTTTGCCGTCTATAACACGCGTGAGGAGATCGACCGCTTGGTCGTGGCGCTTAGGAAGATTGTAGGCAATACGAAGTAGAATAATTCTATGGCATGAGCGGATGGATAAGAAAGAGGCGTTGACGAGAAATATCCTTCTTTTGGCCGAGGTCTCGGAGAAGGAGAAGAAAATGCAGACGGAAGGGAAGCGATTGCCCTCCGTCGATGCATTGAAACGTGTGATTGAACTGTTGAAGCAGATCTTCTTCCCTGGCTTCTTTGGAGCGGAGATTGACAACCATGAAAGTCGTCTCTATCGGGTCGGCATCAATATGGAGTTGCTTACGAAGGAGTTGAGTGAGCAGATTGGTTTGAGTTTCAATAGCTTCAATGGCGGAAAGAGCCAAGAGGAGGTGGAGCAGATCACCATCCAATTCTTGGACGCTCTGCCTGAGATTAAGCGGGTGCTTTATACGGACATTGAAGCCATGTTCGATTCGGATCCTGCGGTGACGGCTTACAGCGAAATCATCTTTTGCTATCCGATAGTGCAGGTGATGGTGCATTACCGTGTGGCGCATGCTTTGCTGAAGTTGAAAGTGCCGGTTCTTCCCCGGATTATTTCGGAGATGGCCCACTCGGCGACGGGCATAGATATCCATCCGGGAGCTGAGATAGGAGAATATTTCTCCATCGACCATGGTACGGGTGTCGTCATTGGCGAGACGTGTATCATAGGTAACCATGTCACCCTCTATCAGGGTGTTACGTTGGGGGCGAAGAAATTCACCTACAATGAGAATGGCCAAATCGTGAATACCCCTCGTCATCCGATTATCGAGGATAATGTGACGATTTATTCCAACTCTTCGGTGTTGGGTCGCATCACCATCGGACATGATACGGTGGTGGGCGGAAATATCTGGCTCACGGAGAGTGTGAAGCCCTATTCTCGGATAGTACAGCAGAAAGCTATAGCAGAGACCTTTTTAGACGGTGCGGGAGTGTAATCTCCTGCACCGTTTCTTTGGGGTGGCTCTGTGGCGTGGAAAACGAAAAATTGAAAAAATCCTCCGAAAAGTGTGATTTCGAGAGTCGCTTGGATGTGTTTACTCTTTCGCCGAACCGATGCTATGGGAAAATTAGTTGGTTTTCAAAATCAAGAAGAAAGCATTATATTTGTGAAACGGTAGAAAAGGGTAAAGTTATGATAAAGCCATATCCGATAGGAAGACAGGATTTCAAGGATATCATCGAGAGCGGTTTTGCCTACGTGGACAAGACCGAACGGATGTATGAGATGGTGAGGAACAGAAAGTTCGTGTTCCTTTCCCGTCCTCGTCGTTTCGGTAAGTCCTTGCTTGTCAATACACTACAACAATATTTCGAGGGAAATAAGGATCTGTTCAAGGATTTGAAAATAAGCAAATTGGAGAAGGATTGGATCAAATATCCTGTCTTCAGGTTTGACATGAGTGAGTGTAAGGATATGGATATGGACGGTATAAAGGCTTCCATTGCGAGCACTCTGAAAATATATGAGGATCAGTATGGTGTAAGTTGCGAAGAGAAAGAGAATGGTCTGCGGTTTAAGAAACTTATCCGTTCTGTTTGTAACCTAACAGGTCGCAAGGCAGTGGTCTTGATAGATGAGTATGATTCTCCACTCTTGGCACATCTGCATGATGGAAAATTGCCGGAGGTGAAGCGGATTCTTCAGGAGTTCTATCAGCAGGTGAAGGTGAACGAGCAGTATGAGCAGTTTGTCTTTATCACGGGTATTTCACGGTTCTCGCAGGTCTCCATCTTTTCGACGCTGAATAATTTGGAAAACATTTCCATGGATGATAAGTTCTGCGATATATGTGGTATAACTCAGGCGGAATTATTGGAGAATTTCAGAGAGGACATAGAGGAATTTGCGAAAGAAGAGGAGTGCTCATTTGACGAAATGCTTCAGAAGCTGAAACTGAAATACGACGGCTACCATTTTTCGAAAAAGAAGACCGATGTCTTCAATCCTCTGAGTGTTCTTTCTGCATTCAGCAAGAAGGAGTTGAAAAATTTCTGGTTTGAGACCGCCACGTCGTCTTACGTCATAGACCATCTGAAGAAGCATAATGCCCAGATACTTGATTTTGAGAGTGTGGAACTTTTTGAGTCTGGATTCTACGCATCATATGAGGATGTAAAAAGCGTCTATCCTCTGCTCTACCAAGCAGGATACTTGACAATTAAAGGTTATGACAAGGAGTCGGATGTTTATACTATTTCCTACCCCAATAGTGAGGTCCGTGTCTCTATGTTGGAGGTGTTAATGCCGTCGTGGGTGGGGTGTAGCACTGATGATGGTAAAATCAATATGCAGAGATTCTATTTCGCCCTCAAAGCTGGCAGAATCGATGAGGCATTTGAACTGCTGAAAGAGTTTTTTCTGCAAATTCCGAACGTGCTGAACAACAAGAACGAGAAACACTTCCATACGGTCATTTATGTATTGTTCCGTTGGCTGGGCTTCTATACGCAGTCGGAAGTCAATACCTCCAAAGGCAGGTTGGACTGCATCCTGTTTGCTCCGAAACAGATCTTTATCATCGAATTTAAGGTGGATGAGAGCGCGGAGAAGGCGCTTGCCCAAATCAATGAGAAGGGGTATGCGGATCCTTACCGTACGGATGGACGGCCGATTGTCAAGATTGGGGTCAACTTCTCAAGCGAGGAACGGACGATTGAGGGATGGAAGGTGGAGGAAAGTTAAAAGTTAAAAATTAAGAGTTAAGAATTGGAGCATGGCAGCTGTGAGACTTTAATTGTGAATTATTGGCAATTTCTGTGAAGTAAGTGTAGAACGGGGGATGAACAATAGAAGACGGTAGAAAAACCAAATTATGGAAGAAGATTTATTTTTAAGAGCTATAGAACGAGATGAAATCATAAGTTTTTTTATTGCGGAAGGTGTATATTTTCAACATTCTCCACATATCCCATGGTATGGGTATCCTGATATAGGAGGACATTTTTATCCTAATTCTTATTCTGTAATAAGTCCCTGATAAATAAGCCTCTGTTTTAGTAGTGAAAATTGTGGATTATTTTAATGGTTTTGAAGAAAAAGGAGAAGAATAGATATGAGTAAAAAGAATGAATATAAATTTTTTGACTTCATAGTTGAAAATAGATTTATGATATTGATAGTTGTTTCGATGTTGTTAGTTGGTTTTATTGATCATTATTATGCGTACTATTCTTTGATTGTCCTAGGAGAACGACCTGTTGTTGGAATTAGTGGGGCTCTATTATTTTATATGTTGCTTATTTTGGGCATAAGCGTTTTTAATAAACTGGAAAAACGTATGAATAGTAAAAATAAGTTAGGAAGAAAATTTGGTTTGATGTCAATATTGCTCTGCTTAGTTTTTCCTGTAGTATCAATAGTGATGTATTGTGATTTTTATTCTTTATATGTTGCTCATTTAGAACAAAAGTTCTTAGAAAAATCAAATATATCAATTGGTGAAATTTATGCAGTAAAAAGAGGTAGTGGTAGAAGCTCTTCTTATATAAAAGTAGGTGTGGATAAAGAACATATAAGAAAAAACAAGGTTTTTACTGAGGAATTCGAAGAGATAATTTATTATGGTATACAAAAAGGAAGTAAGGTTATTCTCCGTGTTTCCGACGAATATCCACGTGTGAATGAAGTTCTTGAATGGGAAGTGACAGGTGATAATATAAAAAAGTATTTCCATTCAGATGAAAATTAAATATACATGCTCAAGAATTTGAAGGTGTTTGATAGGAAATGTGCGGATGCATGCCATCTTCAATAATTTTGTCAGAACCCTCGAAAAAGTTCTTTTCTTGTGAGAAAAGAATATAGATGTTATTGGCTTATGTTTTGAAGATTAACGCTCCGTCCATATTTGATTCCTAGGCGATTTCAACGAGGTTGGTGTCGGTGTGGAAGCGAGGATTGATAATCAATCGAAAATCATTATATTTGTAAATTGACAGAAAAAGAGAGCATTATGATAAAGCCATATCCGATAGGAAGACAGGATTTCAAGGATATCATCGAGAGCGGTTTTGCCTACGTGGACAAGACCGAGCGGATGTATGAGATGGTGAGGAACAGAAAGTTCGTGTTCCTTTCCCGTCCGCGTCGTTTTGGTAAGTCTTTGCTTGTCAATACACTACAACAATATTTCGAGGGGAATAAGGAGTTGTTCAAGGATTTGAAGATAAGTAAATTGGAGAAGGATTGGATCAAATATCCTGTCTTCAGGTTTGATATGAGCGGATGCAAGGATATGGATGTCAATGGTATGCATTCATATATTGGCAACACATTATGGTGGTATGAGAAAGAATACGGCATACAGAATGAGGAGAAGAGTAATGGCGTGCGCTTTCAAAATCTAATTCAGACAGCTGTTAAAAAGACAGGTCGCAAAGCTGTAATCTTGATAGACGAGTATGATTCTCCACTCTTGGCACATCTGCATGATGGAAAATTGCCGGAGGTGAAGCAGATTCTTCAGGAGTTCTATCAGCAGGTGAAGGTGAACGAGCAGTATGAGCAGTTTGTCTTCATCACAGGTATTTCACGCTTCTCGCAGGTCTCCATTTTCTCGACGCTGAACAATCTGGAAAACATCTCCATGGATGATAAGTTCTGCGATATATGTGGTATAACTCAAGCGGAATTATTGGAGAATTTCAGAGAGGACATAGAAGAATTTGCGAAAGAAGAGGAGTGCTCATTTGACGAAATGCTTCAGAATCTGAAACTGAAATACGACGGCTACCATTTTTCGAAAAAGAAGACCGATGTCTTCAATCCTCTGAGTGTTCTTTCTGCATTCAGCAAGAGGGAGTTGAAAAATTTCTGGTTTGAGACCGCCACTTCTTCCTACGTCATAGACCATTTGAAGAAGCACAATGCCCAGATTCTTGATTTTGAGCATGTGGAACTTTTTGAGTCTGGGTTCTACGCATCATATGAGGATGTAAAAAGTGTCTATCCGTTGCTATATCAGGCTGGCTATCTCACTATTAAAGATTACGATAGAGAGATGGAACGTTATGTGATTGGGTATCCAAATTCAGAGGTTCGAATCTCTATGTTAGAGGTGTTGATGCCATCATGGGTGGGGTGCAGCACGGACGATGGCAAAAACTACATGTGTGACTTCTATTTCGCCCTCAAAGCTGGCAGAATCGATGAGGCATTTGAGCTGCTGAAAGAGTTTTTCCTGCAAATTCCGAACGTGCTGAACAACAAGAACGAGAAACACTTCCAGACGGTCATCTATGTCTTGTTCCGCTGGTTGGGTTTCTACACGCAGTCGGAAGTCAATACCTCCAAAGGCAGGTTGGATTGCATCCTGTTTGCTCCGAAACAGATCTTTATCATCGAATTTAAGGTGGATGAGAGCGCGGAGAGGGCGCTTGCCCAAATCAATGAGAAGGGGTATGCGGATCCTTACCGTACGGATGGACGGCCGATTGTCAAGATTGGGGTCAACTTCTCTTCTGCGGAACGTACCATCGAAAGTTGGAGAGTGGACTAGGAGGAAACCTTAGATGTGACTTTTGCCGCTAATCAAAAATGAGGTAAACAAACTATCTTTATAGACGCTGGTAGGCGAAACGCAGGGACGGGGCATGCTTCGTCCTTTTTTATAATAACCCTTTTGTTTGTAGGGTAAATAAGCAGTTTTTTCTATTCTTCTTCTGTTTTTTTGTCTTTTGTTGCAAAAATCCCGTATAAGTGCGTATTTGTAACTAGCTGTAAATCAATATATATTTATTATTTTGTAAAATTCTTTATAAAAAACCTATCAATATAGTAGGTTGGTATAAAATATATATCTATATTTGCATCGGATAAGGGAAACAAATAGTAAAACAATAAAAAGGAATTGGAATATGAGTGAAATTAAAGAAAGTGCATTGGAGTTGATTGGTGGGACTCCATTGTTGAAATTAAATAGGTATACGGAGAAGGCAGGAAGTAAGGTTGCGCACATCTTTGACAAGTTGGAATATATGAATTTGTCTGGTTCTGTAAAGGATAGAATTGCTTTGGCGATGATTGAGGATGCAGAAAAGAAGGGCAAGATAAAGGCGGGAGCTACCTTGATAGAGCCTACGAGTGGTAATACGGGTATCGGTATCGCTGCTGTGGCTGCCGCAAAGGGCTACCGTGCTATCTTGACCTTGCCTGAGACGATGAGTGTAGAGCGTCGTAACCTCTTGAAGGCTTATGGTGCTGAGATTGTCTTGACGGAGGGTGCCAAGGGTATGAAGGGAGCTATCGAAAAGGCGGAGGAGTTGAACAAAACCATCGAAGGCTCTTTGATAGTAGGCCAGTTCTCCAATCCTGCCAATCCTGCTGCCCATAAGGCAGTCACCGGCCCTGAAATCTGGGCTCAGACGGATGGTAAGGTGGACATCTTCGTCTCTGGTGTGGGTACAGGTGGTACATTGACTGGCGTGGGTGAATTCCTAAAGGAGAAGAATCCTAACGTGAAGGTGGTGGCAGTGGAGCCTGCTTCAAGCCCAGTCCTCTCCAAGGGTGTCGCTGGCCCTCATAAGATCCAGGGTATTGGTGCGGGATTCGTTCCTCAAGTGCTCAATACAAAGGTCTATGACGAGGTGTTGCCAATCGAAAACGCAGATGCTTTGGAGGAAGGTCGTAACTTCGCCCGCAGTGAAGGAATCTTGGTCGGTATCTCTTCCGGTGCAGCGTTGAAGGCTGCTTCCATCTTGGCTTCCCGTCCTGAAAACAAAGGCAAGAACATCGTGGTTTTGCTTCCTGATTCAGGTGACAGATACCTCTCTACTGAACTTTTTAGCAATAATTGACGGAATATTTTTAGCCATTATAATAGACGGAAGAACATCGTGGGGAGTAGTTCGGCTCTCCCGATGTTTCTCACAACTCTCGAAACTTTTTCACTTGTCTGATACATCGTTGCAGTAGGTTGTTAGGCTTCTCTTTTGGGGAAGCTAGGGACTGCTTTGTCTCTCCTGTTGTGAGTCAGTCTATGGTTGATAGGTGGAGTTTTATATTCGTCCTGAGAAATTAGTAACATAAACGTAAAATTTAAAGAACCTATCACATGAGTAATAATTACGAAATCTTAAAAAGTTCACATCCTTGTTTCGGCGGACATGTGAACAACGCAGGAAGAATCCATCTCCCTGTGAGTCCAGGCTGCAACATCGCTTGTCGCTTCTGTGACAGGGTAATCAATGATACAGAGAACCGTCCGGGTGTCACTTCCAAAGTTATCACGCCGGAGGAGAGCCTGAGTGTAGTGGAGAAGGCTTTGAAGATATGTCCAGACATCAAGGTGGTGGGAATTGCGGGCCCCGGTGATACGTTGGCTACCGACAACGCCTTGAAGACGTTCCGTCTGGTGAAAAAGGAGTTTCCGAAGTTGATCAAGTGTATGAGCACCAATGGCTTGCTCTTGGCTGAGAAGGCAGATGAGGTCATCGAGGTGGGCATCGATTCCTTGACAGTGACGGTCAATGCGGTCGATCCTTCGATAGAGGCTCAATTGAACAAGTATGCCGTCTATCACGGAAAACGCTACGAGGCGGAGGAGGCAGCCGAAATTTTGATTAAGAACCAAATAGAGGGAATCAAGAAGGTGGCCAAGGCTGGAATGACGGTGAAGGTGAATAGTGTCTTGGTTCCGAAGATTAACGGTAGCCATATCGAGAAGATAGCCCAGACGGTGAGGGAGGCCGGTGCGACCATTTATAATATCATACCGCTGATACCGCAGTTCGAGTTGTCCGACCAGCGGGCTCCTCTCTGTTTCGAGATCGATGAGGCGAGGAAGAAGGCCGAGAAGCATATCGATGTCTTCCGCCATTGCCAACACTGCCGGGCAGACGCTGTCGGTGTTCCTGGTAAATCGGAATTCGGCGACCAGGTTTATGAAAGAAAATTAACCATCAAAGAGACTTTTTCGCATGGATGATAAAAAGAAATACAATGCTTTCCGCGTTGCGGCGGCCTCTTCGGATGGCTACACGGTGGACACCCACTTCGGACGAGCGAAGGATTTTTACATATACCAGTTCTTTGAAGGCGAGTGGGTCTTTGTGGAGAAGCGAACGGTGACCCCAATTTGTCGTGACGGAGGCCATTCGCAAGTCGAGATGGAGAAGACGGTGGAACTCTTCTCCGATTGCCAATACGTTACGGCATCGCGGATAGGAACAGGCGCCAACGCCCTGCTGTCGCACAAGGGAATCGTGGCTATGGCTTTGCCAGGCGACCTTATCGAGGCTTTAGATAAAATATATACATACAACGAGATACAAAACTTATTTTAATTATTCATCCGCCACATTCGCGTGGCATAAAACAATATAATCACAATGGGAGAAATCAGACAAATAGCAATTTATGGAAAGGGTGGTATTGGAAAGTCAACGACTACTCAGAATTTGACTGCCGGTTTGGTGGAGCATGGAAAGAAAGTGATGGTGGTGGGTTGCGACCCGAAGGCTGATTCTACTCGTCTCTTGTTGGGCGGTTTGGCTCAGAAAACAGTGTTGGATACCATCCGTGACGAGGGTGAAGACATCTCCTTGGATCGAATCATGAAGGAGGGTTTCGGTGGTACACGTTGTGTTGAGTCCGGTGGTCCGGAGCCAGGTGTGGGCTGTGCCGGCCGTGGTATCATCACTTCCATCAACATGTTGGAGAACTTGGGTGCCTATACGGAGGATTTGGACTATGTGTTCTATGATGTGTTGGGTGATGTGGTTTGCGGTGGATTCGCAATGCCTATTCGTGAAGGAAAGGCCAAGGAAATCTATATCGTAGCCTCTGGTGAGATGATGGCCTTGTATGCTGCTAACAACATCGCCAAGGGTATCCAACGTTATGCGAAGACTGGCGGTGTCCGTTTGGGCGGTATCATCTGTAATTCGAGAAATGTGGATCGCGAGTTGGATTTGCTCCGTGCTTTTGCCAAGGAGTTGGGAACTCAACTCTTGTACTTCGTGCCTCGTAACAACATCGTTCAACGTGCGGAGATCAACAAGAAGACGGTGATTGAATATAAGCCGGATTCCGACCAAGCCCAGGAATACCGTAATCTGGCCCAGGCTGTTATAGACAACACAAGTTTCGTGATCCCTACTCCGATGACGGCAGAACGTTTGGAGGAGATCTTGCTCGAATATGGTCTGATGGACAATGCAGACGACTACAAGATTTAATTAAGAATCATGAATTGTGTATTGTAGGGATATGTAGAAAGCTCCGCTTCTAAGATCCCGGTTGTAGAATTTAGATTTAAAAGTGCTTATGGGATATAAGATTGCAGTTGCCACATCCGACGGTTTGAATGTCGATTTGCATTTTGGCTCGGCTCCAAGTTTTGAGATTTATGCTGTTGAGGGCATCGATTTCAGGAAGGAAGAGACAAGGGTTGTCCCTGTTGAGCCGGAACAGCACTATTATTACGTGGCTGAGAATGCAGGATCAAACTCTGACGCCTCTGGTTGCGGCACGGGATGCGGGTCGGGTAATGGTGACGGCTGCAATTCTGGTTGTAACTCGGGCTGTGGCTCTAAAAATGGTTGTGGTGGCGGTGAACGGTCGGAATCGGTTGAGTTGCTTTCTGATTGTCGGAGTGTGGTCTGCAAAAAAATAGGGCGAAACATTTTGAAACAGTTCGAAAGAAAGGCCATTTCAGTTTTCGATGTCGAGTTGCCTGTCAAAGAGGCTTTGTCGAAAATTGTCAGTTACTACTATAAGATTGACGAAAGGAAGTTGAAGTTTAAAAATCAAGAAGAGTAAAATTCATTATGGCGAATAGAATAAATTTAAATATGACCACCGTCGAGAACCGCGAATTGCGTCTCGGTACAATCATCGGTTGGGATGGCTCGGCAAAGCAACTGATCGAACAGTCTGCCTACGATGAGCGAAGCATTAAGAAGCATGGTGGTTGCAAGGGTGCGGGTCAAGGTTGCAGACTTTGCGAGTTGCAGAGTCCGTTGAACCAAGAGACGATGTGTTCCAATGCCATCGTACAATGTCAGATCGGTAACCTTACCGACTGTGTCTTGATTAACCATGCGCCGATTGGTTGTAGTAGTGAGGATGCGAAGTTCAACCTTACCATGCACATGGGTCTTGCGCGTCGAGGCAAACCACAACAGAACACATTGAACATAAGCACGAACCTTCAAGAGAAAGACATGGTTTTCGGTGGTAGTGCGAAACTTAGACAGGCTATCCGCATCGCCAAGGAGCGTTACAATCCGAAGGCTATCTTCATCGCCATGGCTTGTGCAACGGCCATTACGGGTGAGGATATCGATAGCGTGGCGGAAGAGTTGGAACCAGAAGTGGGTGTGCCTATCATCCCATTGCACTGCGAGGGCTTCCGAAGCAAACATTGGAGTACGGGTTTCGATGTGGCTTTCCACGGTGTCTTGAGACAGATCGTTGAGAAGCATCCTAAGAAGAAGCAGAAAGACCTCATCAACATCATCGCCCTTTGGGGAACAGACTGGTTCACCGACTTGTTGAAGCCACTTGGCTTGCGGGTGAATTACTTGTTGGACTGTGCTTCGTTTGAGGAGATTCGTCAGGCTTCAGAGGCCGTGGCAACAACTACTTTCTGTGAGACCCTTGGTGGTTACATGGGAGCTGCGTTGGAAGATCAATTCGGCGTTCCACAAATCGACGCCCCTCAGCCTTATGGTATCAAAGGAACAGATGCTTGGTTGCGCGCCATCGCCAAGGTGGTAGGCAAAGAGAAAGAGGTTGAAGAGTTCATTGAAAGCGAGCATAAGCGTATCGCTCCGAAATTGGAGGAATATCGCGAATATTTCAAGGGGAAATATGGAATGGTGCTTACCGGTTCGGCTTACGCACATGGATTGATCAGTGTATTGTCTGAGTTGGGCATCAAGAACGAGGCTGCACTCGTTTTCCACCACGACCCGGTTTATGATGGTGCCGGTAAGAACCAAGACACCTTGAAGGAGTTGGTGGAGACTTATGGAGATATCCCTCACTATACGGTCAGCAAGACGCGTGCCTTCCAATTGCCTCAGCTCTTGAATCGTGTGAAAACGGATTTCTTGATTATCCGTCACCCAGGACTTGCTTCCGTGGCAGGTCACCTTGGAGTTCCGACGTTCGCCCTTGGCGACGAGCATATTCCGGTAGGCTACGACGGTATTTTGCGTGTGGGCGAAATCTTGAAGGGTGTTTTGGCTCGTACTAAGTTTAACAAGACCCTTCAACGCCATGTCCGCTTGCCATACAATGATTGGTGGTTCAGCCAGACAGATCCGTTCAAACTCACCAACGACAAAGATGTATTTAAGGACATCGAAGAGAAACTCGGTGAATAATTCCACAAATTTCAAACCATCAAAAGAAATATTCAAATGAGCGAAATACAAAAGAAAAAACCTTCGGTTATATCCGATGTCAGATATGCTTGTGCGGTGGGTGCGACAAACACCGTAGTGGCCATCAAAGGCGCAGTGCCAATCGCCAATTGTAGTCCAGGCTGCCAGTTGAAGACGACTGCCATGTTGACTTTCGAGAATGGTTTTCAGGGAAGTATCGCAGCCGGTGGTGGTAACATGCCAAGCTCCAATGCTACGGAGAATGATGTGGTCTTCGGTGGTATCAAAACTCTCGACAATCTTATCAAATCAACACTGAAAATTTACGACGGTGATCTCTTCGTGGTGTTGACGGGGTGTACGGGTGAGTTGATCGGTGATAATGTGCCAGACTTGGTGGGACGCTATCAGAAGGCTGGTTATCCTGTAGTCTATGCTAATACGGCTGGTTTTAAAGGCAACAACATTTACGGACATGAAGTGGTGGTGGATGCTATCATCGACCAGTTTGTCGGCGATTATGACGGAGAAAAGAAGAAAGGCCTTGTGAACCTTTGGTTTGAGGTGCCTTACTACAACCAAAACTGGCGTGGAGATTATCAGGAACTTGCTCGCATTTTGCGTGGTGCAGGATTGGAGGTGAACGTGTTGTTCGGTCCTGAAAATCCTGGTGTTGAGGCTTGGAAACGTATTCCTCAGGCACAATTCAACTTAGTGGTTTCTCCTTGGGTGGGTGTCAAAAACGCAGAACATCTTCAAAAGAAATATAATCAACCATTCTTACATATTCCTGAGATCCCAGTAGGAGAAGAGGCGACAGCTAAGTTTATTCGTCAGGTGGTGGATTATGCTGGAATCGACAAAGCTCAGTCTGAGGCATTTATTAAGCAGGAGGCAGATGTTTACTATTACTACCTTGAGCACTTCTCTGAGTTCTTCGCAGAATATTGGTATGGTATGCCAAGTGAGTTTGTCGTGACGGCAGATGCTTCGTATGCGTTGGCTTATTCGAAATTCTTGGCAGATCAGATTGGTTTGATTCCGAAACAGGTGATTATCACCGACAAAACACCGGAGAAGTTCCGTCCTGCCATTTCGGAGTACTTCAAGAACAATATTTCAGAAGGCGTAAGCATTGACGTTGTTTTCGAGGAGGATGGCTACGAGGTGGAGAAACTGATCGAGAATGTGGAGTTTACGGCAGGTAAGCCACTGATTCTGGGTACATCTTGGGAACTTACCCTCGCCAACAAGAAAGGCGCTTTGTTCTTCGAAATTTCAACACCTTCGTCAGAGACACTTATCGTCAACCGCTCACATATCGGTTACAAAGGTGCATTGCAGTTCTTGGAAAGAATTTATAGTGCATCAGTAGGCGGAAAATAATACAATAGTTGCCAATGCCGTCTGAGCAATCAGACGGCATTATAAAAACAAAAAAGGCTTCAAAACCTAAATTTATCGATAGAAGGATTTCTTCGATAGGCTCTCATTAGGAGCCATTCTATAATTTTTGAGATAGTACCTATCACGAGATTGGGTGGTAGTAAACAATAAAAGGCAAAGAAATGACAAAGAAAATGAACATAGATATGACTTCGGTTGTCGAACGTGTGATGCGTTTGCCAAGGGTTGTCGGCTGTGATTTTTTTGCAAAAATTACTTTAGCGTACACCCCGCTTTTATTCCAAAAAAATCCACGTTGGATGCTCTTCCGATGTTACGTTAACGGATGTTGTTGCCGATGTTGCGCATCGGTTTGTTAAAGAACTTTGGTCCGAAAGTTCTTGTGTCAATAGACATTTTATCCCTAAATAAATCAATAGTTTGTTAGCTGTCGGAGTCGATGGTCCATCCTCTCCACATTTCGTAAACCATAATTGGCTGCAAGCATTGTGTCGGACGCTAATCTAATCATTCATCACTCTAATTCAATTTAGGCATTCGTTAACCATTTAATAAAGAAGAATATGGCAGTATATAACAACGTTTTGGACATGATTGGCAATACGCCCCTTGTACAACTTTCAAGATTAAACACAGGAAAGAGTTCCCTCTTCCTGAAATTGGAGAATCAGAACCCAGGTGGCAGCATCAAGGACCGCACGGGTTTGAATATGATTGTGCAAGCGGAGAAGCGGGGTACTATTCGTCCGGGACAACTCATTGTGGAGGCTACGGCAGGAAACACAGGATTGGGTCTTGCCTTGGCTTCTCGGATGAAGGGTTACAAACTATTGCTGGTGATTCCGGACAAAATGAGTAATGAGAAGATCAATCATCTTCGGGCCTTAGGAGTGGAGGTGGTTATCACACGTAGCGACGTGGGCAAGGGGCACCCCGAGTATTATCAAGACATGGCGGCTCGAATTGCCAAGGAACGTGGCGGTTATTACATCAACCAATTCGAGAATCCTGACAATCCCGACACTCACTTCTTGACGACGGGGCCTGAGATATGGGGACAGATGGAGCACAAGGTGGATGCTGTCGTCGTAGGCGTCGGTTCGGCTGGAACATTGACAGGCTTGACAAAGTTCTTCAAAACGGTGAGCCCGCAGACCGAGTTTATCCTTGCAGACCCTAAGGGCTCTATCCTTGCTGATTATATTAATCTGAAAAAACTTCGTAAAGATACGGGTTCATGGTTCGTTGAGGGAATCGGAGAGGATTATATCCCTAAATTGGCCGACTTCGATTTGGTGACGAAAGCCTACGAAGTGACCGACGAGGAGAGTTTTACCGCTGCCCGCCTTTTGCTGAGGGAAGAAGGTATCCTGGCAGGCTCATCCACCGGTACGCTCCTAAGTGCGGCCCTTCGCTACTGTCAAGAGCAGACCACCCCGAAACGTGTGGTGACACTTGCGTGCGATAGCGGTAACAAGTATCTCTCCAAGATGTTCAACGACGAGTGGTTGAAGGAGAAAAAACTAACCCTCAATCTCTAACCCCCTAACTAATTCTTAATTTTTAATTTTTAACTCTTTTAATATATATGGCTTTAGGATTTTCAACAAGGGCCATCCACAACGGAGAAGAGCCCGATTTCAGAGAAGGTGCGAGCGGCGATGTTGCCGTACCTATACATTTGGCTACCACTTTTGCACGACGCAAAGCAGATAGCCCCACAGCAGGATATGAGTACACCCGCAGTTTGAACCCTACCCGTAAGGCGTTGGAGGAGAAGTTGGCGGCATTGGATGGTGCTAAGTATGGACTCGCTTTTTCTTCTGGTTTGGCAGCCGCATCCACGTTGATTATCTCGCTATTGAAGGCTGGTGATCATGTGATTGGCTTCGATGATCTATATGGAGGTACGAGGCGTTTGTTGAGCAATGTCTTCGTGAATTTCAACATCTCCGTCTCTTACGTCGATGCGACCGTACCCGAGAATGTCGAGAAGGCCATAAGGCCAGAGTCCAAACTGATTTGGATCGAGTCTCCAACGAACCCATTGTTGAAGATTGCCGACATCCGGGCCATCGCAAAGATTGCGAAGAGCCATGGGCTGATCTTGGTGGTGGACAACACGTTCTTATCACCATATTTCCAGAAACCGCTTGGCTTGGGCGCCGACGTGGTGGTTTACAGTACGACTAAATACATTGGTGGACACAGTGATGCGTTGGGAGGTTCCATCGTCTTGAACAATGAGGAGTATTACAAAAAGATTGCTTACAACCAGAATGCAGTTGGAGCCGTACTCTCTCCGTTCGACAGCTATTTGACCTTGCGTGGAGCAAAGACGCTTGCCGTGCGTATGGAGCAGCATCAGAAGAATGCTTTGGCCTTGGCCGAGTTCCTTCAAACTTCCCCCAAGGTAAAACGGGTACTTTACCCAGGACTGAAATACCATCCGCATCATAATGTGGCTACGTCACAAGCTATCGGCTTTGGAGGTGTCCTCTCGTTTGAGTTGGAGGGAACCCTTGCGGATGCTGAAAACTTTTTGTCGAAATTGAAACTCTTCTCAACCGCTGAGAGTTTGGGCGGCGTGGAGAGCTTGGCGGAAATACCGGCCATCATGACGCATGCCTCTGTTCCGAAGGAGGTGCGTGAAAAGAATGGCATTTCCGATACGTTGATTCGAATCTCGGTGGGTATTGAAAACACAGAAGATTTGGTTGATGACTTTAGAAATGCATTAAAGTGAAATACATAGTATCTGCATAAAAATTAGAAGTTATGAAAAAGGTTAAACCCACTTTTCAAGAGAATGTTTCAGAAACACTCTTGATACCTCTCTACATGAGGGCGAAAGAATCCAAGGAACAAAACCCGATTATCGTTGACAAAACGTCGGAAACTATTCTTTCGATGGTAGATTATAACTTTAGTAAATTCTTTGCAGATGTACGATGTCAATTGTGTATTTCATTCAGAACAAAATATTTTGATGACGCAGTGAGGGATTTCGTGGCGAAATATGATGATGCGGTAGTGGTTTTGGTTGCTTGCGGATTGGATCCGCGTGTTGAACGCATCTCCCTCAAAAAGAACTATCAGGTGTATGAGTTGGATTTTCCTGATGTGATCAATCTCAGGAGACAATTCTTGCCTGAGTCATCAGACAATCGCTATATCACAGGAGATATAACGACCGACGGATGGATCAAGACCATCAAGGCGGAACATCCTAACGGACATTTCCTCTTCATTTTGGAAGGTGTGGCCATGTATCTTACGGAGGAACAGGTGAAGCGCGTTTTTAAGAACATAGACGATAATTTTGACCATGCGGAGATCCATGTGGAGCGCATGAACAAGTATCTGAGCAAGCGGACCTATCTCCACGATTCGGTAAAAAGCACCAAAGCCACTTTCCGTTGGGGATGCGACAACCCCAAAGAGATTGAACAGTGGGGAGGATCCTTTAAGCTGAAGGATGAATATTATTACTATTCAGACGAATATAAGAAAATTCGCAAACGGATTGGTTTGAAAGCCATTCCTCTCAAGTTCATCCCAGCTTACAGCCGTTCATTGGGCATTTGGAGTTACGAAAAGCATAAGAAGTATTTAAGAATGTGTTGTTGATATATTGGATGTTTTCTGCTCTCTCCGAAGGTGGATGCTAGGAGTAGTTGCGTCACTTGTGGCAGCCTTTTTTCATACGCTGTGAGGTATGCTTGATGTAATTGTCTTGGATAGCCTTCGGTGGGCAGAACTTATTTGAAATGGTTTTAGGTTTTCTTCACCTTTTGACTAAATAGGGAGACAGTGCTGCACGTCTAGGGTGTGTTAGGGAATAGTCTCTTGAGGTGATGGAAAGAATCGTAAATTCATAGATTACATATATCCTTTGGGGTATGTTGAGATATTCATTTTATTAGGAACATAAAACTTAAAGGTCAAGAAACGAATAATTACGGTTACGGGAGGTAGCCATTTTAATCAGTTGTGTCCTTCGGGATAGGAAAGAGAACTACGTTTTATTAGAAACAACAAAAATTTAAAGATCAAGAAAAAAGTTAGTTGCGGTTACAAGAAGTGACCATTTAAGCTGGTTTTGTCCTTCGGGATAAGCAAGAGAGTTACATTTATTAGAAACAACAAAAATTTAAGGATCAAGAAAAAGTTGGTTTCGGTTACGTGAAGTAACCATTAGACAGATTATACCCTTTGGGGTGCGAGAATTTAATTTTTTTTCAAAACAACAAGCCTGAAAATCAATATGTTTTATTGGTTGCGCCGTGCGACCATAGAATCTGTTATGTCCTTTGTGGATGTGGTAGACTGGTTATGTTGAAAATTTAATAACTTATAAAGTTAATAGTAAATGAAAACATTTTATCAATCAATAGCATTATTCTTGCTGTTCGCAGTGACAGTGAATGCACAGGAGGTTACAAAAGAAGCTACAAAAGAGCAGAATACGAAAGAGGTGGTAGCAAGTACACAAGATGTTTCTTCGGAGACGGCTAAGGAGTTGGTTCCGGTAGTAAGGTTCGGAGATGATCTGAAAGTGAGGTTAGGTGGTTTCTTTAGAGCCGAGTATTATGTGGATAGCCGTGAAATCGTAGGTGCTTGTGATGACCTTTTCGGTTTCTTCCCTGAAGACAAGGTCTATGACAAGGACGGGGAGGACTTGAATGATGTGGTGAGACAAAATTTCTCTACACAAGCCACTCGATTTACCGCAACAGTAGACGGGCCAAAACTTGGAAAGGCCAATTCCAAAGCCTATGTGGAATTTGATTTCTCGGGTGGAAATGCCGTGAATGTCCGCTTGCGTCAGGCTTGGGCAAAATTGTCTTGGCAGAAAAGCGAACTCCTTTTAGGTAAGGCTTGGAGTCCATTTTCAGATATTCCTTTTACTTATGTGGCTGGTTTGCATACGGGTATTCCATTCCGTCCTTTTAGTAGGGGCGACCAAATCCGTTACACCTATAAGCCTGCTGATCATCTCAGCGTGGTGTTGGCTGGACTTTACCAAACAGAGCATAAATCGGTGCTTGAGGGTTCGTCAAACGGAGACATACGCCAGAATCCGACGCCTGAGTTCCATTTGCAGTTGCGTTATACTTCGCCTACATTTAGTGCAGGCATACTTGGAGAGTTCAAAAGTGTGAAACCTGCTACCAAAGTCACCAATAGCGAGGGCGAAGTCTTTAAGACGGATGAGAAAGTGAATTCTTATGCCTTGGGATATTATGCCCAATATGTGTCAGGTCTCTTGGGCATCAGAGCTGGAGGTCTCTATGGCCAAAATTTGAGTGAATATTTCCAACAAGGTGGTTATGCCGTGAAATCCATTGATGCAAAAACAGGCAAACGTACCTATTCGGCTTCAAAAGTCACCTCCTATTGGTTGAACCTTTCCTACGGTAAGCGGTGGGCGCCAAGCTTCTTCGCTGGCTATTCGAAGAATTTGGGCTTCGAGGATGATATCTTGGCAGGTGGCGATTTCTTCGGCCGTTGGCAAAATGTGGATCATATCTTCCGACTCTCTCCTTCGTTGAAGTTCTCGCATAAGCAATGGACGATTCAGGGTGAAATCGACTATGACGTAGTAGCCTATGGAACAGTGGACTATGCCGACCATGGAAAGGTGAAGGATACTCATAGCGTGTCGGGTGTGAGAGGTCTTATTGCCACTACATTTTTCTTCTAAATCTTAACAAATAGCATATAAACTTATTGTCTAATTTTAAATATAGTATAAACACATGAAAAAGAACAATTTATTCGCAGTCGCATTATTTATAGTGTTTTCATTTTCGTTGTTTTCTTGTGGCAATGCCTCAAAGGAATCGACTGATAGTAAGAAAGAACTTTCTGTAGGCTTCTCGCCTGGTCCTTATTCCGACCTCTTTAAAAAGACGATAAAGCCAGCGTTGGAAAAGAAGGGCTACAACGTGAAAATAGTGGAGTTTACGGATTGGGTGACTCCAAACCTTGCTTTGGCAAACAATGAGATAGATGCCAACATCTACCAAAACACCTTGTATAGGCAGAATTTCTGTGACACAAAAGGTGTGGACTTGACGGCAACTTTCTCAGTGCCTACGGCAGCTCTCGGACTATATTCCGACAAGTACAAGGTTCAAAGTGTTGATGAGTTGAAAGCGCAACTTCAGCCGGGCGGTATCGTTTCTGTGCCTAATGATGCGGTCAATTTGGCCCGTGCTTTACGCTTCCTTCGTTCGATAGGCTTGCTTACGATAAAATCCACGGTCGATGATAAATCGGCTACCGAAAACGATATCGACGAGAATCCATTCGGACTCAAGATCGTTCCGTTGGAGGCTGCCCAGTTGCCACGCTCCTTGGATGGTAGCACGCTTGCTGTGATTCCTGGCAACTATGCCATATCTTCGGGATTGAAACTCTCTTCTTCCATTGTAGGAGAGGCTTTGCCGGCAGAACTCCTTATCTGGTTCGTCGTAAACACAAAAGATGCCAATGCACAATTCGTGAAGGATGTACAAGAGGCATACGAATCAGAGGATTTCAAGAACTATTTTGAAGATCCAAAGAATGAGTTCGACAGATTCCAACGTCCACAATGGTATGTGGATAAATGGAATATCCAAAATAGGTAAAAAACTAATGCCTTTCATAGATGCTCGATCGGACAGGGTCGGGCATCTATTTGTATAACCCTCCAAAAAACAAGAAGTATAGATGATAAAATTCAACAATGTAAGTGTCTCATTCAAAGATAAAAAGAGCCAGATTGTCCATGCTGTCAAGAATGTCTCTTTTGAAGTAGAGGATGGGGAAATTTTGGGAATTGTGGGTACCAGTGGCGCGGGTAAGAGCACACTTCTTCGTACGGTCAATCAGTTGCAGCTTCCCACTAGCGGACAGACAATTGTGGATGGCTACGATATCGGCGGTTTGTCGGGGAAAGAGTTGGCAAAGGTTCGCCACTCTATCGGTATGATTTTCCAGCAGTTCAACCTCGTTAGCACCAAAACCGTGGCACAAAATGTGGCTTTCGCCATGGAGATAGCAGGGCGTAGCAAAGAGGAAATTAAACAACGTGTGCCCGAACTATTGGAACTTGTTGGCTTGAGCGAACGAGCGGATGTCTATCCGAACACATTGAGTGGAGGACAAAAACAGCGTGTGGGAATTGCCCGTGCCGTGGCCAACAATCCCAAAATTCTGCTTTGCGACGAAGCCACATCGGCTTTGGATCCAGAGACCACCAATGATGTTTTGCAACTTTTGAAAGAGATAAACCACAAGTTTGGTATCACCATTGTGCTTATCACCCACGAATTAGATGTGGTCAAGAAGATATGTCAGCGTGTAGTGGTGATGAATCGAGGAGAGGTGGTCGAAATAGGCGATGTGTTTGATGTCTTTACGAACCCACAGCATGAGTTCACAAAGACACTCTTGTCGCACACCTTCGACCTTGATCTCCCTGATCGTTTGACGCACGACCATTCAAAGCCATTGGTGAGAATTGTTTATAACGGCGAGAAAGCAGAAGATGCCATCGTCTCCAACGTGGTGAAACAGTATGCGATAGGCGTGAATATTTTGCATGGTAAGATTGAGTATATTGATGACAGACCATTCGGCATCCTGATTGTTCAATTGATTGGAGAGCAGGACGAAATAGAGAAGAGTTTAGATTATTTGAGTAAAAACACATATAAAACGGAGGTGATACATGAACGAAACTAATTATTCAGAACTGGTTAGTAACTTGTTGCCGGCGTTTGGAGAAACACTGGAAATGTGTGGTATTGCGCTTGCGTTGGCGATTGTGTTAGGTGTGCCGCTTGGCGTGTTGTCTTACCTTACGAGTAGCCATAATATTTGTCAAAACAAATTCATCAATCTATTGGTCAGCTTCATACTGAATGTGATTATGTCAACGCCGTTTGTGATTTTGTTGGTGTTGCTCTTGCCTTTCACAAAGTTGGTGGTTGGCACCTCCATAGGACCTGAGGCAGCGTCCGTACCGTTAGGCATTGTTGCCATTGCTTTCTACGCACGTTTGGTGGAGGGCAATTTGCATGGTGTGGACAAAGGTGTGATTGAGGCGTCGGTGGCGATGGGTGCCACATGGTTTCGGATTGTCACCAATGTCTTGTTGCCTGGTGCGTTCAGTGGCATGATACGAGGATTAACCGTCTTGGCTGTTACTCTGGTGGGCTATTCGGCTATGGCCGGTATTGTGGGTGGCGGTGGCGTCGGTGACCTTGCCATACGGTTCGGTTACTACCGTTACCAAACAGATGTCATGATCATCACGGTACTTTTGCTGATTGGCTTGGTACAGATTATCCAGACGCTTGGTGAAAAGGCTTCCGTGAAAGCGCAGAAATAGTTTCCTTGGTTGTCTGTTCTGTTTTTGAGGCAATGGCAGGCATTCGCTTGCTCATTGGGCGGGGGTGACATTGAGGAATGATTCTCTATAAAATGTCTCTTCCCGCCAATTTTGTTTCTTTATTTTGCCCCAATGGGTAAATTGTACTTTAATCATCTAAAAAAAGTATATTATAAGTTATTTGTTATTAGTCTATTATGTGTCATATTATATTATTTTGTTAAAATAACCTATTAATATAGTAGGTTGATGGGAAAATAGTACTATCTTTGTATCGTAATACAAAAAAAGGAGAATTAATATGGCAAATGTTCATCAATCAATAGCAGAGCTAGTGGGTAAGACCCCGCTACTGCAGCTTAACGGATACAACAAAGCAAAGAATTTGGGTGCTAATCTAATCGCCAAGTTGGAGTATTTCAACCCGAACCAGTCTGTCAAGGACCGTATCGCCCTTGCCATGGTCGAGACAGCGGAGAAGGAAGGCAAACTCAAAAAGGGAGACACCATCATTGAGCTCACCAGCGGTAACACGGGTGTGGGTTTGGCTGCCATTGCGGCCGCTAAGGGGTATCCTTTCCGTGTTTACATCCAAGATCAAGTGTCGAAGGAGCGTTTCCAAGTGATTCACGCTTTGGGCGGAAAGACGGTGAAACTCTCAGAAGTGCCAGAGATTGTTGAGTCTTTTGAAAAGTATGGTCCAGACTTCATCAAGTGTGTGGAGGCGTTGGAACGTCACGTTGCAAGTGAGAAGAACATCTGGTTTGCCGACCAGACTCGTAACCCTGCCAATCCGAATATCCACTTCAATACTACTGGTCCTGAGATCTGGAACGACACAGACGGAAAGGTGGATGCCTTCGTGGCTTGCGTCGGTACGGGAGGAACACTATCTGGTGTGGGTAACTTCTTGAAGTCCAAGAATCCGAACGTGAAGATTTTCGGCGTGCAGCCTACAGAGGATTCCTTCCAGTCGCCAGAACGTCCTGATCAAGAGGAGATCACGGGTGTGCATCCGTTCGAGAACACCAAGGAGGAGTATATTCCAGCCAACCTCGACCGTAAGGTATATGATGGTTATTTTGAGGTACACACGGATCAAGCTTACGAGGCTGCACGCCTTTTGGCGAAGAACGATGGTGTGTTGGTGGGTGCCTCTTCTGGTGCTGCCCTCTATGCCGCTACTCAACTGGCTCAGCGTGAGGAGTTCAAAGGAAAGAATATCGTTGTCCTTCTGCCAGACACTGGATTGAGATACTTGTCAACGTACTTATTTCAAGCAGAATAATATATCTTTTTCTACCTAAAGGCTCTTTGTCTTTAGGTAGTTTGTTTTTTTTTTTATTTGAGGAGAAAATGAATTTTATTTTTATATCACCAAATTTTCCATATACCTATTGGAATTTTTGCGACAGACTTAAACAAAATGGTGTTAATGTATTAGGCATTGGCGACTCTTCGTATGATGCGCTGAACGTAAATCTGAAGAATTCACTGACCGAATACTATAAGGTGGATTC
>JAGCWQ010000230.1 GCA_017961765.1 Paludibacteraceae bacterium | reverse complement strand
CCACTTACCGTAACCGTGTCGCCTGCCGTGAAGTCAGTCCTTGCGAATACGGCAATGTTATCCGTTACACTCACGGTTTCTACAAGTGTATTGTTCACGTACAGTGATGCGGAATTTCCGTCGTTGGTGTAGCACTTGATAGCCCTGTCGAGCAATCTCAGGTAGTCCTTGCCGCAGATATGCACGAACGGCGTAGGGTTCCACCAAGCCTTATAGAGATAGAACGTATCCTTCTTAGTAACATGGTCTCGTTCGACAAGTCCCTTGTTGTTGAGCCTCCTGAGGTTGTCGTCGGTTGAAGTGTTCTCTCCATCAAGACAGACGATATAGCCTTCATTTCTGCCCGTTACCGCAATGTCGAACAACTGCCACTGTCCTGTGAACAGGAGTTGAGGGAAGTTCTTGATTGCGGCGATATGCCCTTCATGGAGCCACATCTGATATTCAATATCGTGCCTCTCGTAGTTGCCCGTAGTAGTCGTGCTTTGCGGGTTCTCAGAGTGGCAGTGCTGCGTGCCGCCGCAACCGTACTCGGAATATGCGTATGGTTTATGGAGATTCTTGATTATATTGTTTACACGGGTATTCAACTGGCTGGTTGGATTGTTTGAAGTCTTATCGCTGTACCAACCAACATAAATGTTACCGCCGAACCAATCCATATCAGGATTGCCAAACGCACTACTTGGATTTGAGGCGCTGGCTGACGTGACGTAGCCAACCCAACGACTTGGATCTATTGCCTTAATGAAATCCTTATATCCTTCAAGGGTTGTTTTAGCAAACGTTGCATCGTCTGTTTGTGCTTCATTGAACAATCCCCAGAAAATAATACAAGGGTGGTTGTAGTGCTGTCTGACCATATCTTCATATTGGATATAAAGGTGATCGTAGTAGTCCTGCGTAACCGTGGACCTGAGTTGGTTCACGCAAGGAACCTCAGTCTGAACAATGATACCGAGTTGGTCGCACCAATCGTACACTTCCTTAGGGTGAGGATAGTGAGCAAGACGGATGAAGTTACATCCGAGTTCCTGAATGATTGCGAACTCCTGTGCGTAGTCTGCGGCATTCAAAGCGTTTGCCTTTCCTGCCAAATCGTCATGCATACATACGCCTCTCAGGAAGTACGGCTGTCCGTTCAACAGGAATCCCGTATAATCTGAACCGTTGTACGTGATACCTGTTTCTCCGCTCATCGTGGTTCCGCTGACCGCATAGTCAAAGAACCTCAAACCGTAGCCCCTTTGGAACCTGTGATACAAGTTACCATTTAGATAGATTTCAAGCGTTATGTTGTAGAGGTGAGGGTTAATCTTACCATTCCACAACACAGGATTGCTGATAACCGTAGTGAACGTAGTAGCACTTCCGTTACTATCCGTCGTTGCGCTGTAATAGAACGTCCCATCATCTATAATGCACTTCAACGTAGCGCCAGATGCTACCGTTGTCTCGACGTTCACGGTTGCAGAACTAGTGGCGACATCAGAAGTCACGTGGAAGCCGTCATATCCATATTTTATATCAGGAAGAACGGGGCTCGTAAGAAGTTTCACATTACCGAGCGTGGCGTTGAAGTTGAAGTCTCCTGCAGATGGTGCGAGGGCACTACCTTCATTGTTCTTCAACATAACCTTAATGTTGTTGGCTCCTGCATGTACGAAGTTGGATATATCAACGAAGAATGCGTTGTATCCGCCCCAGTGCTTTTCAACTAAATTGTCGTCAACATACACAGTTGCTGATTGATCGGCGTGTTGGAACCACAAATGGGTCGGCTGCGATTCACGGAGATTGAAACTCGTCTCAAAATTGAACGTGCCCTTTGCCATACTTGAAGAATGGCCGTCTATCGCATTGACAGAATATGGTGTCTCTACTTCCTGGTTATTATAGTTCCAAGCCCCCAACGCCCTGTTCGAATATTCGAGCGGTATGGTGCTAAGATACTCGCAGCTCTTACTTACCGTAGTACTTGACTCTCCGTTCAGCGTAGCGTATGCCTGAACCGTCGTATCAGCCGTTATTGTTACGGGTGTGGTATATCCTGAGTAATCGCCCGTTCCGTTAAACCTATAATGAATGCTCGTGCCGGTGGTTTCACACGTTATTGTCACCGCTTCTCCATCACAGGAAATGACAGGATCGCTTATTTGGATTGCTCCGCTATCAGAAACTACCCAACCATTAGGTATTCCAGCCGTACCGACAGTCCAACCCGACATATTCGCATCTTTAACAAACGTTCCTGTAGAGGCAACACCGCTCACCCAGCCAACGGTACAAGCGGACGCTGAAATGTTGGTGGCAAGACACTCGATATGGTTGAGGCTTCCGCATCCGGTGTACATGTATCCGTAACAGCCCTTAACGAGCGTTGCTGCAGGAAGAACCGGTGCTGATTCAATAGGACATTTTTCAAACATGTACCAATAACAGTCGGTGTTCAATCCCGTTGCAGGCAATGCAGGAGGCATTGTCAGTGACTCTGCATAACTGAACATTGCCCTATACGCACCGTTTGTAAGCGTTGTAGACGGAAGTATGAGATTTTCTGCGGACTCGGCATTTGATTTCTTGAATATAGAGCAGAACGTGAAGCCCGTTGTAAGACCGGTATTTCCAACGAAATTGTCTCCATAAACAAGACTCATAATGTTACCCTCTATATCATACGTTGCAGTACCTCCTTCGAATCCGGAATAGTTGCTCTTATCCTTCGAATATGCGGCGTTTGTTCCCTTGAAGAGAACCTTGTCGCCCGTACTTACTGTTATAGGCACGCCTGAGGCAGTAGATGTAATTGCGGACCAAGTTTGTCCGTCATCTACACTATAAGATATCGTCTTTGCGGAAGCCGTGGCACCGATACACTTCCAAAGTATCGTGCCGTCTGAATTGGCTCTGAACGTCAGGTAGTCCTGACTGTAATCGTGTGTTGCTTCATAGATGCAGTTTTCAGATACGGTGGCACTTGAATCGCTGTTATGCGTAGCGTATGCCTGAACTATCGTATCGGCGGTGATTGCAAACGGCCCGGTGTATGCGTCGAACGAACCTGACGTTCCAAGCCTGTAATGGATGCTTGAACCTATCGTTTCACAAGATATTGTCACATATTCTCCGTCACAGGTGATTACAGGATCAGATACTCCGTCATAAAATACGCAGTATTCGCTAACAACTGTGCTTGATATTCCGCTCAACTGAGAATAAGCATATACTGTTGTAGTCTCACTTATCTCAATAGGTGAAGCATATTCAGTGAACACGCCGTTTTCACCAAGTTTGTAGTATATGCTTGCACCTTCAGTTGGACACGTTATCGTTACATAAGTTCCGTCATAAGTGATAACAGGAACATCAGGTGCCCCGTTATCAAACTCACAAGTCTGCGTAACTACGCTACTCACCTTATGTTGGAAAATGGCGTACGCATTAAACGTAGTATCCGCACTAATCGCTATCGGTGCTTTGTATAGGTCGAACTTGCTGTCCGTGCTGACTTTATAGTAAATTTTTGCACCAGGCGTAGCACAAGACATGGTTACTTCGGTACCGTTGCAAGATATTACCGGCAGTGTTACCGTCGCCCCAGTATTCAATTTTGCTACATTGAAATCATGCACTATGAGATTTGAATGACGGATTTGGTTACCTTCGTGGTCAATCGAATACCCTAGTGTGAGGTCAAGATCTACATTATCTTGGAGCAGTTTATTACCGGTTTGTATGTTTGCATTGATAACATTGTTCCTTACCTTAAACTTTGTGCTATCGGAAGGGTCATATATGATAGTCACGTGGTACACATTGTTCACACAATGGTCCGGCGTGAAGTTCGTTCTTGTTGTTGACGTTTCACCACTGAACGTACGGTTGATTTGAAGGGTACATTTCTCGGGGTTGCTATAATCGGGGGTACCACTTTTAGGTATAGTCCACCTGATTTCAAATCCGGGCCATATATTGCCAACTTTCATCGTCGTCTTCGCACCAAGTATGGTGTAGAGATAGTTTGTGCCGGTGTCTTCGGTATCTTCTGTGATTTGTGGCCTTGGCTGTCCTGATGCGGCTGACTCAAAATCAAAATTGATAACAAATCCATCTGATGCGAAATTGAACGGCACAAACTCTGTATCGACGCCGTTTCCTTCAATCTCCTTGCCTTCTCCGTTTGAACCTGTCGTATCAATCTCATAACCGGTCACAACAGGAGTACCACTTGCGTCGTATTCCACCTGCTGCGTATCGACATTACCTGCAGTATCACCGCTTTGGTTTGTTGTATCGGTAGGCTCTCCGTTTTCGTTGTAATTGGTTGTCGAACTCGCACTTGAACCATCTGGATTTTCAATGCTTTCATTCGTTTGCGAGCCTGTCACCTCACCATTCTCATCGTAGTTGATTGTCGTACTGTTGCTTGTAATCGTCCCATCAGAACTTTCGTTCGTCTCCTGCTCGATTGACGACAGGCTTCCGTCCTCGTTTTCGATAATCTGCGTCACCGTCTGTGTGACTGCAGTATTACCGCTTGCGTCAGTGACGACTGTTGTGGTTGTCGTGGTTGTAATGGTCTGCCCACTGTCGTTGGTTTCAACTTCAGTATCAGTTTCTGTCTCAGAGGTTGTACCCGCATCGTAAGTTGCCACCGCATTCTTTGTTACCGACAAGCCGTTATACTCTGCTTGTATAACTACGGCTGAATTAGACGCACCAGAAAGTATAGTTAACTCACCGTTTTGAGATATTGTAGCGAACGAAGACCCGGACGTAATGGACCAAGCAACTCCGCCAGTTACGACGTTACCGTCATATATGGCAGTATAAGTACAAGTCTCGCCAACCGCGCTTGAAGGGCCGCCAATCATAAGGGTATGAACAACCAACGGCGATTCATGATGATCATAAAACGCCACGTTGCCCGCAAAATATTCTTCAAGTTCGCTGTCGCTCAAAACAACCCACTGCCCATTCTCTCTCTTGTAGGCGGCGGTTATTTCTCGCCAAGATGAACCTATTTTACAATATTTCATATAGTTAATCAGTTAAAAATGTCGTTATTTAACACCCATGTTAGGTCGTGTTCAACCCAAATGTTCGACTGCTTTTTGTATATTTTTCTTGCTCGTATCCATTGCCCGTTCTGTTTGAAGAACAGATAATCCATACTTTGTGGATTAGTCGATAACAGTATCAAGTGGTCCTCCTGTACATCCGCTAACAGATACCTATAAGTCGTTCCCGTTACAAGTGTGAATGCAGAAGATATTTCGTCCGAGTTATCTTCAATTACAACCCTGTCCTTATCGGATATCTGAACATCGATGTTTATGTCACTGCCTTCCGAAACTGTGTATGCCGACTGTATTATCGTGGCATATTCGGTTTGGCTTGAAACGGCTATGTCATATTCATAATACCCTGTTGAATAGTTGACTACCAATTCGGCACCGTAAATCCTGTAATACAAACTCGTGCTGGTTGTCTGTTTGTCTCCCCTCTCTATTTCAAAATATATTTTGATGTTATCGAGGTCCTCTCTTGTGAAGACATAGTTGCCTGTGTCCGCAGTTTCAACTGTGTATGTCGAACTATTACTAAAAGTAGCCGCAGATGTTCCGATTTTGTCAGTACCGATAGATACTTGCCCAAACCCGTTTTTCATCCTAGACGTGTTCTTATCAGAACTTGACGCCCTAAACGTACAAGTTACGCTGTTTATGATGGCTTTCCTTGGTATGTTTGAACAGTCGAAATTATAATAAGACCACGATTTCTGGTTAGCGCCGGTAACAAGATAATGTGCCGCATAACTGGCGGTGCTGTCTGTTCCCTTGCACGCGTTACTTGTGTTTGATACGTTATTATTGTGGCTGTTTGCAGAGTCGAACGATGATGGAACAATGGTTACGCTTGTTGTTGCAGTTACAATAAATCTCCCCATAAGTCAAAATATTTTAACTTGCCAAACGTCTATGCCCGCTTATGATGTCTGCAAATAAATGTCTCCGTTGTTTCCGAGTGAATTATCAGGGGCATTGCTTCCGCTATAAACGTTGAGAGGTGTTGCAGCCGACCAAACGCCGTTTACAACTTTCAGCGTTTTCCCGTTATCCGAAGATGTTACTGCGGGAAGGTGAATCGTGGAATTGCCAATGTGTGAACTTACCGCCGACATTCCGCTGTTGATGTCAGCAATTTGCTCTTGAATATCCTGAATTTCTTCAGGTAGCCCGCTCACTGCCTCGTTAATCAGTTTTTCAATGGCAGGGCGGCCAGGGAACGTGACTATCTGATTGTCTGAATTTTTTATAGACAATGTTTCTCCGCTGGCTGCGTAGTTGACAGCCAGTTCGCCGTACTCCATTGCATTTGCCTCAGGTAGTTTAGGATGCCCGTTCAACAGAACGTTGCTTTTTTTAAGAATAACTTTGCGTGGTTTTGCCATAATGTAAAAACGTTTTTATTAGGATATAGATCCCGTCATTATAAATACTTTCTGACGTTTATTGCGAACGCTTTTTGTATATTTGCTGTGAGAATAATTTTGATGCTATGAAGAGCGATATTTTGGTAAAGAACTACACAACTTACAGAAAAGCACTTGATCGGCTTATCGGCGATGAGGCGGCTGACAAACTCATTGAGTCAGTCGGTGGAGATGAGGCAGTTATGAACGCTTCTTATTCCAACCTTCTCGAGAGCGGTTCAGCGTTCGGCGGAAGTTTCGTAAAGAACGTCATCAAGATGTCAAAACTTGCGACCAGCCTGAACGAACTGCTTCCGGAAAAAATCGCCGCTGACCCGAAATCTATCGGGAAAGTATGCCTCCTGAGCCAAATTGCCAAAGTCGTCATGCTGTCAAGAAACGACAACAATTGGGAGGTGGTTAACCGTGGAATGGTTTACAAGTATAACACGTTGGAAGGTGCACTCAGAACAGGAGAACGGAGCATATTGCTTGCTGCAAATGCCGGCGTTAAATTCACCCCCGTAGAATACGAGGCAATGGGCATTCTCGACAGGAACCCCGAAGAAGACAACTACAAGAAATACTTCTCTTCGCCACTGTCAACCGTTGTCAGGCAGGCGGCGGAACTTGTGGGCCTAATAAACAGAAATACAGAGACGAAATAAATGGGCAACGACGTAATAATCGTAATGATTTGCAAGAACGAAAGCCGATACCTAAGGGAGTTCATTGACTATCACCTCGGTATCGGTTTCGATCGTATTGTTATAGGCGACAACAACGACCCTGATGGGGAAAGATATGAAGAACTGCTCAAAGATTACATATCCAACGGAACGGTTCAACTCATTGATCTTCGTGGTAAACAGGGATTTCAGAAAATATTCTACAACAACCTGTCGCATTGGGGAATAACGTATGAATGGGCGGCGTTCATCGACACCGACGAATTCATAACGTTCTCAGACATGGGAAAGAAGATTTTCCACAATAACATCAAGGAATTCATTCATTCAAGGGATTACATACACGCCTATAAACTGAATTGGCGGGTGTACGGAGATAACGGGAACATCAATTACGAAGACAAGCCCGTTCTCGAAAGGTTCCCGGAGCCTCTCGAGGAGACGGTGACGTTCCATTACAAGTTCCCTGAGAACTACCACGTGAAATCAATCCTTCACAAGTCGATAAAGGTAAACTTCACCAACAATCCACACGGAATCAACGAATGTAACGAGTATTACAGCCCGGCCGGAGTAATGACACCGGGCGGACCGTTCAACGACAAACTCGAATACACTATCCTGTATGTACGGCACTATTATACGAAGTCACTGCAGGAATGGTGCGAGAACAAACTTGGAAGAAGTTACGCCGACTATCTGCGGAGCGACAAAGTGGACTATTACCCATTGAAAGACTATTTCATTTACAACGAGTACACGCCTGAGAAAGCCGAATGGCTAAAAGAACACGGATACAACTATGAACAATAATCTCGACATTTTCATATACAGCCACGTTCCTTTTCTACCAATCGTGGAAAACTCTGTATACAAGATACTCACGAACAATCACGCGCCGGACGAAGAATTTCAGAAGTATCCGGGATTGCCGACATATCCTACTTGCGGAACTACTGCCGATTTTTGGGGCAGGGACAAACTTGAAGCGAGCCTATCAAAACACAACCTTCCAATTTACAGGGATTACGTCGGAGACAACATTTCCGATAACAACCTTATGTTCAACGAATACGCAGGATTCTATTGGCTCCTGCATAACTGGGATATCAAGGACTATATCGGAATGGTTCATTACAGAAGATATTTCAACTTCCTTGACGATATCCCTAACGTGGACAAGATTTTCTCATACGGTATCAAGGTTATACTGAATGAGAAATTCTATTTGAAATATCCTCCAACGCTTAACGGACAGCCAAAATCCAACCGCGAGTTCTACAAGATTTGGCACAACGTGGACGACTTTGACCTTATGGGTAAAATCGTAAAAGAGAACTATCCTCAGTACGCCGACGGTTGGGACAGGATGGCGAAGTGCGACTACATTTATCCGTCGAGCCTGTTCATCATGAAAAAGGATATGTTCAAGGAATACGTATCCTATGCGCTCGACGTAATGAACAAGTTCAACGACGCCCGTGGATGCCACACTCCTGACGAATGGATTGCCTACGTAGAGGCACACAAGGACGAATACGTCCGTCCGCAGCACAAATATTACGACGTGAGAATGCAGGCCCGTGCCACGGGATACCTGGTCGAAAGGTGCCTTGCTGCATTCCTTATGGCAGGCGACGATCCTCTCATAAGCCACGCTGCAGAGTACGGATGGTCCGTACTTTCTGACAATGCTTGGAAGCGTCAGAAATCCGATAACACAACAAATCAATAATATGAGTGGAATTAGGGACGCAGAAGAATTTGCTTACAGGTGGGCTGGAAGTGCGCCTTGTGAAGACTGTAAAAAGTTCTGGGAATGCGACGAAGAGGAATTGCCTGAATGCGAAGAAATGCTCGAGTGGCGTAAAATATATAACGAAGGACTGAAAAAATTTATGGAAAAACATGAAAATAAGAACTGACGAATTGAGGGTTGGGGATGTTATTTACCCAATCGGATACGGACAACAGCCTGACAGTTGCGCGGTTGTCGATGAAATAATGCCCGTAATGTACACGGTTGAAGAACTGAAACCCGTGAGGCCCGTGCTTGCAAGCATTTATATTCAGAAACTGAACAAGACTTTTCAAATTAAACTCACCGACGATGAAGTCTACAACGTAATTTACAGAAAGAATGAAGATAAAACTGAAGAAAATAAACAATAACGCACGGCTTCCGGAGAAAGGAAAGCCCGGCGATTTTGGCTACGACGTGTGGGCGGTATCAGAAGAGGAAATCGCCCCTCACGTTTGGATGTATCGTCTCGGTTTCAAATACGAGATTGACAGGGAAAAATTACAGGAACAATTCATACCGACAGAAACAAGGCAGGCGAACATACCATTTTGGGATATGTTTGACATATCCATAGATGTCCGTCCAAGAAGCAGCATTTCAAGTACGGGTATGGTGTTGGCAAACTCACCGGGAACCTTGGACGAATTTTTCCGTGGTGAGCCGAGAGCCGTGTTCTACCATATCTTCCCTGATATGCCGAGATACAGGGTTGGGGATAAGATTGCACAAATTAAGATTGGAATTGCCCCGAAAAACGTTCAATTCGAGTGGGCTGACGATATAGACGAAAACACCGAACGTGGGGAAGGTGGATTTGGATCGACAGGTAAACAATAAATGCGATGGAAAGAAGAAACTTTTTAGGAAAACTGTTCCGAATTGGAACCGGCGTTGCAGCAACAGCCGTTGCGGTTCCCGTAATGGGCAAGATCAAAGGCAAACAAACGCCTCAGGAGACATTCACGATAGAAGACGCCTTCATACAGCCGTACGACGGAAACAAAGATCTGTACTACATCAAGAAAGACAGCCTACTCAACCAAGAACTAATGAAAGCCCTCGGGGACCATTATCTTCCGAGAGACAAATTCGGCTGCTACCACCCCGTGTATAATCAGTACATCCCATTCAAAGATCGCTACACAGTAGAGGATTTCAGGCAACTGATTATGCTTCTCGAAGATAAGCGGAAACATTTTGAGTATTTTTGCGACGGAGAGCATCAGAGTCTGGACATTGGGCTGATTAGGCTGATTAGATATAAGAAAAACGACTACTACAAGATAGACCTCTTCGAAGCCTTCAAACACGGGCAGTACGGGCCCAAAGATTAAACCCGAACGGGTACAAAATCACAATATGTTGGTATTTTTGTACCCGAATGGGGTTATTTTTACCGCAAATAGCAACAAAATCACAATATAATGGTATATCAGATATATTTCACACCAGAAAACGCCCCGGTAGGAAGCCGTGGCTACACGATGTTCGACATTGAGTACTATATGAAACGGTCGGAGAACCCTCCTGATATTCTTGACATAGGGCCGTCAGAATGGTACTCTGAGATACACTGTCTTCCTTGTGTAGATGGTTTGTCTTATTTCATTGAGGATAAACTTGGGAAAATAGACTTGGACGAGTTCGTGAAAGAAGCGACTGAGATACAGGAAATACGAGGGTTGCTCTATGAACGGTTCAACAACATGCCGAAACAGTACGAACTGGCGAGTGAGTTCCACTACAAAGATTTCGGAAAGAAACTAAGGAAAAAACTCGATGATTTCTGTGAAAAATACGGTTTGTACCTAAACATAGATTAACAAAAAAGGCGGGGATTGAATCCTCGCCTTAATCGTTAGTCCATGAGCAAATTTCTTCCGCCGGGAGATTCCGCCTCTACGTCATGGGCGTCGTGCAGTTTCTTCGCATAGTTCAACCAGAACTCTTCCTTGTCCAGATCCTGCTTTACGGTTACTTCCGGCTTAAGCCCCATTCTCATTCGATAGAAAAACGCCGTTATCTGAGCGGCTTTCTCCATAGCGTCATCGCCCCAAATCCTGCGTGCCATTTCTACCGCTTCGATAGGATACCTGTTGTAGTGCGAAGGGTGGTTCACATACTCATACCCTTCTTGCTTTACCTCTTCTGCCATACTATTTTTCCTTTAACCTTGCAATTCTCTCGAGCATCTGCTCCTTGGTGATAAGACCTTCCACAACCCCGGCTCTTTCTCCGTCCTTGAAGAAATAGGTTACAGGGAGCCCACGGAGATAATACTTGTCAACGAATTCCTCATCAGCGTCGTCCACGTCAATTTCAAGGAACTCGGCAGTATCGGCTTGTTCCGCCTCTATTTCGGAAATAGCCTGTTCGAGCACGCTACACGGCCCGCACCATTCGGCACCAAACTTAGCGACAACAATGTCGTTAGTTCCGACTGCCTCAATCAGTTCTTTTTCTGCCTTAATCTGTCTCATTTTTGATATTGTATTTTTTCTCGAATTCTTCTACGTTCTTACGATGTTGCTGATACAGTTTTTTCTTATGTTCGTTCGACAATGCGAAGGCACATATTGAAAACAGAATCGTTCCATCGTTAACGCCCTTCTTAAAGTCTGAAATGGGGTTTTTACTTCCGTTGGCAACGAGAAACATAAGGGTTTGTCTAACTTTGCGAGTATCATACATTTTGTAGTCCCCATCCTTGGTACACATCCAAGAATGGAGATACTTCTCGACTTCGCAAAGAAAATCAACTACCTTGTCAATCTCGGCCATTACAACTGATTCAAAAACTCCTTTACCAGATTCTGAACCTCTACGTTTCCGAAACCTTCCTTATTCGCTATCCACCTGATATAGCCAGGCTCCCTGTCGTACGCCTCTTTGATAGTCAAACCCTTCGTCTTACCAAAGTCGAACTTGTATTTTTCGACAGTGTATTCAGGACGTTCATACGCCTCAACCTCACTGTTGTCATTGTTGTCGATGAACGACAAACCGGCAATCTCCTTTCGGCTCGCAATGTAGTCGGCATAGAACACGATAAGTTCAGGGCGAGTCTCGGGGCACGGCTTCTGCCAAGGGCCCATATGGGATTCCACTACCTCGGTAATGTAGCCAACGGCTTCCTCTTCGAGAAGATCCTCGCCGTACTTCTCCCACATTTTCCAAATATAATCTGATGCGAGTTTCGGGTGCTCCTTGACAGTGTGACCCTCCAAGCCGTCCCCTTGTTTCTTGATATCGTGCACGATTGCTGCAACGATCAGGCAATCTCCCTCGTAACGAGTAATCTTGTCGAACTCGATGCTCGGGCGAATAAGTTCGTTAGTGAAATAGGCAACCGCCTTTGTATGCCTGACAAGCCCTCCGTTTCCAAGTGCGAACTTTGGGTGATACTTGCCAGACGAGCTGGCCGGAACCTCGAAGAAGTAATCGTCAGCGTGCGTGAGCAGTATCTTGACGAACTCTTTAAGCTTGTTGTCTGAAATGTAGGAAAGTTCCCTTTGGAACAATTCGATACGTTCTACTGAATTCATTTTTTAAATTATTGGATGTTTCGTTAATTCTTCTGACAATACCTTCGAGTAAGACTCGAGTGGTATCTTATCATATTCACCGTCAGGACGGAGCCAAATAAGACGTCTTGCGATAACCTTGAAACCGAGTTGTTCGAGGTTCAACTGATATAGGCTCAACTGCAGTTTGTACAGGTTGCACGGCATATCGTACAGTTCTTCAAATGGAGGAAGAAGCTTTTTCTCCTGAAAATTCTTGTACAGGTCTTTGTTCGTCTTGTAGTCGAATATCACGAAGCCGCTATATTTCGGATCCTTTCCGTCCAACTCGGCATCATAGTAAAACAACATATCAAACGTGCCGCTGTAATTGAGTGTCTTGTTGTATGTGATGTTCTCTACCGCTATCGGGACAAACGACACAGGCAAGTCTTCCCAGAACTTTACCGTAGCCTCTTCTTTTGGATGTATAGCGAGGAACCCGCCATCTTCCGTCAGCCTATCCTTGAACGCCGGCAATATCTTGTCAAACTGTCCCGTCATGTACCAATAACAGGACTCTCCAAACTCATGCCTCTCGCTTCCGTGTATACACGCCCTACTCGAATTATCCTTCCATGCCTTCTCTATTTCGTCGGAAGTCATGTGGTAATATTTCGAGTTCTCGTTTTCGTAGTCCCTTTCGGAAACCTCAATCGCCTTTGCGTGCCAATCTGTATGCTCTTGGAATCTATGGGTTACGTTTGATACGCAGGTGAACTCTTTATCACCGAGGAAGTACCGGTGCCCTTCCTCAATGAACGTGAGCCCCTTGAAGGAGTTTACTATCTTATCCCTCATCTCCTGATACTTGGGCCTGTCCCAAATACCGTCCCACTTTCCTTTATATAATATTCTGCTCATTTTCTCGCCATTTTTCTCGCCATGTGGTGAGATTATTAGGAAAATATCTAATATTTCACTGATATTAGGGAATTATCTAATATTTTCCTGATATTTTACTCCAATCTTCGATTTCTGTGTTGAGTTTGTGGGCAAGTTTAGCCGCTTTTGCGAGGTTTATCTTCTCTTTGAGTAGTCTCTTCCGTAGTTTGTCCACGATTACGTCACAGTGGCAGGAAAGAGGCTTGCAATAGCAACCGAGCCACACATCCTCACCGTTCCTGTATTTCTCGTATATCTCATCGACTACATCCGTGAAATCCACGTTTGATCCGTACATTACGTCGAAATAGGAGCCGTATTTTTCAATAGCCTCCTCCCTGTCCCTCACGATGTACCTCGCCTTGGTTTCCCTATCCTTGATATGGGTGTACGGGTTGCCCAATATGGAGCCACGCCCACAATAGTAAGAATTGTCGTCGACGTGTTCTTCTTTTGTTATGTTAAAGACATGAATACCACACATAATCACCACAAATATACCATCTTTCAGCGTAAATGCTGTATTTATAATAAAATGGCTTTATCATGCTGACTGAGAAACAAAAAGCAATACTTGAAGAGAACATATACAGGATGGTGAAAGAGTCCATCTTTGAGAACGGATATTTCGAGAACGCATACTACGAGGGCGGCCACAAAGATATGGACAACAGATCTGAACCGGGCTCTGACAAAGACGACTCAGGAAAGAGAGAGTCTGTCATGAAGTGGCTCGACAGTGCACAGGAACTGCACTCAGTGCTTTCCTACGAACTGTGGCCCGACAAGGACGAAGACTCCGCCAGAAGCCTGTTCAGCAAGAAATACAGGGGCGAAGACAACAACGGAAAACACTACGACTTCGACCCTCAGGAAATCAACAGACTGTATAACCTGCGAGGCGACTTCATTTCAGACGCAGGGCTCGATTAAAACAAAACCTCGGAACTATCCGAGGTTTTCTTGTGTTATGTCAAGCACGAGCGGGAAATGCGTAGGATCATAGTCCTCATTCATTATGCTGACATTAGCCATTTTAGTTCCGTTTATGTCAGTCAGTGCATGATTTCCAGAATGAATGTGCCCACAGAAATAGTATTTCGGCTTTCTCTTCTTGACGTAATCGGCCAACACTTTGTTCCCCGCATTAGTCCCCCTATACATTCCCTGCAATATCAAGCCCAAATCGTTGATATCAGCCGCATCGTGGCTTAACAGGATATCAAGGTTTTCAGGGATAGGCTCGTAATATCTCTCGAGATCGCTTCGCATAAATGCCCAATTCCCGAACTGTTTGCAGTATGGAGTGGCAAAAATGCGGTAACGGGTGATGTTACCGTCCTCATTACAGAAAAAGATTGTTTCCTCGTTGTCGAGATACGTCAATCTGCCTTCCGCTTTCTCTTCGAACTGACGTGCCTTGTTCTTGGACAGCCCTTCCAAGGCGAAATCGTGGTTTCCTGCACACATTACAACCTTTGACGCTTCATTCTTGAACGGAAGCGACTTAATCCACTGAACGAACTCCCCCGTAAGCCAATCCCATTGGAAATGCCTGTTATGGTTCCATACCGGGCAGACGTCTCCCGGCAACAGCAATAGGTCAAACTCTTCCTCTATCTTGGGAAGGTGCCCATGCAAATCCGACATTACAATACACTTCATAATTTATCTCCTACAAACTTTATCGAGCACGGCACTCAGCAACAATGTTTCAGTGACTGGTACCCAATTCGTAATGTAATTACTGTCAACCGGCTTTCCGTGAGGAGATGTGGCGATTGTGATATGCGGTATGTCGTTGTTACTCATGAATCCGCTCACACGAAGCGCAAGTGCCTTATCTGATATTCCGATATGCGTTACCCTCAGATTTGCCTTCTGTCCTATGTACTTCTCGCACTTCGCCGCCCATGCCTGTGCATTTTCGCTTTTGTCGTTGAAAACCACTGTCATGTGATCACAATAAATCCTCCACCCCTTCGGTATGTGGGTTTTAAAGCGTTCAATCAGAAACGCCCTCTCTTCTCGGGGAAGGAACACCCCGTAGTATATCCAATTGTTATCCATATTTTTAATCCCAAAAATTTCTACACCCTATATCTTGCCATCTTTGGTCCGGATTAAGTTTCACGAGATTGTAAAACGGGCACTTTTCCTCATCGCCGAACCAATCGCAGTTTCCACAATAGTTTTCCCAATCGAACGGGTCCTCTGCCCGCTTCAAGGCTTCTTTTGTATCCTCGTCGAACTCGTTCGGGTGATTTATGATGTTTCTCATGGGTTCACCAATATTTTTTCTCCATTACGTGCCAACTCAAGCAGTTCTTCTTCCGTAACGTCCCTGCTTTCCCAAAGTGACGATTTTCCTGTAACTTTGAAGTTATGTCTGTCCGCCTGAGACTGATAATAAGACTCGTATTTGTCGTAAACTATAACTCTCATGGCGCAAATATACAAAAAACCCTCCGTTTTCACGGAGGGTAAAACCTACATTTCACTATCCCACTGTCCGCAGTTGAATGACTCGCCGCCGTCTATATTCTCCCCGACTAAGGGTGTATGTTCCTTGCGGTGTAGCTTGTCTGTGGTAACTTTTACGGCTTCGTATGCCGTCGTGTCCTTTGGTTATTTCTTGACGATAATGCTGTCGATAATTCCTTCGCCCATCGCCTCGTCAGGGGTAAGCCAGTAGTCACGGTTGCAGACTTCCTTGATGTATTCGAAATCCTTTCCCGTGTCTTCCGCAAGAACCCCATAAATCATGTTCTGACATTTGTCGATTTCCCTTGCTGCAATCAGCACATCCGTAGCCTGACCCTGAGCGCCGCCCAACGGCTGATGAATCATGATTTTGCTGTGAGGAAGGGCACCACGCTCACCGTGCTCGCCACCGGCAAGAAGGACTGCAGCCATAGAAGCGGCGGTTCCGCAGCAAGTGGTGCTGACGGGGCAGGTGATGAGGTGCATAACATCGTAGATGCTCATTCCGTCGGAAACGACACCGCCGGGAGAGTTGATGTACATGCTGATTTTCTTCGCGTTGTTCTCCATTTGAAGGAAAAGCAACTGAGAATTGATGATATTCGCCACGTCGCTGTCGATGGCGGTGCCAAGGAAGAGAATTCTGTCCATGAACAGGCGGCTGAACACGTCCATCTGGGCGACGTTCAATTTTCTTTCCTCCACAATCGTCGGGCTGATGTACTGCCCAATGAAACTTCCGTACTTGTCAAGCGTAGTGCTCGAGACACGGTGATCTCTGGCAAAAAGCCTGTAATCTTGCTCTAATCTGTCCATAAAGTTGTCTTATTTGTGCAAATATAGGAAGAAAAACTTTATTTCTCAAGTTTGTAGAACTCTTCAATAAGTTTTCTCTGCTCCTTCGTGATTTTCTCCGGCACCTTATATCTGATTACCACGATTAAATCACCCGTACGGAACGGATTGTTTGGATCCTTGAAGCCCTTTCCACTGACAGTAACCGTGTTTCCTTCCCTGCTACCCTTCGGAACTTCAACGGATATCTTGCTTCCGTCGATAAACGGTATTTTCTTCTTACAGCCGTCCCACGCTTCGAGAAGCGTAAGTTCCAGCTCAGTTACGATATTGTTCCTGTCACGTCTGAAATTCGGCTCGTCCAATACGTTGAACCTGATATACAGGTCTCCGTTTATGCCGTTTCCCGAACGGGGTGCATTTCCCATTCCCTGCATGCAAACTTCCGCATTGTTGAAAATGCCGGCCGGAACCTGTATCGTGATAGTCTCGTCGTCGTACTCAATTCCCGTACCGCCGCACTTGTGGCAAGGTTTCGTGTTTACAACACCCGTTCCGTGGCAATAAGGGCAATCCATTGTGAACTGAGAGAATCCGTTGGCGTTCCTCGTCGTCCTCGTATATTTTCCGCTTCCTCCGCACTGAGGGCAGTTGTGCCTTATGCCGTCGTCCGAACCCGTGCCGTTACAGTGAGAGCATGGTTTGGGCTTTCTGACTTTAACCTCTTTCTTGCCGATTCCGCTATATGATTCAGCCATCGTGACGGTTACCTCGGCAAATATGTCGGTGCCTTTCTCGACCGTCTTGCCCATTCTGAAACCAAACGGGCCCATATTAAAGCCCTCGAACGGATCAAATCCGCCTCCATTCGGCATGCTTTCCGCAGTTCCGAACATATCGTAGTTCTGACGCTTTTCCGGATCTGAAAGCACCGAATTGGCTTCGTTTATTTCCTTGATTTTTTCTTCGGCTATCTTTTTCTCTTCGTCCGTGCCGTTCACCCACCTGTCAGGGTGCCACTTGATAACGAGTTTCTTGTACGCTTTCTTGATATCCTCGGCACTCGCATTTTTGCTAACGCCTAATACATCGTAATAGTTCATTTGTACTGTCGTTTAAATTACACACACCGCAAATATACAAAAATTCGCCCTCGTGGGGCGAATTCTCGTTTCAGAAAAACACACTGATTAGAACGGAAGCTCCGATTCGTCTTCGTCGTCAACCTTGGTGGACGCTTTGCTCGTACGCTTCTTCGGCTTCTCCTCATCCTCGTCGTCATCGTCTTTCTTTGCAGGCTTGCGTGCAGGCTTCTCGTCATCTTCGTCCTCATCCTCGTCACGAGCCTTTGCACCGCGCTTCGGCTTCTCCTCTTCCTCGTCCTCGTCTTCGTCGCGCTTGCGAGGCTTACGGGTAGGCTTCTCCTCCTCTTCCTCGTCTTCGTCGCGCTTGCGGGACTTCCTTGCCGGCTTATCGTCCTCGTCTTCTTCGTCCTCGTCACGCTTGCGAGAACTTCTTCTCGGACGCTCCTCTTCTTCGTCATCGTCATCACGACGCCTTCTTCTTGGACGCTCTTCCTCTTCGTCCTCGTCACGTCTGCGGCGTCTGGTTGACGGAGCGTCGTCATCGTCGTCGTCACGATATCTCCTGCTCCTGGTAGTCGGCATGTCCTCTTCACGAATGTCGTCCGGCGTATCCTCGCCCCTTCTGCGTGAACGTCTGCTGCCTGACTCTTCGTCACGGTCGTCACGGGTGCTCCCGCTTCCGTTGCTCGGGCCGAAGTCGATTGAATCGGCGGTGACGTACCTGCGGCAACGCAGCTTCCCGTCTGAGCCTTCCTCGATATCGGCATCCAAGTCACCTGTCACGATAACCAGGGAGCCCTTGTTGAGATATTTAGCCATCTTGCGATAGCGGTCGTAGTTGAATGACGAGACATCATACCAAGATGTCTTCTCAGTACCACGGAACAAGCCGTTCACCGCCATAGTGAAAGAGATAATCTTTGTTCCTTCCTGCGTCTCTCTGATAGCAGCATCCCTGCCGAGGCGCCCGATCAATGTAATTTTCTGCATACTAAAATTGTAAGTTAAATTTTCTGTCTCAAATATACGTTTTTCTTTTGTTTTAAGTGAAAATATGGTATTTATCTTAAAACGAATAAATCATGCAAGGCAATCTTCTCGAATTATCGAAAACATATCCTTCCGCTTTTGATGGAGATAAGGTTGACTACAAGGCACTTTGCCTGTTGTTAGCCCAGGAAGTCAGCGATATTCAGGATCAAATGAATGAGAAGGATTACCAAATTCTTCGCATTACCGAAAGACTTGACAAACTCGAGGCCTAAATCTTTTCAGGCCTGACACATTCGTAAATCGTCAGCAGCGTATCGTCAGGAAGCGGCTTAATAAACCTGTCATAGAAGTTTATCACCCAATCGAACTGTTTCATATTGGGCTCTAACTCGTACCATCCACTCTCGTCGGCGAACGCAAATCCCCAGAACGCAGTACTGCTCGCAATGTAATGCTCCCTGCTCTCGAAATTGAGGAAATACTGCGTCATATTCTTCATGTGCTCGTAGATATTCCTCTCATCGTCGTCCTGCGGCTCGGCGAGCCCGTGCGTCGTATCCCACGCCACCTCATAAGGACGCTGGTTAGCAAGGTGAATCTTGCTCCAATCTATATCGCCCTTCTTCGCTGAGTAAACCTCAGCCTTTGGGCCTTCGACTCCCTTAAGAATAAAAGGAAGAGAGAAACGTCCGCCTATACTGTGGTTGGTGAACATTTCGTTCGGGTTTTCCGTTGTCATAGCGTCCCCCGTCTCAGGATCAATATCCATACCGTCAGTCAGATCAAGGAAATAGTCGGTTGCCGACTCGCCCTGAATTTCCTGCAGTTCCTCTTTCAGATACTCCAACTGTTCTTCGGACATCTGATTGCTCTTGTTCAGGATTATATTCTTAAGTGACTCGATATAGTCCTTCTTATATTGCTCAGCCTTCGCAAATTCAAAAACGACATACGGTGCCACCTTCGTAGCGGCATCGTACCTAAGCATAATCTCTTCTGCGTTGTCGCCTGCGACAATCGCTACAAAATGCCTGTTATGGTTCATTTAAAAAGCATAATAACGCCGCTCCAAGACAGCGACATAATAATAAGGAACCCGTACTTGATTTTCGAAATCAAGATTGCGGTATCCTTGTCCTTGCCCGTATCGTACGGGTTAACCCTCGCGTTTATCGCGTCCGACAGCATTAAATGCACGTACACAAGCGTCGAAAGCAACGCCAAAACTAGTAGAAAATACATAACGGGGTAAATATACAAAAAATCCCCGTCACTTGACAGGGATTACGGAACGACGTACTTAGGGACGTAGAAACTATCGGGAACCGGCAGGATTACGCTGCCGTCGGTTGTTGGCTTCTCGAACGTGAAGCGATAGCGTGGCACTTTCTTTCTTGATACGGTGACAGCCCATTTCACCTCAGGGTCGAGCGATTCGCACCGAACCCATTTTCCGTCCATATACCGAACGGGAGAGTCCCATTTTCCGTCAACGGACAGGCACTCGATACCGGGAAGTGTCCTTGCGTTTTCATCCCTGACGTAAAACCGAGTCTCGTCTCGATAGTCTATCTGACGTTGGGATATGATATACTCTGAATCGTCTTGGATACGCTTGATGCTGTTCAGTGCGGAATTTCTGTATTCGACGGATTGCGGATAAAAAACATTCAACACCTCGTCATTAACCGCACAGTAAGCGGTATAGTACATTCCGAGTGCGTAGTTGATAGAATGCGGTTCCGTTGACTTCTCGTACGCAATTGCCTTGTTAAGGCATTCCGTGTAGACTTCAATCCTGCTGTTTACGTATTCCCGCTTGTTGATATATTCGTACACCTCGTACTTTCCACGTTTCAAGCGGTTCACGATTTTCTTCGAGCCCTTGATGTGCACGTGTGATTTGAGGCTAACCGTATTGGCGTACGACTGATTCTTGCGTCCGTTATGGCTGGAGAACCTGTAATTGGTTTCGCTCATAACGTCGGTGTAGATAGCCATTGCCAACGAAGACATGGCGAGGCTGTCCGCAGCGGCTTCACTTTCCGCAACCCCGACTCCGTAGACGAAATCGGGGTCATCGCGGTCAAAGAACTCCTGCCCGTAAGAAAGTACGGATAGGAACAGGAGCAGTATTGAAAGTCTCAGTTTCATCACTCGCCGAACATTTCACGACGATAGGCGTTGCGCTCTTCCGCGCTGGCGTCCATCTGGTCGAGAATGGCGTCCACGTTCTTCCTGAGAAGTACCTGGCTCACGTGGGCCTCGATGCGGTATTCAAACTCTCCGCCACGGCGCGAAGCGGGCTTTCTGTCGCCCTTGTAGGTAATGCCGGTGAGCCGATTGGAAGAAACCACGTCCACGAGTGATTCGTAGAGAGCCTTGTTGTACTCCCCGTTCTGCTTCTCGTAGTTGGAGCGGACGGCGTTGACGGTGCTTTCGAGTTTGATGGAGAGGTCGCCGAGGGCGGCAGTCATGGCGATGCCACGAGCGGTGTTCTCATTGGTGGACTGGCCCACGCCGTATCCGTAGAGTTCGACTTCTTCGACGGTGTAGTCCTGAGAGGCGACTGCCTTCTTGGAGGTTCCACAGCTGTTGATCATCGCAAGCATTGCGACGATAGCGAAAAGGGTGATAAACTTTTTCATGACTTTGTTGTGTTAGTTGTTTTCTTGTTGCAAATATAACAAGAATATTCAAAAATACAAAATTTTTGATATTTTTATGATGTGAAAAAGACGAAAGCCGACGGTTCAACCTATTATTACTACTATCAAAAAAAGATAGGCAGGCACCGGAAGCGTGGCCGCAGGAAAAAGAAAAAACTTCGCGGACGCAGGTGGCAGGAAGGTTGGGACTACAAGATAATCCGATTCGACTTCAGGAAACAGGTTGAATACGTCGGAACGTATCACGACTTGGACGAGGTGCAGTACGTCAAAAAAATCCTCGAGGAAAAGAACGCAAAAGTCGTGTTCCCAAGAAACTTCTCAAACAACGGAAACAAAAGCAGGAAAATATTCGATTTCAAGTCCGAATACGTGGTGCTGAAAAGAGTCAGGGACTTGGAGGCGGGAAACGTGACGCAACTCAGGAACGAATATGGAAAATTCGTGGAGCACTTCACGACAAACGAGAATTGGGCTGTGTACGACAAGTTCCCGTGCCTCGTCGAAGAAACGTTCTGGGTTTACGGATACAGCCCGCACGCCGGGCGGAAAACATTCACATGGATTTTCGAAAACCTCATAAAGGCACATTCCGAAGACAAGGATGAACTTGTAATGATTTACGTGTACGAGAATAAGGTGATATTCAAATACGAGGAAGATTTCTCATTCGTAATCTGCAAAAACAGTTCGGACGCAATCAGAATGTACAACCTCATTGAGGCGAACACGAAAAGAATCAAGAACGTCCTCATGACGGGCGGAACCGTCACGAAATCAGAACGAGGACGTGCCACCGTGGAAATGCTTATGAACAAAACGGGGTGGAGCCGAAGGAAAGTTACGGCACGAACCACCAGATCATAGCGATAGCCGCCTTTTGGCGGCTATTCACCTTTAATCTCCTCCTTTATCTTCTTCCAGATAATGAAGTCGTACGGCTTCCCCTTTCTGAGGTTGAACAGGATAGGACGCCACTTGCATGTCTTGAAATATTCGGCGGCTTCCTTGTCGGTGTCGAAGTCCTTGTACTCCGACTTAGCCTCTGCCTCTATCTCAGCATACCTGTCGTCGAACTCCTTCACGATAGTATCGACGGACATCCTGATTTCCTCGTCGAACTGGTCCACCATTTCCTGCAGTTCGTCTCGACGGTTCGTCTCAATGAACTCGAAAATGTGCTTCTTCGTGAGGTAGGTACGTAGACGGTGCAGACGGAAATAATCCTCATACTTCATCTTCATACGGAACCCGTTGTCGAAACGAAGCACGAAACCTTCTCTGTTGTCACCGGCGATTTCCTCACGCAAGTTCAGGTAGTTCTCAAACCGCCCGTAACACTTTGCGGTGTGGAAGTAGTTCGAATAGTTGGATATCGGAATCTCCCAACCTTCGTGATTGTTGTCAAGTATCGCAAGAAGGAAAATGTCGTCCGTGTCGCCGTAGTCAACGACAATCCTGTTCTCCGGATAGACAATCTCGAAAAGGAACGTGTAGTTGAAGCGAAGGTGCTTGATAAGATCAATTTCCCTCCCGTACTTCTCCTGCAGTACCTTGGTGGCGTGTACTGCCTGTTCCGATACAAAAGAACCCCTTGTCGCTATGTACGGAACCTCGCCAATCCAATACACGATTCCGAGTGAGCCGTCTATCTTTTCGAACGCTACGGCTGCACCGCCGGGTATGATTGACTTGTCCTCGATTTCCTCATAGTTGAAGAACTTCTCGAACGGACGTGCAAGGATATTGTAGTCCTTGTCCACGATAATACCACGGCACTGAAGCGTGGCCTCGTTCCACACGCCTTCAAGGGTACAGGACCTCGAATAGTTGTATATGAAAATGTCGGCAGAGGGGTGCTTCTGCACATCGATGTACCCCTCCGCAACCATTTTCTCAACAAGAGGTATGTTCTTTAACCTGCCCATGATACGGGTTCTACGTTTTCGCGATACCATTCGTTGAACTTCCGGAACTCCTCGTTGCCAACTTGCTCGATAGCAGTACGGAGGTCATTGTAATCGCAGGTTTTGATCTTCACGATAATACGGTTCCCACGCGGATCCTTGATAGGAATGATGGGACGGGCGACGATACCCTCTTCGAGGTAGTCGGGGTTGGATACGTTCGGAACTCTCGTCTTGAAGCCGTACATAACCATCTCCTCAGCCTCGTCGATAGTCATCTGACCGAGATAAGGGGCGACGTCGAGCCCGAGAAGGGAGGCGTAGGCATTGAGCATATCGATGGGGAGCCACCAACCCTGAGCACAGATATCGAAGATAGAGAAGCGGTTGTTGTCCTTGTCGTAGTTACCGCCCTTCTGAATCTTCTTGCCGAAGAACTCGCCGTAAATGTAAACGGGAGATTCCTCGAGTTCGACAGTGTATACCCAAGGATGGTCAGGCGCGACAACCACGCCGTCCATGTTATGGTACACAACCTGACGCTTGTCGTTCATGACAGGCACAAACTTAGCGCTCTCAGGAGGGAACAGTTCGGCAAGCCTAGGCTTGATACGCTCGATAACGGCATCGAGGAACGCTTTCTGGCCGGTGCCAACGATATCTGCGTTGTCCGTCTTGCCGCCGGGGAATGCCTCACCCGTGGAAGGGAAATAGACAATCTTGGAGTTTGTACCGTCGATCTTGGAGAAGCAGTCAAACTTCAGGTCCTTGATATACCCCATGAAATCGTCGGAATAGGCACCGATGATAATCTTGTTCTGGAATGCTTTCCACTTGGGGTTAGGAAGCGTGACCTTCTTGGGGTCGAGCATGTAACGCCGATACAGCGTATTGATTTTGGTGTAAGTTTGTGTTTTCATAACTATTTGTTGTCTTTTTTACCCGGAACAATCCTCGTTCTACGTGCAAATATAAGGAGAAAAAACGGAAAATCCAAATTTTTAGTCTCGGCTCTGCACTTGCTTCTCGATATAAATTTCCCTGCACTCGTCAGGCCGAGGCCAGTCAAGCGTCTCGCACATTTGCCTGAGGATTTCAGGCTTGAAGGTTGGACGGCGTTTGATATTGTCCTCAATTGTCGGGGCCTCGATAACCACGTAAACCAACTGTACATTATGGCCTGCCAAAAGTTTCTTCGTGGCTTCACGATACTGCTTTTTGAGGTTGATGTTGTTGATTACGATGTCTTTGCCGCTTTTCAGGGCTTCTACTACCCTTCTGTCGAACTCGGCCGAGACTTCGTTTTCCTTGTCGGAGGAAAGCACCACTTTTTCGTCTTTTCCGCAAAATCCGAGTTCATAACGAATGTCGTCACGAGAAACGGCCACATAATCGCCTTCAATGGAATCGACGAACGTGTTTTTGCCGGCGCCGGGCAAACCTATGAGCATATAGACTTTCTGCCTCTTCTGCTCATGAGCCCAATCGGACTTATCACCGTAAATCCTATCAACGATTTCGGTTTCACATGTGCAAAAACCTTCGGTGGCAAATCCGTGATCGAGGATGTTCATGCAGGAGGCGAGCGAGGAAAGCATCTTCAACTTTTTGTAGTCCTTCGCATTCTCTTCCGGCTTCTCAGTGATACATCCGTCCATATCGCAGGTTTTGACGAACAGTACGTCCCTCCACTTGAAAAACGGGCTCCTCGACAGTTTTATCATGTCCATAATACAGGACTTAGAGTCTGCGATATGAAGCGGAATCATATGATAACGGACACAGGCACATATCCTCTCACGAACCTCAATTGGCTCGTTCCACAGGAGCCGTCTGGCAATCTTTTCACCGGCGAATTCGTGGCCGTAAGAGTGCCATGCACCGTTTTTGAACTCGGTAGTAACCCCCTTGCCGATATCGTGGAAAAGGACGAACAATACCTTGATTTTGCACTCGATTTCACTGCCGGCGTACATGAAATCCGTCTTGTTGTAAACGGACTCGACACACTTTTTCGTGTGCTCCCAAGCGTTGCCCTCACTGTGCCATACAGGATTCTGTTCGCACTCTTTCAACTTTGCGAACTCAGGGATTGTCTCAACATAATCCCAATCAATTAGGAATGTGTGATCCTTAAAAAACCTATCGAGTATCATTGTAGCTTATTTTTGCAAAGTTAGGAACTATTTTCGACAAATCCAAAATTATTTTTGGACATCTCTTTGATTTCCTTCCACGTCACCTTTTTTTCCGTATTCCCGTTAGTAAAGATTACGGGCTGATCGTCGGATATGGGCTCGAGCCTAATGTTTGGCGGTGGGGCAACCGAACTGAAAGCGTTCGGGTTCTCCTTGTACGCCACCTCAAGCACGTCGATATCAATGATTCTCTGTGCTTCCCTTGCAGCCTCTTTTATGTCTTTTTCGACAGTCTTAACGAATTCCTTGGTCCCGTCATCGTGCACCTTATAGATGTGGTAGAGAGGACCAGGTACCTCGGCATACCCGTTCACTGATACGGGATTGCACAGTTCTTTTTCAATTCTTGCTATCATGTTTTGCTTGTGTTTCAATCAGCACCACCACCCTTCTTCCTTATACGCACGTATCTTGTGGTACAGGTACCTGGCCTTCAACTCATACAAGTCACTAAGATGATTGAGATAGTATTCCTTCACCTTCTCATCCTTGACAAACCTGTCGATGTTGAGTGTATTTACCTTAACGTCGCAGACATATTTGAAATCGGGAGATGGCACGATTCTGTACGTCCCTTCTTCCCCTTCAACGGGCTCCGAAAGGAGCTTACCATCGAAATGGAAGGTTTCTTTCTTCCCTCGAACGATATCGAGAAGTGAAAGGCATATATCCATTTCCCTTACCACGATATCAACGTTGTCGTGCTGCCCTTTTTTCTCAATCCAATCCCGCATCTCCTTAATCTTAGCATATTCGAGGTCAATGAGATACCCCTCATCCCACGGATTCCCACAGAACGCCTCTTTCGTGACGCCCATGTGGTTCTTACCAAGCCGGTGCTTGAAAAAGTACCTTACTTCGTAATATACGCGGGAAATCCAAGATTCCTTACGGAAAAGTGTTGCCGGATTAAATTCTATCTGCATCCTATTCAAGTTCTAACAGGTACCCTACGTCTTTTTTGTAGTAGATACGTTTAACCTTTTTTCCGCCCACAATTTGCCCGAGTCCGATATATGGGCCTCCGTCAGTATCAACAGAAACTAGTTCGTTGATTTCTGCTTCATCATCCCATTTCTCGTAACTGCAGTACATCGGCATCCAACTCTGAGCAGGAACATACCGATATACGTTCTCACCTTCCTCCGGAAGATGTTGAAGCGTGTGGTGCTCACCGTAACGGCTTCCGAGTTTTATGTTCTTCTCGGAAAACGGGTTTCTAACATCGTTATCGGCAAGTTTCTCGCCGTTATAGATTACATCAGCCATTTCTTTTCGGAATAAGTTCTTTAATTACGTTACCTTCCTCGGCAAACGGCGACGCCCCGTGAGAGAGCCACAAGTTACGATTATACGTAACTTCTTTGCCTGTATAATCGATGGTGGTAAGTTCCTTGTTCTCCTTGTATATGAGACGCCCGTACTTCTCACCGTCAGTGTAGGCGTTCCAATCGATGCCCTTCTCGGAAAGAAGCTTTCCAATCTGTGCGTCGGTATCGAGCCCCATAAGTTCCTTGTGCGGAAGATACGTCTGAGCCGCCTGCTGTTTGGAATTACGAACGCAGTCATTCTGCCTCCAAAGGAAATGGCAGAATGCTTCGTTGTAGTCAGGAACACCCCACGCCTTGCAGTCAAACTCGACAACCCTGTGCTTATCGACGAGAGCCCGACATGATACACTATCCTTCATTTCGTTCGCGAGTTCAAGCAGGTTGAACTTAGCCGAAGCCGTACCGGCCAGGATAGACTGCAGTTTGCACAGGCGATAGCCGAACGGGGAATCTGTTTCGGGGGTGTCGAAATCGGTGATAAGAACTGAAATTTCGTCACTCTGCACATAGGCGAACTTCGCACCCTGAATGCTACGCAGGATATGCTTTGCCGTTTCGTCCATCATATCCATGAAGTCCTTGTCAAACGGCTTCTTGTACTTGTTCTTGATCAGTTTAGAGAAGCAGTGCCCATCGAGCATTGCTATCACGTAACTGTTAGGAGTGAGCCTATAATCCGTAAGACCACGGAAGTACTCACATTTTTCTTTTAGTGTATCGAAATGCATGGCTATTTGTTTTTTATTTATTTTTCAAACTCTTTTTTGAGCTTTTCGTATAGTTCGAGGCGTTCGGATTTCTCCTGCTTCTTTCGCTCCTCCTTGCGCTTTTCGACTGCCTCCCTATACTCCCTGTTCTCCTTTTCGACGATTTCTCGGAGTTCGTCATCGTCCATAACAAGGTACTCTGCAGGGAAATAACCGCTGTGATACTCGTGGCCTCCGTAATTCCAATACTCGTCACCGGACCAACAAACATCGTCACCTTCAAGATGGAATTCATCGGCGTAAGTGATATCATGAGTATCTTTTTCGAACTCACGGTCTCCCAGAATTTTGGCTACCCTGTTGCAGTTTTCCTTGAACACTCTGTAAAGCATTCGAAACTCTTGCAGTTCTTTCGGCTTCATGGCTATTCCGTAGTTGTCGTGATTACGCCGATTTTCGGAATCGGAATGAGTTCCAAGTCGGCAATCTTGTGGCTGTAGTACCAGCTGAGGAACTTGCCGTCCACGTGCCTGCGGTGCAACTCAATCCTGTTGTTAGCCTTGATTGCATCGTTAAGAATCTCGTTCACCGTTTCCGTGCTCATGGAGTCGTTTATGCTTTCCACGAGATTAGCGCGAACTTCATGTCCCTTAGCGAAACTTTCGGCTTCGCCCGGTAACGTGCAGACGTAGATAACCGAGAAAAGAAGCCCTACACTTGCAAAGCAAGCGAAAACGGCGTGGCCATACGCAGAACCGTCATTGCCATGCTTGTCACTGACAACGGTGGCAACCCAAAAGAGAATCGTAAGAACGACGAGTAAAATGAATAGGATCATAACTGTATTGATTTAAAATTTTTCGTCTTTTCCGCCGAGTTCGGCTAACACCTTGAGATATTCGTCGATTTGTTCGGCTCTGAGGGTGAAATCCATTTCATCCTCGTTGATTGTTTCAAGATACCAGCAGGCACACTTGCAGGGCTCGTCATATCGCCAATCCTTAGCAGAATGGCAATCTTTCCAAGGAGAACCGGGCGTACAACGCTCCTCAGGTACGAGAAAAGAACGTCCGCAGTCAAACGCGGTCAGTTTGTAAATCTTGTCTACCTTCTGAAGCCCGTAGTTCATTTCCGGAGTGGGCCAACCGCCGTGACGCTCGGAATAAGTCGGATGCGATTTCGCATACCAGGCAAGACACCTGTTGTCATGCGGGGCGCCCTCCTTGAAAGCGTACTCGATATACCTCCCTTTCTCGTCCTCTCGAAGATAAACGTAGGAGTTCAGTTTTCCGGCTACACGTAGATAAGCCTGAAATCTTTTGTCGAAAATGTTCATAATACTATGCTTTACATTCTAAAACCTTGTTTGTCCATAAGCCATTCGGCGTATTCTTGGAACGTTTCGCACCCCTGTTTCTCGATTATTGATCGGAAATGGTTGTACAATGTTTCCAAATCCACAAACCCGTAGTTGGCGAGTTTCGAGTCGAGCCCGACGTCAACACGTAGTTCGAGCGAGTCATCATTGAACTTATCCGTGGAGCCGTGGGTGTGCCCGTGGACGTGACACGAACCGTGAGTACGCCTGTTCCATGCAACCAACGGATAGTGGCACAACTCAACGCAGAACGTTTCTCCTTCTTTAATGAAAGGGTACTGATCGTGGTTGAATTTGGCTTCCTTGATGTCCCACAATCCTTCGAGGAACCTCTCGTTGCCGTTCAATGCCTTATCGTGGTTTCCACGAATGAAAAACTTCTTTCCGTGGAGTTTGTTCAGTATGTATTCGGCCCTTTCCCTGTTACCAAGGCAGAAATCTCCGATATAATATACCCAATCTTCCCTTTTCACCGTTTCGTTCCACAGTTTGATCAGCCAATCATCCTGTATAACGGAAAGTTCCTTTTTTGGCAACGTCGTTAGTTCCTCTTTGTCGATGCCGGCCAGTTCCCTTCTTTTTGGGTGAAAATACAACTGAGCCGGATGACTGAAATGAACATCACTCACAAACCAAATTTTGTTTTTCATTGCAAATATAGTAACAAATTATTTATTCTCAAAATCAATTTTTTTTCGTGAGTTGCTTCAGTATTTCCGCCTTCTCCTCTTCGGACATACCGGCGAGCATTGCACGTACCTCTTCTGCAACCTTGTATCCTGAGCAATCTTTTACCACCGCCTCTGTTTTTACTGTTTTCGTAGTCTTTTTCTTCGTTGCGGGGCGTTTCTTGTAAAGTTTGCACACCTCATCATATACCCCCAACTTTTTCAGCCATTCCTCGTGATGGTCGCCATATCTGTCAACCGTTGGATTGAACCTATGCATCTTGCAGCCATTCACGTAATCCTCGACGAATTTTTCGTCTGTGGCTTTTACCATAAGACCGAGTGTTTCGGTGTACTTGTGCCTACCTATGTATTCCGGATCTATCTGACGACATAACGCAGTATTTGATACGTTTTTATTTACTACCCCGTCCACATAAAAAGTCCCTTTGTTCGAGTACTCGAACCCGATTATCTGCATTTGTCTTGCGAATGTGAAATTCGGGCTTACATAATAATTGTCAGGCGAACCATAGTAAATTCCTGAATACGCGTAATCCCCAATGGATATGGGGTTTCCGTGAACATCGTGAAAATCTATTTCCTCGGTATGCTCATGCAACTCGCCTTCAAGGTGTTCTTCAGGTATCCTGTTGTGATACTGAATGTACTCGTCAAGATAAGCATCCAACTGATATCGAATAGACGTGTTTCCTTCTTCATCTACCCTGTAAAAGTAAGATGCCACCTTATAGTCTTTTGGCTTGAAATCATGCTCGTAGACATATTTTCCAAGCTGCATGTTGTCAAACGACGGACAGTGAGTCAACGTGACCATCTGCCCGATTTCGTATTTGAATGTCACTTTTTCCATATCGCAAATTTACAAAAAAACTACGGCTATTTTTGAAAACAGCCGTAGAAAAATAGATACACGAATGAAAGAATTCAGGGGTTTACTCTGGTTTCGCCCCGCCTGTGAACTGGCTGAACGGATCCGTTGGATTTCCCCCGTTTGTCTCCGAGTAGATTCTTGTGACGATAGGTGTCCACTTTTGCTCAAGTTCCTTTGCCTTCTCGTCCATCTTCTCGATGTCCTTCTCTTTCGCCGCCTCTCTCAATGCTTCGGCAAGTTCAGTTATTTCCTTCTTCTCATCCTCGGTAACCTTGTCACCGAACTGTTCGAGTGATTTCTCGGTTTGGAATGCGATTGACTCCGCCGAGTTAATCTTGTCAGCCTCCTCCTTAGCCTTCTTGTCCGCCTCGGCAAACTCTTCGGCTTCCTTCTTCATACGCTCGATTTCGTCATCGGACAGTCCGCCCTTAGACTCGATGGTAATGTGTTGCTCCTTGCCCGTCGCCTTATCGACTGCGGAAACCGTAAGGATTCCGTTCGCGTCCATATCGAACGTAACCTCAATCTGAGGAACGTGTGCAGGAGCAGGAGCGATACCGTCAAGATGGAAAACGCCAATCGTCTTGTTGTCCTTTGCCATAGGACGGTTACCCTGAAGAACCTTCACTTCCACACCGGGCTGATTGTCAACCGCAGTTGAGAAAATCTGCGACTTCTTTGCCGGGATTGAAGTGTTCGCCTCAATGAGGTTCGTCATCACGCCACCAAGCGTCTCGATACCAAGATTGAGGGGAGTCACGTCCAAAAGCAAGATATCGTTACTACCGCCACCAAGGATATCAGCCTGAACAGCCGCACCGCAAGCAACGCACTCGTCCGGGTTCGCCGTCTTAATGAGAGGAACGCCAAACGTCTTCTCGAGTTGCTCCTGAACGTAAGGAATACGTGTAGAACCGCCGACGAGAAGAATACCGTTAAGATCCTTCGAGTTGAGTTTAGCCTTGTTCAGGGCTTCCTTACCGCAGTTCATTACCTTCTTGATTTCGCCATCGATAATCTGTTCGAACTTGGCCCTGGTGAGGGTCATTTTCAGATGGAGCGGTTGTCCGTTATCCGCCGTAATGTACGGGAGGTTGATTTCCGTTGATACGGTGTTGGACAAGTCGAGTTTAGCCTGCTCAGCGGCCTCATAGATACGAGGCATTGCAAGAGTGTCCTTCGTCAGATCAACACCGTTGGATGACTTGAATTCAGAAACAATCCAAGCAACCAACAGTTTGTCGAGATCGCTACCGCCACAGTAAACGTCACCGTAGGAAGAAAGAATTTCAACCACCTTTTCGGATATGTCAGCAACGGAGAAGTCGAGCGTACTTCCGCCGTAGTCAACCACCATGTACTTTCCGTCCTTGCTCAGGTCAATGCCTGACGCAAGGATTGCGGCGGTAGGCTCTGCAATGATACGCAAGACATTCAGTCCGGCAATCTCGCCGGCTTTCTTCGTCGCTTCACGTGCCTCATTTCCGAAGAATGCAGGTACCGTGATAACGGCGTCCGTCACCTTCGTACCGAGATATGCCTCAGCGTTTGCCTTCAACTTGGCGAGAATCATGGAAGAAATCTCTTCCGGGCTGTACTCCTTGCCTTCGACAACCACTTTCGGGTATCCATTAACTTCCTTCACGTCGTACTGTACGTGAGAAATGTTGTCCTTAACCTCGTCATAGGTTCCGCCCATGAAACGCTTGATAAGGACGATTGTCTCTTTCGGGTTGGTGAGAGCCTGACGCTTCGCAGAAGCACCGACTTTTCTCTCTCCACCCTTAAGCGAAACTACGGACGGCGTAGTTCTTCCGCCATCTTCATTCACGATAATCGTAGGTTTTCCGCCCTCTACGACAGCCACCTCTGAGAGGGTGCTGCCCAAGTCAATTCCAATAACTTTTCCCATATGTTTTGTAATATATTTTCTGTTGCAAACGCAAATATACAAAAATTATTCGACAAAATCGAGATTTTTTATTGCATACAGGAACAAATCTTTCAAATTTGTGAAATCCTGTACCGGAGTGATTTTTCCGGTGACGGTATCGTAAGACACGAGGGACCACCCAAGTATCTTACGTATCGTGTTATCGTAAGTAATGTCGGCGTCATCGTATGAAACCGCCACCCTCAACTCGCCTTCCGGGTCAAGACCCAGGAACCTGTCGATTGCGTTGCAAACTTCTTTTACTTCTACTTTCATCGTTACAGTGTTTTTTCTCCCGTATAATTTTCCGGAACATCGCGTAACACACGCTCCACATCATCCCTCGTGAACACCATAGGTTCGACTATCGGCTGTCCCGGAGTATTCCCACAAATGGTGAGTGCAAGGGTACATTTGCGATACTTGTCTTTCACCTTGAAGCCGAAGAATTTAAGAACGCTCTTGATAATATCGTCCTCCTTGATTTCAGTAACGCAGACGAACTGCGTGTTTTCGTAATCAATAATCGGCTCGAAGTGGTACTTCACCTCTTTGAGGATTTTTACGATTGTCTGCTGTGAATAACAGACGGGCACTTCCTTGAAGTTGATTGTTTTCTCTTCCATTTGAAATTTTATTCTCCCTACCCGGTGATAAACTCTTTGGCGTAGGGAAGGTTTTCGACAAATTTACGAAATTCACCCCAGTCTTCCTTCAACTTGTGATCTTTACGCTGATGGTAGATTGTTTGGAGTTGCTTGTAGTTGGTGGACACACGCACGAACAGTTCCGCACCCATAGGGCAGTCGCTGATACACTTCATATAGGCGTAGTACAATGCGTCGCCCTTCGTCTCTGCGATAAGGACTGTTCCGTCCCTAAGTTCGAATGCCAACGGGTTCCCTTCACCGGGGTAATACTCCATAGACGCAATCTCATTGTACTCGTCAATATCCTTCTGCAACTGCTCGACAGAAGTCTTTGAAACATATTTGTTACATATCCCGTCGGCGTCCATTTTTACGAGGCGATGCATCATCGAACTGCTAGAAACGTAGTCGAACCAATGGTAGCGTTGGAACTGCTTCGTGATATACTGTGTGTATTTCAAATCGAAGGAAACCCGAATGCCCGTAAGGAAGTTGTCGTGACACTTAACCATAGGGCTGCTTTCGGTGGCATGAACCAACTTCTTCGCCCGCTCGAGGCTTTTCTCGAACTCTTCTTCGGTGTACTGAGGCGGCTCCGTACGCATTGCGTTTCGGCAAGCGATAACGGACTCTTTAAGGTCGTATACGTTTACGTTAGTTACCTCAAGCATGCCTGAACCCTCCTACTTCCTGGTCCGAAATACCCAACGACTCTCTCATGCTTTTCAACGCGTTTACGTCGCCGGTTCTGATAGCACCCTCGATTTTCTTGTTAATCACGTCGTTCAAACCGTCGAGAAATCCCTTGTCCCTTGCGTCAAGGTAGTCAAGGTCTTCTTCGGAAACCCTGTCCTCCGGCGGAAGGTTATCCCAATCAATCTCTTCTTCCTCGGTTGGAACAAAGTCGACAACCGGCTTGATGCTGAAAAAGTCCCAGTCTTCGGCGAGTATGTCGTCCACGCTTGGAACCCAACCCGTAAGAATACTGTCGCTCTCCATCAGTTCGCTAATGGCACCATACAGTCTGCAGAATGTCCCGTGCGCATACACAGAACCTCCGTTCCTATGAGCGATATCCTTCAGGATTTCGTCTTTGCACCACTCTTCCTTGACCATTGTCGGGGGTTTCAGCCATACGAAAGAACCCCTGCTCCACCTGTTTCTTGTAACCTTTTCGCCAAGTTTCATGGCGTCAAGCGCTTCGCTAAATGTCATCATTTTAGTTATTGTATCTAATATTGGTTATTCTTGCCCACTCTGAATTCTTGTACTCAGCAAGGTTCTTCGAGTTCGTGTAACTCATTGCCGAGCAAAGATAGTCTATCTCGTTTTCAGTCCAACCCATAAGGTCGAACTCCACCTTCTGATATTTCAGCAATCCTTCGGAAGTTTTCAGTTTCTTCGTCTCGATGCTGTTCGCTTCGTTGATAATGCTCTGTGCTATCTTGGTGCTCATTCCGAAATTCTCCTTCCATACGGTGAGTTTTCCGGCTTTAACGAGTTTATAAACCTCCTCATATTTATCCTTAGGAACTTCTCGCCCGAAATACAGGAGCGTCTTCAGCGGACGGGCTATCTTCTTACCACGTACGTTCCAATAGAAGGTGCCATAAGTCGTTTTTCCCGCACTTTCTATCGCCTTATTGAACAGACTGCCAATCATAACGTAATCGGCGTAAATAAGGGCTTTTTGAATGTCTCTGTAACCGCGTATGCCACCGTCGGCAATCACCTTGCACTTCCCGTTTATCCGTTCCTTTATCTCATAGATTTCTTTGAGAAGGCTGAACGCCGGATAGTGTACCGCCGTGTTTGAAGACGTGCTGCAAACGTTGCCCGTACCTATGGAAACACGAACATAATCTACGCCGACTTTTTCGTACTCCTCATACGTTTTCGGGTTCGCTATGTTGCCCGTCATAATCCGTATCTTGTTCCCATACAGATCCTTGATACATTTTACGGTGGACAGCAGGCACCTCATGTGGCCGTTCGCAAGATCAATGCAGATTTTCAGCGGGCGTTCTTCGTCTACCATAGACGGAGGTATAAACATGTGCTCGCAGAACAGTTCCTTGACTTCGTTCAGCGAAAAAGCGACGAAGTTGGGGCCGCTAAGGTGCTCGAGATATTTCAGCCTCTCCTTTACGGGATAACTTCTCGGTATGACTGTCCTGATTTTTGCACGGTTAAAATCCTTTGTGTTCTCGATTGACACGACGGAACTCATGCAACTTGCGAAAATAGGCAGATACCCATTCTCGTCATACGGCCAACAAGTAGAACGGCTGCAAATGTCAGTAACAACGCTCGGTACGATAGTAACGTCGTCGTAGTTGAGTTTTGTTTCAATACCCATACTATTTCTCGTACCTTCTGTTTGTGGCAAACGTCTCAAAATCTCTGACAGTCATAAAAAGATCCTCAGGAAGCAACGACATCGCCATATTTCCTATCCACTGCGGCACACCGTAGTATGCACCCGCTATCGCACCCGCCATATCAGCGATTGTATCTGAGTCTCCGCCGATGATAATTGCCAGCTCGATTGCGCTCTCATAGTCCGTGCTTTCAAGAAAAGCGACTATCGCCTCAGGCACGGTAACCTGACAGGTAGCGTCAAACTTATGGGCACGGCTGACCACGTTTTCTTCCGAATCGAGTTCAACGTAGTCTGCAACATGCTTGTTCAAGTCGTACCCGAACCTTTTCTCTATTTCTTCCTTTATTGCTTCCTTACCGTATCCGTCAACCGCCATGAACACAGCCACGGCAATTGCCTGTGCACCCTTAATACCCTCTGGGTGGTTATGCGTCACCTCGGCAGAAGCCTTGGCAAGAGACATTGCCTCTTCCAAACTCTTCGCATAGTAGCCAACCGAGCTCACACGCATTCCGGATCCGTTTCCAAACGAGCCTATCGGTTCCATAGAGTCGCCCTTGAACCATTTCATGAACTTACCGCCGTAACCGGCATAAGGGTATGTGCTCGCAAACGACCTGAGCCTGTTCGCCAAACCTTCTGACGTGTGGTTCTCGTCATTCATCAGCCAATCAGCGACGGCACAGGTAAGGACGGTATCGTCAGTGAAACGGACTCCGTTACGGAACAACTCGATGTCGTCCATTCCTTTTGCGTTATGCCACTCATAGACACTTCCTATGATGTCTCCCGCTATTCCTCCAATGAAATTTCCCATTATTTTTCGATTTTAACTATTCTTGGGGCATTTCCACGATGAACGTAGAATTTAAGCCCGTATTCTTTTTCCAATCTTCCGCAGATTGTTCTGCACAAGAAGTTGTTCGCCTGCCCTACGTTACCGCACTCATAGTGGTCCAAAACCTCGATATACTCACCGGGTTTCAAATCAATGAACTTCTGAATATATTCGTCAGCCTGCCTTGTTGATCGTCCCTTGCACCTGTCCGAATAATCAAAACGAGCGAGATTTGGCTCCCATTCATCTTTCATAACCGTAATGCCTGGGAGGTGTATTTCTTCCTTTTTCGGCTCACGGTTGGCAAAATCAGCACACCGGTCAATGTACCTATCCAACTCTCGTTTCCTGACTTCGAGCGACCTGTCGCTGTTAAGCCAAATCACGTTGCGCCGGATTCTTTGATCGCCAAACACTCCGCCATACGAGAAATAATTGTTCCTACGTGACTCTCTGATTATTTCCAAGTGGTCGAAAATCACGCCTTTCAATGCGGTATAGTCCGTTCCGTAATGCTCGTTTTCCAACCTTTTTTGCAGGCGTTCAAAAAGTTCGTCATCATCCTTTGACGAAGAATTTTCCAACTTACCTGCCGTCGTCACTACAATTGGACTGTAAAGGCGGTTTGTAAACAGCATTTGAACGTAATCGTCAGTCAGCTTCCCCAGTATTCTCGTTCTCTCGTCCATCTACTTCTTCTCCAAAAGCAATTTGGTCTTCGTTCATCAGAACGATAGGTGCATTCGGGCCGAAATACGGTATTGCCCTGAGAGTGTTGTACTCAATGAATTCGACGGCTTCTTCATAAGACATACCATCATCTTTCATCAGGCATTCCACCATCTTTTCGAAAGAGTAAATCACCCTGTCGTCGTGGCTTGTTCCAATGATTGCGTCGTCATAGGAAGGGTTGTCGAAAACAATCGCGTCCTCGAACCCAAGTTCAACTAATGTATCTCTTTTACTCATAACGGCCCAAATATACAAAAACGCCGCAAAAAGCGGCGTCTTGTTGTTAGATTGCTCTGCGTACGGGAACCTTCTTCCTCATAACGGAAATCGCATATTCGCAGATTCCGTCAATCCGTTCCGGATCGATTCCATACTTGTCTCCGATTTCGTCATCGGCGTATGAGCGGTCGTAGCCGATACCATACTTCATCTTCAGGATATCAGCCGTCTTTTCAGACAGCAGCGAGAGATAGGAATTGATAACCTCCCGGCGGTAGTCGTTTTCCGCTTCCTCTTCGTAGGCGTTGAACGAGGCAGTCTGCTCGTTGAAATCGCTCGTCTCCTCCACGGTGTAGTCGTCCTTGACGTCCTCGTCAATGGAAGTGAGCCCGATTTCGGACAGATCGTCGTTCTTCGTGACGGTGATATTGAAGGACTGTTTCAGAATTTCCTTCACCTCCTCGTCCGAAGGGATACGCCCGTTTTCGGCATAGTACTTCTGCCTGATACGGTCGGATTTTTTCGTGATGTTTCCGACTTGTGCGCTGTGAGAAATCATATCCCTCTTGGTGAGCAGGTAGTAGTTCATCTGACGACGGATATACCATACGCCATAGGTAATGAACTTATACCCCTTCGAAGGATCGTACTCGTTCAACGCAGTCATCAACCCGATAACCCCCTCGTTCACGTAGTCGATTACTTCCGACTCGTTCCTTGCGTAAATCTTCGCAAGTGAATAGACGAACCTCAGGTTACCGACGATAAGTTCGTCTCGGGCAGAGTCATCGCCGTTGTGGTATCGCTCGAACAGTTCCTCCTCTTGCTGCACCGTTGGAACTGGGTGCTTCCTGACATCTGCGAGGAACGAATTCAGAATGTCATTGCTTTTGAAAAACTTACAACTTAGATCACTTAGACGCATAAATTTTTGGTGTCAAAATTTTATTACCGAAAAATGATTACTGAAAGATAGTGATGGGAATGCTACTTGAACATTCCAATCACTTCCTTCACGATAGTCTCGTCCAACTCCCACCTTCCGCATTTGAGCGTGGGCTTCTTGAGCGGGACGGGCTCGATTTCAAGAGTCTTGACAGCGTAACCGCCGCCTTCGCTCTTCAGCAGTTCGAGCATTTTGTTCAACGCAGCACGCTTGTTCTCCTCGTTCATGCATACGAGCGTGTCTTCCGAATCTTCATTGCAGTAGATACAGTTGACGCACATTTTCTTGAACTCATGCCCGTTCGGACACTTACCCTCTTCGTTGAGGGGTTCTCCGCAAAATCTACAGTACTTCGCCATAGTTTACTTCACTTCTTCCCAAATTCTTTCGTTTGACTTGCACTTGTACTCCCCGGCTTTCAGGCCGCCACGGTTGCAGAACTGATGAACAAGTTCCTCAATGTCCTGCAGGTGTTCGAGAATGTAACTGTGCAGTTCCCACATGTAGTTCTCCATCTCTTCGGGGAATCGTACGCCCATAGGGTCGAACTCAGTCCCCTCGATGTGCTTGTCGTAAACGCCAAGGATATACGACACATCCTCGTACAGGTATGAACCCCCATACAGGCTGTTAATGTCGATTCCCCACGTCAGGACTTCCCTGTTCTGCCACGTGTCGTGTGCCGGGAAGTTCATGAAATTGATACGCGAAACGAGTTTCAGCATATCGTCAGTTAACTTTACTGTCAAAACGGCCATATAGTTTCAAAAATTTTTGATTTTTTTTTCTATTCGTCCAAATCCGTCTTCTTAACGGTGATGACATTATCCCAAGAAAAACGCTTCTTACCTGGTCTATAATCTTCGGGCATCTCCTTGAAAATCCCGTTCTTACGCATCCACATTAGCCTGCTGTACTGACTGTTGAACTCTTCCTTCCCTATCTCCCCAAGCGAATTCTTCTTCCTTAGTTCAAGTATCTTCTTGTACATCCTGTCATCGAACGTATCCTGCTCGTACAGGTAAAGATCAATGTCGCAGTCGGAAAACGCTTCCTCATATAATTTCAAAAGTCTCCCCCTTTCCCCGTTGCCGTCGAATTTCGACGAGCCCAATAATGGGGACGCTATCCGTTTCCCCGACATCCTGTCGGCTATGTAGTTGAGGCAGTTCTTCAACGCCGTATAGTCTACGAACTCTCCGTCGTTCTTCCTGTAACCGCCCGTGTGCATATAGCACATGCAGAACGTTATTCCTGAATCCGGTATTTGGAGGACTTTTCCATAGTTCCTCTTGTCACCGTATCCTGAGATACTGTTCTCCTTTTTCTTTACGTCTGGAAAATTCAATGCTACGTCATAGGCAAACCCCTCTGAAAACGAGTTGTTGATCCCCATTCCGACGAGAATCACATCATAGGAGAAAACCTCCTTTATCAACTCGGTTTCAAATATACGCACCATATTCCGTTATTCCAAATTTTCCACTACGTATTTGTACCGCACGTTACTTATGCAGACGTTCACTTCGTCGGTTTCTTCCGGCTCACCTTCCTTGTTCTGCATGAAATAATATTCCTCATTGATTTTCTTGAGTGCTTCCTCGCTGTTAACCTCTATGACAACCTGCATATTCGGTATGTCATAGTCGTTATCTTGGAAGAACTTCTGTATTTTGAGTATGTCGTCGGGCTTCAGTATCTTTCCGTTCATTTTCCAAGCGTTTTTACTAATCTACCCCACAAGCCCGTGATTTTCTTTCTGTTCTCGGTTACCTCTTGGGGCTGTTCCTGCTCCTGCTCGTTGCTCACTTCCGTAAGGAGTTCCTTTATCTCGTCGCCCAAGCCTGATTTCATTTTTTTTGCGAATTCTTCGGCTTGGTACTTGATCATTTCCTCATCACTCTCTCGTTCTGCCTTCGCAGCGATAAGTTCCTTCTCTATTGCGTTACCTATGTCACTCATCTTCGTAAATCGGCGTGTTTTTGTCTATGTAGTCGTCAATGTTCCAAAGAAGATGGCATACGCCCGCACAATAGCAAGCATCGAGTATCATAGCCACCCACCAAAGGTCCGTTCCGTGAAAAACCATGTTGAACGGGCTTACAGGTATCGTCGGAATGACGAACCAATTGAAAAGTGAGAATATCCACCCGACGTTCGTCGGGAAGCACGTCATGCACTTGAAAAGCAGCCCGAAATTCGGCCCAACACGCTCAGCCCACGCCCTTAGCCTGAAAAATATGCTGAAAGGCCCTATTGACTGAGTGAAAAGAATACTAATGCCGTACACAAAGAACGTGTAGGCTAAAAGTGTCAACCATTCCATATATTATCCCTCTGTAAGTGTCTTTGCAAGCCCAAGGAGTGAGTTATCCTCAACAACGGGCTCTTCATTCGGCTTCGCTTCCTCGACTACGGACTCCGTAGGCGTTTCAACTACCTCCGGCTTATCGGTTTCAACCGGTTCGGTAGGCGTTTCCGTCTGAGCGGCTTCGTTTTTCTTCTGCACGGTCTTCTTACCACCCTTCTTCGGCGGTTCAAACGTGAATTTCAGCGTTTTCAACTTCTCGAGCGTCTCAGATGCGAACAATGCGGCGAGTTCCTTGATCTTTGCTTCAAGAAGCCCGCTCCTTTCCTCTACTTTCTTGTTGAAATCGACAACATAGTCGATTGCATCGAATATCCCTTCCGTACCATTGCTGATTTCGGATGCAAAAAGGTACCCACCCGTGCTGGTTGGCGCCAGCTCTATCTTGAAATTGGCTTTCAACGCATTCACATCGGGTATTTTCCACCCTTTCGGTAAGCGGACTACCGCGTACGCGGCAGACTCTTCGGCAACGACGTTGAACGAGATGAAGTAGGGACGTATCTTATCTATCCTAAACTTTAAATCCATCCTACCAAAGCCTGAATCCTGTGAAAATTATTGTCAGAATGTATGACAGGGCAAGCCCTGCGTAAATCAACCTGCTCTTTGAAGGCGTGTACTTGCCGTTTTCCCTCATGAAGTTGAAAACGAAGTCAAAAACCTCCCTCAACACCACGAGTATAGCGAACATCAGCACGAACACCATTATTTTTTTCGCAATAAACATAATCAAAGTGATTTTTGCTAAATATACAAAAAAAAACGTGGAATGCAAATGCACTCCACGCAAAACCAAAAACAAAATGAAACCTAAAACTTAAATGTCCCCATCAAACCGATGGCGTGTTTATCTATCTGCCAATTATATTCATAAACAAGAGAAGCACCGTATTTGTCGTCGAAATACATACCGCCGTTAACCAACACCTCAGGCATTGTGGTTATTCCCACCCCTACGAACGGAGCATATTTCTTTGCCACTATCTGCGTAACAGTGGTGTGCTTGACAACGGGGTTGAACGTACTGCTTATCCAAGTAATCCTGTTATACTGAGCCTTCGCCTTTACGATTGCCGTACCTATGGTGTCTATCTCGAATACTTTCTGCTCATAGAACCTTTCCGTAGCCCAATCCCTGAGGACAGCCGCCGTGTCTTCTTTTGACACATATACGATACTGTCCTTCACGGTAACGGGGAACAAGTCAGCGAACTTACCGCTCTTGATGCAGTCGGCGATAATGTTGGCGGTATCGGCGGGGGCTTTGATATACACGGGAACAGGGTTGTCCACCTGAATCTCCACGGGCTCTCCGGGAAGATATACGGTAACCGTGTTCGGCTCGGTATGTATCGTTTTCCGGCCGGTGAAAAATCCTGTGCCGAGCAGCAACGCCACGGCAGCTATGTATCCAATGGTTTTGACGAGTTTCTTTTTTGTTTTCTCGTCTTTTAGCCATTGAATAAAAGTTTGGGCGAAATTTTTTGTTTCGCCCAAATTTTCAGTTTTATTTCTTCCTAACTTTGACATATTCCTCGTCTAATAGTGGTGAAATGGCTGAAGAGTATCTGTGCAGTGTCGCAAGTGCGTCTCTCCTATTGACATCGCTGTCGTTAATGTATGTTACACCCAATACACCAATTTCTCTCATGTTGCTTCCATAAATCATTTGGAATGCGAAGAACTTTCCACCGTTGAGCCTTAGCCTGTTATAAAATCTTTCGTCGATGCTTGTCAGTTCTTCAACTCCTCCTGCCCAACTTCCCTTATCGTGGATGAGTGTTGCAAAATTATACCTTGATAGGGAAACGTTCTGGATCTCGTCGGCAATGTCGTCTGAACCGTCGTTGAGGAACGTTAGGTCGCCATACTGCCACTGCAATCCACTAGGGTTTGATTTACCGTTGTGGAATTCGAGGATGTAGGCACGTTCAGCCCCCATTTCCATAGCCAGCTGGTTCAGATAAGACCTAATCATAGGAGACGACTCCAAACGGTAGTCGTTCGAAGCGTTGTGGATTTCTGAGATATACTCATTGTACTTTTCGAAGATAACTCCGGGATGAGTAGCAATGTGAACAGCGAATGAGAAGAATAGGAACACGACAATCCCGTAAATGATTTTCAACGGGCCGTACTTCCCTATCATTTCCATTACTTTCTCGAACGAGCCCAAGGACGTCGTTGAAGTCTCTTTCTTTTGTGAGTCTTTTTCTTCCATGATGCCTTGAATGGTTTAAATTGGTTTATTTTATGAGCCTGCGTGAGAGATCCATCAGTTCCTGGAAACTGTTGTTTTCCTCAATACGCTGGCTCGCGGTAGAAGGTGCGAACTCGTTCTCGTGCTTGTACTCGAAAAGTTGGTTAACCCTGTTCATCTGCTCGTCGAGTTTCTTCTCGTTGGAATAGCCAACGACATTCGTCTCGATAAAGCCGGATTTCTCACTCTTCGTGCACTCCACGATATACTCGTTTCCGATGCAGTCCTTCATGTAAATTTTCTGCCCGTCAACCTTATACTCCTCTGGGATGCGTGTAAGCATCTGCCCCTCGTTCAAAAACTTGGTATGTTTGAACTCAAGCCTCTTGGCTTTCGGTTTTGCCTGTTCGTACATTGTTTCTTTCTTTTTATTCTCGTCTTTTAAATTATGACCCTGAATACCGGACGTGGCGAGATCGTGCTTTACGTCGTTAGCCTTGTTCGCTGCTTTTTCAAAGGTCTTCTTAATTTTACCATCATTGTCGAATTCTGCGGAAGCCTTCTCGATTCCGTTGTCCTCTTCGAGTTTTGACGTATAGCCCTTCGCTTGCGCGTCTACCTTGTCCTTGAAAGATTTGTCAGGCTCAGTGCGAGGATTGTAGTCCAATGTTGTCTTGTTGCCGTCGATTTTGTCGGGCAGTTCGCCCTTCTTCTCTGGCTTAAGTCCACCATCGAAATCCTTTGCAGCCTTCTCAGCATCTTTGTAGGACTTGTCGTTGTTACGCTTATTGTCCGATTCCACACCGGGGCCGATTACCGGCTTGTACTGCAGTGCGCTCTCCCTGACAATACGCCTCAATTCTCCTACTTTGTAAGTGATTGTGCTCATTTTAGCCTTTTTTATTACTCTATTATAAATACTTTTTCAAATTTATTTGTTATTCTCACCAAGGGCTTCTGAATCTGTCATAGTAACCCATGATATCTGAAAACAAACCTGGCATATAACGCTCCTCACGCATTTTGTTAAGTTTCTGAAAATCAGGGTTTTCCTTTTGGCGTTCTTCCTTGATTTCCTTGTTTACTTCCTCAATGTGTTTCTTTGCAGCATAAGTTATGCCGTTATCGTAAGGATAGCGTTTCATTATTTTTTCTCCCCTATACGCCTTACACTGAATCCCGGCTTCCTTTCGAAAGCGGAATCATCAGGCTTTCCATTTGACTTTTTGAATGTCATGCAACCGGGACGCACGGGTCCAAGCTGCCCGTCAGAAGTTTCGGAAGCAACAGACGTGGTTGTCGTGGCACCACCTGCGCCGAGTCCTTCTTCTTCGAGTATCCTGTTAAACTGTTCCTCAGTAACAAAGATTCTTCTTCCTTTCTTCTTCTCTGCCATAATAGTTTTACCAAGTATGTTTTCTGGTTTTGGTTCGTCTTTCTTTTTCTTTCTGTCAGCAAGGTAGCCTGCACGTCTTACCATTCCAAACGGAGCATCGTATCCAACATCTCCTCGTGTCGTTTCAGAAGCGACAGAAGACGTACTCGTGGCACCGCCGCTACCGTCTCCGCCTGCTGACATACCGCCGCCTTCACCGTCTTCGTTAATTCCGCCACGTTTCCTGTAAACGTCGCCGTCCGGACCGTCAAGGATTTGCTGTTTCATTTCATCCTCATTCTCGAATACAGATTCATTGACGTTCTTCTCGAAGAATTTAATGTAAATCCTGTGGATCCTTTTTTCAAAGTCCTTCCTGTGGATTTTGAATTTCACAACATATTTCGGTTCTTTCTCATCCGAATTCGTGCTGTCAAGTATCTTTTCGTGACGCTCTATGACGTCCCTTGAAAGGAGTTCGTTTATGAGTTTCTTCCTCGTGAAATCCCTGTCCTTCAGATACTTGCTTGGCTGTGCGTCAACGGGGTTCTTGAGCAGTTTCGATAGAAACGCCCTGACTTCGGAAAGAAACCTGTAATACGTTGTGTCTAGTTCCTTGCTCATTTGACAAGCCCCTTGAAAAATCCGTTATGCTGCCACAGTATCCTGAAGAACTCTGAGAGCGTATCCGAGATAATCTTCTTCACGTTTT
>JAGCWQ010000229.1 GCA_017961765.1 Paludibacteraceae bacterium | reverse complement strand
GCTGGCGGTTAGGTTGTTGCTCAAGACGCTGTTTTGTCCGTTCACCTTCTTTTCCCATGTTACCGTCTCAGGCGTGTGGTCGGCAGTGGCTTTCAGCGTCACGTCCGTGCCTGCGCAGACGGTCGTCTCGGTAGGCTCGATGGTGATATGCAAAGAATCTTCCGTTGAAATTGTGACTTCGTTGGAATAGGTCTCCGGACAAGCGTTATTTTGTGTTGAACGGATTCTGTAAACCGTTTTCTGGGCAGGGTGGACGGTCAGTCGGGTAGTGAGTTCGGTGGAGAATTCGGAGAAGTCCGAAGCTCCTTCCAGTTTTTGATCCCAAGCGATGGCAGTTGCCGTGCCGTAGTCAGCCGTGAGATTCACCTCTCCATTGACGCAGACGGCCTCGGCGGAGGCTTGGAGTTTCAATTCGGCTTGGGTATCCACTTGGAAGTCGATGCTTTGGCTCACGCTCGGACAGAGTTTTCCAGCGGCCGTCACCGTGTATTCGCAAGATTGGGTCGGAGTGTCGTTGGCGGTTAGGTTGTTGCTCAAGACGCTGTTTTGTCCCGCCACGTTTTTCTCCCAAGTGACGGATTCGGGTGTCTTGTTGGTGGAGGCGTTGAGGCTCACGTTTGTGCCTGCGCAAATCCTTGTCTCGATAGGCTCGATGGTGACATGGATGGAATCTTCTGTGGCAACGGTCACCTCGTCAGAGTAGGAGTCAGGGCACGTTCCGTTTTGCGTAGAGCGGACACGGTAAGTGGTCTTTTGGGATGGATGAACCGTCATTTGCGTGGCAAGGTCGGTGGCAAACTCGGAGAACTCCGATTCGCCCTCAGCCTTCTGCTCCCAAGCGATGGCGGTTGCCGTGCCGTAGTCTGTCGTGAGAGAAACCTCGCCATTGACGCAGACCGCCTCAGCGGAGCCTTTGAGGGTGAGAAGGGCAGGTTTATCTACCGTTACAGTAATGGTGTCGGAGTACCCTTGCGTGCATTGCTCGGGATTGATGCTTGACACGGCATAGTAGGAGGTCTTTCCCTTCGGGCTGATGCTTATTTGTGTTCCATCGTTTGGACTAAGAACAGAGAAGTCGTTCTCTCCCTCTTCCTTTTTCATCCATGTAATCTTATCGTTGACGGCATCGGTCAGATTGAGAGTGGTCGAACCATTCTCGCAGACGGCCTTTGCTCCGGAGAGCTTCATTGGACTCTTCTCAGGGCTTTTTGCCTTCACCGTTATGAAAACCGTGTCGGATCGGCAGGTGTCATTCCAAGCCACGACGCAATAATTTCTATCGACGTTGTCGAAGACCGTGATGGAATATCCCTGTTGGTCACTGACGTCGACCCACTCCTTGGTTTCGACATCTTGTTGGCTCCAGACGAGTTTATCGATTGTCACATTATTCTTTGCCACTGCCTTGAGTTTGACAGGCTCCGTACAGAAATACGGTTGGTTGGGCGTGATGCCCAATACCGGTTTTTCGCAGTGGCAAGTGAGCGTAGATACATTGCTGATTTTGTGGATGGTACAAGGGTCGTTCGAATAACCATTTTTTGCGATGAAATCGCCCGTTTCTTTGTCTTTTGAGATGATTACGCGGTAGCGAATGCCCTCCACTGAAGGTTGGAATGTGACGTCAACGGAGTAGACCTTTTCACCGCTCTCTGGCATGGTGGTCCACGTAAATCCGCCATCCTCGGAAGTCTGCCATGTACAATAGACGTTCGGCAACAGGCTCTCCCATTCTTTCATGTGTGATAGCGTCAGTTGCGTGAAATCCCCGCATACCCCCTCTTTGTCAGTATCCAAGCCCACGCTCAACGAGGACTCTGGTAGAATCTTTTGGCAGGCAATCAGCGAGATGTCATCGACGGCCATATCGTTTCCCCACATGTTTTTTATGGCGCTGTCATAGATTCGTAGCGTGACATTTTGGTTGGTGCCTGAGTTGAAACTTACTCCGTAGTTGTACCAAGTCGATATGCCATAATCGGAGAGGGGCACATCCCCTGATTTGTTTGTTGCAAGCACTGTAGAGCCATCATCTCCGATGATTTCGAAGGTGAAATTGCAATGGGCAAATGAATCGTCAGGATCGCCGATGGCTCCTCCTGAGATACACATGGAGTAGAGGGAAAAGTAGTACCACGTGTTAGGGCATAGGTCGAAATCAATCACCTTTTCGTATAGTAGGACATCAGGTGCGCCACCATCCACATTGTTGATGATTAGGAATCCTCCGTCCTTGTTGCCTGTGTGGTCGGTACCTCCAGAGAACCAGTGGTAGCTTGGGATGGAACCATCCTCGGAGTGGGAGACGACGGCATACCTGCCATCTCCGATATTAGTGCTACTGCCGCTGTTGTATTTTCCCGCAAAACGTAGTCCCACGAGGTTGTCGCACTCTCGACGTTCGCCCCTCGGCACGCTTTTGAAATCTTCTTTCCAGGCCACCATGCGGTTTTCACCTTCATTGCAGATGTCGGGGTTGCATTGGATCCACACTTCGGTGGGAATCATATATTGTCCGTTAGAGTTTCCATGTAGTGCGACTTCGTTGGCCACAACCTCCGTTTCTCCAATAATGACACGATAAGTTTGTAGCGTGCCGTCATAGTTCACTATCTTGATGGAGGTGGCGTCTTCTCCTCGGTCGGGGAAATTTTGCCAAGAGGCACCGTCGTTGTCGGACCGTTGCCAGATGAAATAGGCTTTCGGCCAATTGAATCCCCATGTTTGAGGGTCGGACAATTCGATGGAATGCGATTCACCGCAGATGAACCCATTCAATTTTTTATCTTTCCCATCAATGCGAATCTCTTGTGAATAACCGTTTATCGAAAGAATAATCGCACTCAAGCTCCCAATAATATACTTTTTCAAGTTCATAATACATAGTATTTGAGGTCATATGGCTTCCCAATATCTCTCAGAAACAAAAATCTATCAGAAATAAATAATCTACCGTAATACGACTTCAAAAGTAATAAAATTTTGTATTGTTTATGATGTAATAGATGGAATTTTACCAAAATGTTTGTTGGAAATAAATGATTATATGGTTATCTGGAGCGTTTCTTCCGCAACCTGTTGCTTGGGGAGCAATGGGATTTACGTAACCGTTACCTGCATATCCATCCTACGGCAGAATGGCAGGATCAGCCGAACTTGACTACCCCCACAAGTACCCCCACAAGTACCCCCACAAGTTCGATTGTAAGTGCTTTAAATCCAAATAGTAAACTTTATACAAGCAATGATAATATTGTTGAACTTGTAGGGGTCCTAGGAAACGAAGAAATGAGTATCAAACAAATGATGGAGAAAAAAGGTCTTAAAGACAGGAGAAATTTTCTGGATTATCACCTTGATCCAGCATTGAAAGAGCGTTTCGTACGTATGAAATTTCCCAAATCTCCAAACCATCCCCGCCAGAGCTATCTGCTGACAGTAAAGGGATTGGCTCTTTATGACGAAATCAAAAAGGAAAAATAGTTATAAGGGAGAGGACTCTTCTTAATACACTATGGCAGTTGAGTTTAAATAAACTATTCCCCCGAAAGAAGTAATTCAATTGAATTTATTTTGTATTTTAGTCTCGTCTGTCTTAATTCGCTTTTTTTGTTTGCTACACTAATTAAGCGATTGATAGGATAGAAATTGTTTAACATTTTGTTTATCAGTTCTTTTTTGATAATTTTATATTGCGGAATTAAGAAAAGAGAGTTGTAAACTGTAAAGTCTGTTTAGCCACATTGCTGGCATTGTTTTTATCTAACATTGGAAGCAAAAATGAATGATATATATCGAGTAGAAGGCGGAAAGGTTATAGTCAACGAGGGCGTAACCTGCGTCAAGAAAGAGCAAATCCCTGGCTATGTGCTTGCGAATGCTGAAGTTTTGGTCTTGCCTAAGTCGTTGAAAACCATCCAAAAAGATGCATTTGAATATTGTGGAATGAAAAAGGTGGAGATTAACGGATGTGAGACCATAAAGCATGGTGCTTTCTTTGCTTGCTCTAATCTTCAGAGTGTGACCTTGCCAGAAGGTTTGGTCTCTATTGGGAAATCTGCTTTTTCAGGTACGGGGATTCGTAGTATCGAACTTCCTAAATCGCTTAAACGAATTGAAAATCAGGCGTTTTTAGAATGTGGCGCATTGGAAAGTGTTTGTTTCAACGATGATTTGGAGATCATTGAAGAGGGGGCGTTTCAGGAATGCGGACTTCTCCAAAAAGTGGATCTGCACAACGCTGTGAAATATATAGGCGAGAAGGCCTTCTTTCGGTGTGGCAGTTTACAAGAAGTCAATTTCCCTAATTCGGTTGAGACAATTGGGGAAAGAGCATTTGAAGGCATTAAGGGGTGTGGTGTTCTGTATTATGCCAATGGAACGAGATGTTATGGATGGGTAGGTTCTCGCCAAAAGATAGCAACTGCCATCGAGATAGAGGAGGGGGTCGTTTGCATTGATGACAATGCTTTTGAAGATTGTGACGTCACCAGTGTCCTCCTCCCAAGTACGTTGAAGACAATAGGCGAGATGGCCTTCTTTCGGTGTGGCAGTTTGCAGGAAATCAATTTCCCTACTTCGGTTGAGACGATTGGGGAGAGGGCATTTGAAGGCGTTAATGTGTGTGGTGTCCGGTATTATGCCAATGGAACGAGATGTTATGGATGGTTGGGTCCTCGTCAAAAGATAGCAGATGCCATCGAGATAGAGGAGGGGGTTGTTTGTATTGATGACAATGCTTTTAAAGATTGTAGAGTGACCAGTGTGCTCCTCCCAAGTACGTTGAAGACAATAGGGGATTCTGCATTTAATTCTTGCGATATTGAGCAGATTAACTTTCCTGATGGATTGGAAGAGATTGGTAGATATGCATTTAAGTCATGTGCATTTACCCAGTTGGAACTGCCTTCCTCGGTCACTATGATAGGGAAAGGTGCATTCTCATCGTGTGGTAATTTAGAGACTGTCGATTTGCCAAACAAGTTAACATCATTGGAGGATGCCACGTTTGAGCATTGTTCTTCGTTGAAAAACATTCAGATTCCGAATTCTGTCAAAGAGATTGGGAAGAGGGCGTTTGGGGAGTGTCGTCAGTTGGAGGAACTGACAATTCCTAAATCTGTCACATGTATAGGGGTGGGTGCTTTTGAAAAATGCAAAAGTCTGACCAGCGTGATATTGCCTGACCACTTAAAGGTGATAAAGAGTGAAACCTTCAACAAATGTGTTGCTCTGGAAATGGTGAAGTGGCCTTCGCTTTTGGCAAGAGTAGATGCCAATGCTTTTGGTGGGTGTAAGAAACTTGATCCATCTACGCTTCCCCAAGATGTAAAAGTGGATAGCGAAGCATTCACGAAAAGGAAACTGCTCCGTTTGGAAAGATGGCTGAAAGAGTATGTCAAGTTATTTTTATTCTTTATTGCGCCATTTTTATTTGTTGGCTTCCTCGTTTTCTATGTCAGCCACATCTGGTTGCCGTTTACCCCTCCCTACTCATTGCGATTGCGGTTGTTGCTCTTATATTTAGAGGTTTCTGTAACATGGGATTGGGACACCATAATTAAGAATTGGTGCGCGGTGGCCGATGAGGTCAAAGGAATTAGCCACCCCTCTACGACAAATCCTTGACTTTCACAAGCCAAGGATTTACTATACTTATGTGAATATTTTATATTGATAACTAATACTTTATGCCATAGGATTTAATGGTAATGAAATCCGTTTATATGTTGGAAGACATCGAGGCAATGTGCCCTTTCCTTTGACAATATCGGGAGCATTGTTTGCAGATGTCATAACCCAATAGCATTCCTAGCATGAAATCCTCTTCTGGAGTCAGTTTATTGACTGGACGATCTACGAACGATCGAATCACGTTCAAGCATTCGGGCTGACCAAAATACAAGTTTACGTTTCTGTCGTTGACTCGTTGCGTAAGGTAGTTGATACCTTCGTTTTCCAACCGTCGGCAAGCCATCTCCTTGTTGCGTACATCCATTGTGTACAATACAAGAGGACGGACCCCTTTCTTAAATTCGTAAATATGGTTTGACAATACTTTAAAATCACCCGTAGGCATCATTGCTTGTATCATAAACTGCTACCTTTAAAGATTCCACATATAGTATATACTTGTATTTATAATGGCAGGGAGGCTACCCAGCTGGCAATTCGGCTGTCGGTCTTGAACCCTTCGTTCACCTCGTCCAATGCCAATCCGACGAAGTTTCCTCCGTCCACAGAGGCTGACGCATCGAATGAATAATCATCCGTAGGCACTTCTCCGATGAATGTCGCCCCTGAGTTGGCTAGTTCGCCTTTGATGATTCCCATGGCATCACAAAAAGTGTCGCTGAACGACCCGCTGTCACCTAATCCGAACAATGCTATTTTCTTTCCCGCCAAGTTGGCTGATTTGAATTTCTTTATTCCATCGTACCAATCGTCTTGAAGTTCACCGGATCCCCAAGTGGAGCTTCCTAAGACTAAGAGGTCATAGCTCTCGATCAAGGCGGCCTCGGCTTTTGTCACGTTATGGATGTCCGAAGAGTTTACAGACAACGCTTTCCCTATTCTTTCTGCAACATCCTCAGTGGTACCGGTGCTACTGCCAAAAAAAATTCCAATTTTCATATCTGTCAATTTTTTAGTATTTGATTCAAAAAATCTTGTCTTCCGACATTGCAAAAGTAGATTTGGAAACTCTATCGATAAATAGCCAAAAGTGATGAAATGGAAGCTCCTCATTAGTCACTATTGGTTATCACACATAAATGGGTATTGAGGGGCGAAAAATCCATATAAATGGCTATTTCTTCCGAAAAACAGGAACGCTACTTTTGCGCTTGCAAAAACCAATGGTGAACTTCTTTTCTTGAAGTTGAACTGTTAGTTAGTAAAATCATATAAGGTTGAGTATTATGGGATTTTTAAGTAAGATCTTCAACAATGCCCGAAAACCGGAAGGTTTTATCGGGAAGATGATGGTGAACGGCATGAATACCGGTTCTCATGCGGCAATGTCGGAATGGGCCTTCGCAAAGATCGGGGTGCCCGCAGATGGTGAACTGCTTGACATCGGGTGCGGTGGTGGAGCTAACTTGGCAAGATTGCTTCAACGGAGTAAAAATGCCAAAGTCGTAGGAATTGACTACTCTGCTGTATCAGTTGGCAAGTCGTTGAAATTCAATTCGGAGGCTGTTGAGAAAGGACGTTGTGCCGTGATGGAAGGCAATGTGTCGAACCTACCCTTCTCCGACGGACAATTTCAGCTCGTAACGGCATTTGAGACCATCTATTTCTGGCCGGATATTGAACATTGTTTCAAGGAGGTGCTCCGTGTCCTTTCGCAAGGGGCGCAATTCTGCATTGTGAACGAATCGGACGGCAACCAACCTTCCGATGCCAAGTGGTCAAGCATCGTAGAGGGGATGCACCCGTATAAAGGGGAGGAGATCAAAACGCATCTTGAGAATGCGGGTTTTGTCGATGTGCAAGTCTCCGTCGATGAAAAGAAGCATTGGCTTCTCGCTGTGGCAAGGAAGAGTAATTGATTTTTTTATTTCAAAATATGGAAGAGAGAATTAGTAAAGTGTCGTTTATGTGGGTAGTTATCATGGTTGGCTTTGCCATGCACATGTTGGCCGATATGCTGCCTGCTTTTTGGGGTGTGGACATTGCCATGCCCGATGCAAAGGGTGAGGCTCCCGTCGGGATGCTTGTTTTCATGATTTCACTCTCGTTTTTTATCCCGATGTGTGGATTGTTGTGCATGCAATACCGCCGATTGAAGTCCATGGTGACGGTTAACCTTATATTGGCCGGCATTATGATGGTATTCAATATTTTGCACATGTCGGAGCTCTTCGTGGAGTTCAGCCCTGTACAATTGTTGATACACCCAGTAATGGTGATTGCAGGTATTTATTTGTTCATTTTTTCCTTAGAGGAGAGGAAGCGGTGTAGCCGAAGACTCGAGTAAAACTTTTTCATGATTGGACGAAAGCCGGGTTCCGATAAGGAATTCGGCTTTCGTTTTTCTGTTATTGTCTGGCCCTGGGTCTCTCATGAGTTGGCATAGCTGTGCATGCCTCCTAACACGTAGTTCACACCGAAATAGGTCATCAGTACCGTCAGAAAGGCAATGGCTAGGTACCAGTGGAAACGCTTCTCGTTTGTGAAGAGGCTGGCCTCCGGTAGGGCGATGGCGGCTCCATATACCAGGAAGGTGATCAAAGCCCATACCTCCTTGGGATCCCATGCCCAATAGTTGCCCCACGACTCGTTTGCCCATACGGCGCCTAACATAATTCCGATGCCGAGGAATAGGACGGCAGGATAGAGTAGCAAACGGTTTATCAGGGTCAGTTGGGCCACTTGTTGGCTCTCCTTCCCGTTCTTCATCAATACTAGCGAGAAGATACTGTTCAACCATAGGAAGGCGAACAATGCGTATGAAATCATGATCATGGAGACATGGGTGCTCAACCATGGCGAATTCAATACAGGCATCAACGGTGTTATCTGTGGATTCATCTGTCCTAAATGGGCAACCAGCAGGGGAAAGCCCGAAAGAAGGAACCCAAATGCCAATACAAAACGATAACGCTTGCAGAGCAGCAGGGCGACCAGTAGAACGCACAACGCTAGAAATTGCATGGTCTCAAATCCGTTGTTCAACGGAATACGTCCACTTATGTACCAACGTAGCCCGTAGCCGAAGGCGTGGACTAAAAATGAAGCCAGCAGTACGAAGGGAAGCACGTTTAGCGTGCTCTCTATCCATTTCCGGTTGCCATTTTTGCCTATCCATTTGTAGAGAAACAACCCGAAGGTCAAGAGTCCCAACGTCAGATTGACCATGAACAGTAACTTTGTGAAAGGCACTTTGTTGTAGAGCAGTTCCGCATTCACCTTGGTTTCGCTAAGGGGGGCTACGCTTCCATCGTCGGGCAACTCTTTTATTAGGGTATTGTTCCCCAACATAAGAATCAATCCCACCTTTTCGTCGGTCTCAGAGATGCTTTTCTCCAACTTGCTGAGGTCGGGGTTCCGTCGTTCGCGGAGCCATAGCTCTTGTAGGCGGTAGCGCCCTTCTTGGTCGTACAAATCTTCCAAGCTGCAGTAGTCCCCTTTTATGCCCAGCATCTCCCTGAGTTCGCCGCTTTTGATTTTGATCATCTTCTCCTTGCTCCATACCTCGGGAGCAATACGCCAGCCTCCTACGACCTGTTCGGGCATCAGCCCCTTGTAGTTCGCGCTGCCATAGATCTTCTTTACGAAGTCGGATGCCACGGTGTTGAAAGGGACGATTCTATTTTGGTAAATGACCTGTTGCCTCTCCATTTTTTGAGCTTCCTCTTTGGAGAGGACGGGCACTTTCTTCACGTAGGAAGTAGAATCGTTGGCATTGACCTTCTGTATGGCCGTATTGGTTATCAGTAAGATAAGAAGCAGTCCGCTTTTCCTCAAAAGAGGATTGGCTAGCAACTGACGGTAGGTTCCCCCCTTCCAAAGGAGGGAGAGGATCCCGGCAATCAGGAAGAGGACGTAGCCAGCGAAGGAGGTGTTGGTTCCGTAAGGGTCGTGGTTCACGCTCAGCCAACTGCCTGTTCCATTGTCGTCGAAGCTTGATTGGCAGAAGCGGTAGCCTGCCTTTACGTAGTTGCGGTTCATGGAAATGGATACACATTCCCCTTCCACCTTCATGTAACTCACATAATCCATGGGGGCTTCTGTCCCTGGATAGTTTTTCACGACGAAACTGTCCAATTCCATCGCGAAAGGCATCGTGCGAGGCTCACCCTCTTCGCTTTCGAACGTCTTCACGGGCGTGTCTTTTGTCAAATGCACGTAACCACGTTCTCCCGTGAGGTAGGTCAGAAGTGCTCCTACTAAGATTACGCAGAAAGCTGTATGTGTCAACAGACTGGGGATATGTAGCCAGACACGAGCCTTTATGGCTCTTGCCGTCCCTAGCAGGGCAAAAACACCCCACAGTGCCACAAACCAACTGTTGCCGTAAATATAACGGCTGACGAAGCTGGTCCCCCAATGGTCTTCCACGAATGTGGCGGCTGCCAATACTACGATGATTATCGCATAGGCAATGCCAAACCCTTTGTTTACAATTTTGTCCATACTCATTACCTAAAAAGTTGAGGAAACATTGCGTAATTTAAAGTTAGAAAGGCTTGAACCTGCTGTCTTTTATCTCTTTTATGCCCATGCATTCCATTTCTATCAACCACGTCGGGCGACAAACGGGTGCTAGCAAGATGACTTTAGGCGTATTGGGAAATCGCTCTTTAAAGAGACGGCTCACAACAGAATAGTCAGCAGGGTCGCGCAAATATACCAATATTTGGGCTATATCGTCAAAACCCATTTGCCCTTCATTCAGCAGGGCTTCTACATTTACCCACATCCGATGCACTTGATTCTCTATCTCGCCCACGTGTACTACGTTGCCTTTGTTGTCGATGCTGGCTGTGCCTGAGATGAATACGTGCCGTCTATCTCCGTAATCGATGTAGGTGCCTCGTTCGAAGCGGACACCATATTCGGCCGTGGAATTCATCTGTTTTTTCGCATGGAGGAAGTTGATTTGTCCGTCCCCTAGGCCTTTCACCGCATAGGTGTTCATCTGCACTAATTCACGGCTGTCGTCTGTTCGTCCGCCGATGCCGGTACTGGAGATGAAATGGTTCTCCGGCACTAAGTTGTGTCGATCGAAAAGTTCGTTACGTCCTTTTACCACCCCGGCATAGTTTACGTCCACATTCTGCACGAGGAACCAAGTCCGTATGCAGTCGTGTTCCAACGTCATACCTTCCTCTTTCAACTGGTTGGCATATTCGTCAAGCAATTGGTAGGTCTGTTGTTCGCTGTCGCCATGACGCAAGGTGCGGGTGCCTCCCCAATAGTGGCTATAGGCGCCATGGGTTGCCACGGAGAGCCCATTGTCAAGCCTTTGGATGGTTACGCCTTCCACCAGATAGGCCCATAGGGCGATTTTGGTTCCGTCGAGTGGCGGTTGCTCCACCGTCGAGGTGGCGGTAGGCTGGCACTCCTGTCCAAGGATTTTCGTCAACAGTTCTGCTTGGTTGGCGGCATCGCTGAGGAAAAAACGGCGGAAGACCGCATGGTAATTTGTTAAGTCCTCTAATAGTCTGTTGTAGGCTTCAACAACGGACTCGATCTGCTCTTTGGCCGTTTGTCGGGACTGTCTGGCGTGTATCATGACATGGCGTTCGCCCATTCCGTTCGCAGCAGTGAATTCCCACAATTCTATCCGCACGTTGTTATTGGGTGTTAGTTCTTTATAACATGTTGCCATCTTCTTTCTTACATTCTGTTATTACTTAGTTTTATCCGATTTGCTTTCGGGATTCTCTCCCTTCCTTATTTTGGGGCACCGCTGTTAATCCACTCTTTCACAAGGTTGCTCATGGTGTTCCCATAGAAGAAGTTGGTGTGGTTGTAGTGCCAGCCGCAATCCTCTCCGTATTCGGTCAACACCTTGTACAACATGCTTCTTTGTGCATTGTAGGGCTCCACCCGTTTCAGCGTGTCAATCTTTCTAGAATCCACTTCCACCAAGTTCTTGTAGCTGTTTCCTTCCGTCAGGTAAAGTCCTGCGGCGGGCGTCTCACCTAGGCCATGGCAGTAGGCGCAACGTTTGGTGAAGATGTTCTTTTGGATGCAGGCGAACATTCCCGCATCCAGATTGTCAGGATTGAAGTAAATCGTGTCGTTCAAATCGAGGGTGGGGTCCTCCGCCTTGTCGTAGAGGGTGGCCAATGTTGCCACGCGCTTGTTGATGGAGTTTAGGACGCATAGTTCTATGCTTTCGCAATCTGGGTTGATGCCCTCGAATTTGAAGTCGTGAATGAACTCCGTCGTCGGAATACTTTTGGCCAAGAGCGGATAAGAGTCTTGAGCGGAAAAGGCGGCTACCACGATTTGGTATTTGCTGTTCCATTGATCTATGTTTTTCAAAGAACCGTCCATTTTCACTACATAGCCTGCGTCTATGTAGAACTCTTTCTCTTCCCTGATGTCGCCATCGTCGCAGCTGGTCAGTCCGCATACTAGCAGGCTGATAAATAAAGGCATATATTTTGCTTCCATTGTCTTCTTAATCAATTGTTCCTTAATGATATACTTCTTTAGAAGCTATATTGCAACAGCATCATAGCCTTGTGGGTGGCTATGCCAAGGTCGTCGTTATCCCGATCCAGTTGGGTGTCGTGATTGGTCCGCCCTGTGTATTGGTACATGGTTTGCAATTTCAGGTTACAACTGTTTATGAAGTAATTCAATCCTACAGCAGGCATATTTAGGTATCCGTTGGCATCCCATCCATTTCGGTTGTAGAAATCGTAGCGGAATGCCCCTTGAAGGTTGTTGGTCAGGAAATATCCGATTTGCGCATAGCCGCCCAAGTAGTCGAACTGGTCATCGATTTTCTGGCGATCCGTGAAACTTACATGTAAGGTATAGATTTCTCCTGCCAAGTAAAGACGTTTGTACAACCATGCTGCTTCTAAGCCGAAACGGCGGTCGTTGGTACTTTCGTATTCGCTTTCCACGTTGATACCCCCCGATAGGGCAAACAACATTTTGTTGTCGTTCAGATGATTGGGGTCTCCTTGGGTACTTGGCATTACGCCTTTAGGCATGAAGGCCAAACGACCTGCGTACAACAACGAAGGAATGTGCCAATCGTCGCTGAAAGTTTTGGTGGCATTGTTTACGGCACTACCTGTGCCGTTCCATATACCGATTTCATAGCTCATCTTCTTTTGGGCGAACATTCCGTGAGCTTCCACACCCAAATCGAATCCAGTACCGATGTTTGGCGTTACGGCATTTAGGGTATAAGGCATGATGACGTTTGATGTCAGCGATGTCGGAACGCAAGGAAGGAGCGTACCTCCCAGCATGGTTAGGTAAGCGTGGGTGAATGGGGTCTTGAACTTTCCCGTCCGGATTTGTAGCCCGTCGCATACTTTGGCGTCCACCCAGCCTTGCTGTAGGATGTTGCCTCCGCTGGCGGCTGCGTTGATGCTCACATTGAAGCTCAGTCGGTCGAAGGCTTTGCCTGTGAATCCGATGATGGCATAAGGAATGGCAAAACCAGTGTTGGCCACGTTGTCTTGGTTGTAAGCCTTGTCGAGACCCTCGTCGTCATACCAATTGTAGTTGGCTGTGGTCTGAACCATCATATAGGGTTTGAAGGCGAATCTCCCGTCCTTGCTCTGCAGGGCGAAACCTTGGCGACCGGCTATAGGGATGACACCGCAATCGTTGTCCTCCATTATTTGGCGGTCACGGTCGTTTGTCATTGGGTGGTTTTGCCCGTTTTCAAAAAATGATTCTCTGTTGTTTTGGTTGGCTGCCTCCTTTTGCTCTAAAAGTTCTATACGTTTCAGCAAGGCCTCGTATTCCGAACGGGGTATATATTGGGTGCTATCTTGAGCTGCAGCCGTTGTACATAAGGCTGCTATAGTGATTGACATGTAAGTCTTTTTCATCTTTTTATCCTTTCAAATGGTTGTTATTCTGTTGTTATTTTTGTTAGATCAGAGCGATTGTAAGAAGCGGACGAGAGCGTCACGTTCCTCCTTGCTCATATTCGAGAATATGTTTTTCGAGGCTTCTCCTTCGCCTCCGTGCCACATGATTGCTTCAATGAAGTTGCGCGCACGTCCGTCATGCAGGAAGTAGGAGTGCCCGTTGACCACTTTCTGTAGGCCGATGCCCCAAAGAGGGGTGGTACGCCATTCGTTACCCATGGCAAGGCCGCTTTGGTAGTTGTCGTTCAGACCCACTCCACAAATCTCCGATCCCATGTCGTGCAGTAGATAGTCGCTGTAGGGGTGGATGGTCTGACCTCCCAGCCAAGGCAAGCGGGTGCCGTTCAGTAGCACGGTTCCGCCCACACGAGTATGCAGGGTCGTCACGTGGCAGAGGTGGCATTTGGCTTTGTAGAAGAGTTGCTCTCCGAGTTTCACGGTAGGGTCGTTTACGTCACGTCTGGCTGGCACGCCATTGGCCTGCATATAGAGGTCCACATCTTCCATCTCTGCGGTGCTGGCTTCCAGTTTGTCATATAGCAGTCCCATCATACTGCCTTGTTGCACCTGTCGCTGTCCTCGGCAGATCTCTTCGGGATAACGGCTGTTCGTGTAGCCCATGTCGCTGCTGAATCCTAGTTCGACGGTTAAGTCGGCATGCTGGGCCTTGTTTCCGCTTACTCCCAGTTGCCTGACTCCACGTTCAGTGATGTAGTTGCATTTGCCGCTGATGCCATATTCGGGGTAGTTGCTTCGGGCGGCCAGTTGTTCGATTTCGTGCTGGTCCAATGCCATCATCTGACCCATTCCCACGTGACGGAGAGGAATACGGACGGTGCAGAACAAATCTTCAGGTGCGATGCTGTCTGCATACCATTCGGTTATCTCATAAGAGAACCAGCATAGCTGATATTTTTCCCCATCAGGGAATTGAAAGTCTTTATGGTGCTTTTTGATGGAGACTTTTCCTTCTGCCTCCACCCCATAAATGCTTTGGTCGTGAATTACACGGCCATAGTCTTGGAAAAATTTACCGTTTTTGCGGCTGACGTAAACCAGCATGCTGCTGAATCCGTATTTGCCGCTACCTTCCGCATCCGACCATGCCGATGGGATGGTTCTTCCTGTTCTGTTATGGCAACTACCGCAACTATAGCCGGCATAGACCGGTCCTAATCCTTTGTTGTTTCCTGGACCGTCGTCATAAAGGGTATTACCTTTATTCCAACGGGTTTTGTTGGAACCAGTCAACCAATCGGCTTCGGTTTCGTAGGCAAAGGCGGAACTAGAGTAGATGGTTGAGGTGCCTGCGGACAACGCATAGCCGTTGCGCACTTCAACAAACTCTTCTGTGATTCCCTCTTTGTTGCATGATGTTGAGACAAGTGCCACACCTAAAACAAAGAAATAAATACTTGTTTTCTGTCTCATTTAAATGCTTATTATCAAATTCTTATACACGCACTATTGGGGAAGGTTACTTTTCGGTAGCCTCCCCCAATGAATGTCAATTATTAATCAAATGTGGATTCTCCTTATTTTTGGATTGTCCGAGCCTTTCCAGCCTTGTAGATGAGGTATTCCAACGTGTGGAATCCACGAATACTTTGGGCTGCTGCGATTTCTTCGCTCTCCTCGTCAAATTCGCCACTCCAATCCAATCCTTTGAAATCTCCATTGTTCAAGATGCTCTTGATGGCATTTTGGTCAAGAGGCCAGCTGTCCATGTTAGGGTCTATACCCATGTCGGCAACAGGTCCGAACAAGAAGGACTCGCTCTTTTCCCAGTAGGTACGGCTTGCAATCCATTTTTCGCACAAAGTCTCGAATCCTGCGTTGCTTGGCGATGCTGTAAAGCTGACCACGCTGTTGTAGAGGTCTTCGTTCGCCTCTTTCAAATTTTTGTAAGTTGGAAGAACTACGTTGTTCACAAAGTTCTTGTTGATAGCCTCGCAATCGTTTTCTGACAATCTTGACAAGGCTGGGGTCAAGTCTTTGTCCAAGATTTCCTTCAATTCAGCGCAAGCATCTTGAGCAGCAAGGGCTTCAGACGATGCGATGTGGTTACGGAATGGTTGCGGGATGGCCAAGATTTTGTCGATGGCGTTGTTGATGGCGGAGGTTACTTTCTTGTCAAGTTTCTCGTCTATCTTCGCAATCTTCGCACTGATGGAGTTCTCTGCCACCTTGCCGTTCAGACTTCCGAAATAGGAATTCTTTACGCCTTCTATGTTGTTGCTGTAGTCCACACGGCTGTGCCAGCTGTACCAGGATTCAACGGCATAGAGGGCATCGGCATATTCACCCGACTGCCACAAGTTCAATGGGTCTCCGATTTTTGCTTCTCCCACTTCGTTTGCAATGTCCGAGCAACCTGCGATTATCTGCTCCGTCGCGCTCAAGGAAGAGGAGAAAGTCTCTGTGTAGCCACTCTTTCCTGCGTTGATGAAGGTTGTTGCGTAAGCATCTCCATTCTCGTAGCTTTCTGTCCAGTCGTTATACAAAGTGGTTGCGTCACTCTTCAAGTAGTTGGCCACTACTTTCATGTAAGCGTTCCAATTGGCTTTGTTTTTGCTGTTGTATTCCAATGTGTCGCTTGCGTCAATCTTGCTGATGATGGAT
>JAGCWQ010000228.1 GCA_017961765.1 Paludibacteraceae bacterium | reverse complement strand
GTCCCCCCCCCCACGAATGTCTCGTATTGGGAGTGTGTGTCAAATAGTTTGATGTATTCCATTTGTATAAACCATGATTTATTAATTTACTATATAAATATCGAGAAAAACAGGTATGTAGTTCCCGCTATTTATTATGGTAATTATATACTTTTTGGCATCAAGTGATATTTATGTGTAAGCGTGACCCCTTGATGGGTCTTAATACCGCAAATTAACAAAATCCCTTATGGGATAGCCCATTGGCAAGTGGGTGAAGAGCTTGTGGAGGGAAGAGGTTACGAACCCAATGAAGCAAGAAACGTGTTGGGGCCAAACCCTACATAGTTGCCTTTATTATTGATTGGATGTGTGGAAAAAGATGGCATTCTTGCCGATTGTTATGGTATCTATATACCGAGAGTACACCGTCCGGCATTTTTATCGAAAATAAAAACAACATTATATAAAATGGCAGTAGACAAACACCTTGTTCATCCAAAGAGCAACGTATTGGTTAATGGTAAGCCGAAATTGCCGACAGCGTCTGACATACTTGTCGGTGAGATTGCCGTTAACTACAAGAAAGGACATGAGACATTGTCAATCAAGAACGATGAGGACGAGATCGTGACATTCACCAACGACCAGGCACTTATTGACGTGGAACAGACCGTTTCCGCGGCACTGAACGACCTTGAGGAGAGGAAATCAGACAAGTCAGACTTGGAAGATTACGCGGAGAAAGCCACAACAATCGCCGGTTACGGCATCACTGACGCGAAGATTGGCGTGGACGGGAAAACAATAACGTTAGGTAATGCGAGTGTAACCCCATTAGTCAGCAATGACGTGGAGCAAACCATCACTGAAGTCAACAAGACTTCTACGTCGCCAGTGTCCGTGAAGGCTGTATATGACACGGTAAGCGATACGGAGCAGACTATATCAGCGTCCCTCAATGACCTTGATGACAGGAAGGCCGACAAGAGTGACCTTGATGACTATGCGGAGAAGGCAACGACATTGGCAGGATATGGCATCACCGACGCGAAAATCGGCGTTGATGGCAAGACCATAACATTGGGTAGTGACAGTGTCACCCCGTTGGTTTCAAATGACGTGATACAGACAATTACGGACGCAAACAAGGCGTCGACATCACCGGTGTCCGTGAAGGCGGTGCATGACATGGTCGCCGATAACGAGAGGGTTATATCGGCCTCTTTGAACGACCTTGAGGAAAGGAAGGCTGACAAGACAGAATTAACGAACTATGTCAGTGTTGGCAATGACGGCAAGACAATCAACATAGGAGAGGATAGTGTCACCCCGTTGGTTGCGAACGACGTACAACAAACGTTAGGCGAATCCAACAAGACGTCGACGGCGCCAGTTTCAGTGAAGGCCGTGTATGATGTTATTGAGGAGAATGAGAACACCATCGCCGCATCGTTGAACGACTTGAACGACAACAAGGCCGACAAGTCCGACTTGGACGACTATGCGGAGAAGGCGACAACTATTGCCGGCTACGGTATTACAGACGCGAAGATTGGTGTGGACGGAAAGACGATAACGCTTGGTAGTGATAGTGTGACACCTTTGGTTTCAAATGATGTTGCGCAGACAATCAGTGACGCTAACAAGACCTCAACAGCACCGGCATCGGTGAAGTCCGTGTACGACACTGTAAAAGCCACAGAACAAACAATTGCCGCATCGTTGAACGACTTGAACGACAACAAGGCCGACAAGTCCGACTTGGACGACTATGCGGAGAAAGCCACAACGTTGGCCGGTTATGGCATCACTGATGCGAAGATTGGTGTTGATGGGAAAACAATAACGTTAGGCAGCGACAATGTTACCCCGTTGGTGGCTAACGACGTGGTTCAAACCATTGGTGAATCCAACAAGACATCGACGGCGCCAGTTTCAGTGAAGGCCGTGTATGACACGGTAGAGGAAATCGAGGAAGTTGTTGCTGCGTCACTCAATGACCTTGAGGACAGGAAAGTCGAAGTAGTTTCCGGTAAGGGATTGTCAACCAACGATTACACTGACGCGGAGAAAACAAAACTTGGTGGCATATCCACCGGTGCCACGAAGGTTGAGGCTAGTTCGACTAACGGGAACATACTTGTGGATAACGTTGAGACGACTGTTTATACGTTATCGACGGCTTCGACAGTCACCAATACCGGTGTTGATGCGTCCAAGCCAGTGACAAGCAGTACTGTTTATGGGGTAATCAATGCCAACGAACTTGTCATATCGGCTGCGTTGACAGACTTGAACAGTAAGTACACGCAACTTCTCGCAAGGGTGGAGGCAATTGAGCAGTCCCTATCGTAGTACTCCATGACAATACAATAAATGC
>JAGCWQ010000227.1 GCA_017961765.1 Paludibacteraceae bacterium | reverse complement strand
TCCATTTGGAGAAACAACAGGAAGAAGAAGTCCGACAAACGCTTAGGCGATGCGGAACTTTTGCGCAGAGCATCCTTCGACTTCCCGTTCCTGATGGATCTCTTGTCCCTAAAATGACAAAAAAACAATTTTTCAAAAAAAATCTAACTAACTGAAATACAATAAGCAAAATCAAGCTCAATTCTCTACGTTTTGGGTAGGGGTATTTATGTGCATTACTGTTGGCTTAAATGAAACCGCCGTGATAAGGTTCCACGGCTAACCGCATTACAGCAGTTTCCACAAGTAAATCTTGAGGATTTTTCAACTTTGTTTCCCCAAAATTCAGGTTACGAAAAAAATCCCCCTAAAAAAGGACACGCATCAAAATTAATTTGTATTTTAGCAATGATTTTCGAGATGCACTTTTATTTACGACATTGACAATGTTTTTTGAGGGAAGTAAAACCCACGACCTTTTCTGTAGGTCCTAATTTTATCGATATAACTCAAGAGACTAAAATGAATGCCACATTAAGGGTATTGTACGTTTCGCATACCTATCATTCAACGAGACAAACAGATGTCCTTCCTTGTTTCCAGAAGACATCACGACTTTCTCAGACAGATTAAGAACTCCTCGAATATCAAATTGCGTAGGATTTTAAGCAAACCTTTTATTAATAATTAAAACGAAAGGCTTATGATTAAAAAATTTACATCACTTCTCATGTTGCTTGGAGGCTTAATGCCTACCTATGCGGCCAACTATCTCACATTCACCGCAGAGAAGGACTCCTCCTCTTTCGGTATAGTCATTAACAAGGATGATTCCTCAAATGTCATTCCTTTCCCGAATCCCAACATTCAATACTCTTTGGATGACGGAGAGACGTGGAATTCTCTTCCCGCAGGAAATAACATCCTTTTGAAAAAGAAGGGAGACAAAGCCCTGCTGAGAGGAAACAACCCGAGTGGTTTTTCCCATCAAAGATTTGACTACAACAACTTTGTCATGTCAGGTTCCATCGCCGCAAGCGGTAGTGTGATGAGCCTAATTGACAATGAGGGCGAAAGCTTAGAGATTCCGGACACCTCTTTTTGCTGTTTCTTCCGATTGTTTAAAGATTGCTCCAGTCTGACGCAGGCTCCGGAACTTCCTGCCACCAAGATAGGTGACGAATCCTATCGGGAAATGTTTTCAGGCTGCACAGGTTTGACACAAGCGCCAGCACTGCCTGCCACAAAATTGGAATCCCATTGCTATGAATATATGTTTGAGAATTGCACCAGTCTAAGACAAGCGCCAGACACCCTTCCCGCCACTGCATTGAAGTATTGCTGCTACGTTGGCATGTTTCAAGGATGTTCCAGTTTGGAGAAAGCCCCTGCACTCCCTGCTACAGAAGTGGCTATGGACTGTTACAATAGCATGTTTGCAAAATGCACAAGCTTGTCTCAAGCACCAGATCTTCCAGCCGCCACCTTAGGTGATTATTGTTATAGAGAAATGTTTAGTGGTTGTACCCATCTTTCTCAAATCAAAGTTAACTTTAGCAAATGGGCATATGGAACAGACTTTTGGCTTTATAATGTCGCCGATACGGGTACTTTCTATTGTCCTAGGGCATTGGCCGAACAATATGAATATGGTCCCAATAGAATTCCATGGGGATGGGAAGTAATATATATCGATGACCCTGAGGGGCAAACCAACCATTATCTCACCTTTACCGCCGAGGTTGATAGTTCTACTTTCGGAATGACATGCGGTTGGGAATATATTCCTGATATTCTGTACTCTTTGAATGATGGAGCAACATGGGATACGCTTGTGCCCAACCAAACAGTAGTTTTGGCGAAAAAAGGAGACAAAGCCATGTTGAGAGGTTTCAACTTGCATGGATTGTCAATGCGTCATCAAGAAATAGCAGCTCCTTCTTTTTTGCGGAGCGGATACCCTTTGGAAGGTCTTGATTCAACTGGAGTTTATTGGTATCCAAAAGAAAATCTATTTACGACCAGCTTCGTTCTATCCGGTTCCATTGCTGCGAGTGGAAGCGTGATGAGTCTGATTGACAACACAAGTAAAAGCAAGAAGATCCCAGAGTACTCCGAATTTTGCTTTGCACGATTATTTAAGGATTGTGCTTGTTTGACGCAGGCACCTGACCTACCAGCCATGAAACTTGAGACGGGATGCTACTCCGAGATGTTCGCCAATTGCACGGGATTGAAACGAGCTCCAGAACTTCCTGCCACCGAATTGGCTCCTTATTGCTATGCGGGAATGTTCGCAGGTTGTACGGACCTGACGCAGGCACCTGAACTTCCAGCCATGGAGATGACTCCCTTTGGTTATGCGGAAATGTTTGCCGGTTGCTCCAGCTTGACACAAGCCCCAGAACTTCCATCTTTTACGTTAAATGAGTGGTGTTATTCCAGCATGTTTGCCGATTGCATCAGTTTGACGCAGGCTCCGATGCTTCCTGTGGCGTTATTGGCACCAATGGCTTACTATAAAATGTTCAAAGGCTGTTCTCAACTTTCTAAGATTGAGGTGTATTTCACCGATTGGACGAAAAGTACAGAACCTTGGGATAACAAGTGGAACACCTACCAATGGGTGGATGGTGTTGCCCCTACTGGCACATTCACTTGTGTACAATTATTGCCTGAAGAATATAGCATCCACCAAATACCAGTGGGTTGGAATGTGGAATATTCTGGAATGTTTTATGGCACGGAAAACGTAGCTTCCACGAATTGCCTTGTTTGGACGGAGGGTCTAACCCTCTATGTCTCTGGAACAGCTGACCGCATCGAGGTCTATAACCTCAACGGACAATTGTTGCACACCGCACAAGGCAAATCTGCCGAAACCACACGCCTCACCCTACCTGCCTCTGGAGCGTATATCATCAAAGCAGGCGCACAAACTATGAAGGTGACGGCAAACGAGAAGTAAAGTCAATTCGGACTTACCGTTTATTATAGATAGGGGCGTTCATGTAGCGTCCCTATTTTTTGCGCCCAACCAACTTTTCCAAGTTTCATTTTTATTGCTATATTCGCAAGACAAACCTCTTTAACTAAAAGATTATGCATAAATTAACAAAACACCTTCCTCTCTTTTTTCTTCTTTTTGCGTTGACAAATGTCCATGCAGCAAATAATGCTGGTGGAAAGAAAAAGTACAATACCAAGAAACTAAAAGTGGTAGTAATTGCTCCAGACACGGTGAAAGTAGGTACTCCTTATAGAGCCGAAATCAAAATACTCAACCCAGACACAACAGCTTCCTATGAAGCCTTATTGAATGCTCGAAATCTCAAGAAAAAAGATGACTATACTTTTACCTATTCTGATGGTTGCATTCATCCGGGAAGGAGTGAGTATCGGGGATATGTCAAAGAGGAGAAAGCCAATGGAGATGAAACCAAATATGAATTTCAAGGAAAATTCATCAGGGTAAGTGAGTAAGAAATAAGAGGTCGCTTTTAAGGAAAGAGAAAAAAGCAAATTGATGCTTTTTCAAGTAGCTCCGCACGTCCGTATGGTATTGTAGCGTACACTAATTTTCCTTTGTCTCCAGCAACCGGCTTCCGTCTCGGATCGTTATTTTGGCCAGCAAAAGTCCGACCAGCATCCACACAGCCTCTCGAATGCGGGTAATGAGGCTGATAGAGATAGCCCACGTCGAAGCCAACCCCAACCAAGCAAAGGACAAAAGGAAACCACCCTCCCTCGAACCCAATTGTAATGGCGTAAAAAAGAGAATGTTGGCGAAAAGAGAGGTAAACGCCATAATCAAGATACAATCCAAGAAACTGACGGGATGGGCAAACGCCAAAAACATGAAATAAATCTCCGAACAGGTAAACACACGAGAGAAAAACTCGATACCGAGGGAGAGATAGAAACGTCTCTTCCGTTCACCATGCAAAGAAGCTATCTGTTTGTCGATCAACTGGATGCTATCCTGCTTTTCCTCCCTGATTTTGTCTATTTTGCCTTTCAAGAAAGGAATTTTCGCCAAGAGACTCAGCACATTGGATACCAAACCCTTCCGATAACCAAGGAAGAAAATGTAAACCAAAAGCAGACAGATTCCGAAAGTAACAGACAAAGTTGCAATCCACTTTCCAGACATCGGAACATAAAAGATGGCCAACAGGATGGAGAACATCCAAAAAGAGAAGTGTGCCACAACATGCATCATACTGAAAAGAATGACTGACGATGTGGCATTCTCCGTCCCGATATACTTTTTCAACTCCATGATCTTATAGGGTTCCCCACCTGCAAGTCCGACTGGCGTGGCGGCATTATAGGCAAAGGTGGAGACGGTTATCTTATAGAGGTTGAGGAATTTTATGTTGCGTGAATTCGGGGAACCATCACGGATGATGAGCATGGCGGAGGTGGTGTTGAGCAAATAGGCAACCGCCCAAACCAAAAGAATGGGAAGGAACCACCACCCCGTCTGCCGAATATGGTCGATGATGGGGATTATACCTATTTTATATACCATCGCCACCAGAGCAACGACTCCGATGACGAAGAAAAGATTCTCCGTTGTAATCCATTTTTTGAATGCACTCATAAATCGGCTAATTGAAAACCGACCCAAATTTAAGGAAAACGCAAGGACGAAGCAACGATAGAGAAAGGATTAGCAACAGAAAATTACGCCATCCAAGCCATCGTTTGTGACAGATTGGCAAGCAATGTCACTCAAGGAAGTTTCCAAAATGAAAAAATGTCAGAAAGGAAGCCGATTTTCAGTTTGGCACAAAATCTGATAATCCTTAAGCGTATTTGAAAAGTAAATAACAAATAATAACATAAAAAGGTAATAAGTCATGAAGATTAAACCATTGGCAGACAGGGTGCTTATTAAGCCAGCCGCTGCAGAGCAAAAGACAGCAAGTGGAATCATCATTCCTGATTCAGCAAAGGAAAAACCGTTGAAGGGCGAAGTTCTCGCAATCGGTACGGGCACAAAAGATGAAGAGATGGTGGTGAAGGTAGGTGATGTTGTCCTCTATGGAAAGTACGCAGGTACTGAATTGGAGTTGGAGGGTGAGAAATACCTCATCATGCGTCAAAGTGACATTTTGGCTATCATCTAATAGTCCAATCTTCTAAATTATCAACTTAAAAATCAAACAAAAATGGCTAAAGAAATAAAATTCAATATCGAAGCTCGCGACCTTTTGAAGAAAGGTGTTGACGAGTTGGCAAACGCAGTGAAAGTAACACTCGGCCCTAAGGGACGTAACGTAATCATCGAAAAGAAATTCGGTGCACCTCACGTGACAAAGGATGGTGTGAGCGTAGCTAAGGAAATCGAATTGGCTGATCCATACGAGAACATGGGTGCTCAGATGGTGAAGGAAGTTGCCTCTAAGACAGGTGACGATGCAGGTGACGGTACTACGACTGCCACAGTCTTGGCACAAGCCATCGTAACGGTAGGTTTGAAGAATGTCGCTGCAGGTGCCAACCCAATGGATTTGAAGCGCGGTATTGACAAGGCAGTTGCCAAGGTGGTTGAAAGCATCAAGGCACAAGCCGAGGAAGTTGGCGACGACAACAGCAAGATCGAGCAAGTTGCCACTATCTCTGCCAACAACGATAGCACAATCGGTAAGTTGATTGCCGACGCTATGGCTAAGGTTAAGAAGGAAGGTGTCATCACCGTTGACGAGGCGAAAGGTATGGAGACTACAGTTGACGTTGTAGAAGGTATGCAGTTCGACCGTGGTTACCTCTCCCCTTACTTCGTAACAAACACAGAGAAGATGGAAGTAGAGTTCGATAGCCCATACGTTTTGATTTACGACAAAAAGATCTCTTCATTGAAGGACATCCTTCCTATCTTGGAGGCTACAGCTCAATCAGGTCGTCCTTTGTTAATCATCGCTGAGGACATTGACGGCGAGGCTCTCACCACATTGGTAGTTAACCGTTTGAGAGGCGCATTGAAGATTTGTGCTGTCAAGGCTCCTGGTTTCGGCGACCGTCGCAAGGAGATGTTGGAAGACATCGCCATCTTGACAGGTGGTACAGTCGTTTCTGAAGAGAAGGGCATCAAGTTGGAGTCTGCTACAATCGATATGTTGGGTACGGCTGAGAAGATCACGATCAACAAGGACAACACCACTATCGTAAACGGTGCAGGTGCAAAGGAGACTATCGCTGAGCGTGTAGCTCAAATCCGTGCACAAATCGCTGTAACAAAGAGCGACTATGACAAGGAGAAGTTGCAAGAGCGTTTGGCTAAGTTGGCCGGCGGTGTTGCAGTGCTTCACGTAGGTGCGCCTTCTGAGGTTGAGATGAAGGAGAAGAAGGATCGCGTTGACGATGCGTTGAGTGCAACTCGTGCAGCTGTTGAGGAAGGTATCGTTCCTGGTGGTGGTGTAGCTTACATCCGTGCCATCGAATCATTGGCAGGCTTGAAGGGCGTTAATGAAGACGAGACAACTGGTATCGAAATCGTTAAGCGTGCCATCGAGGAGCCTATGCGTCAAATCATTGCCAATGCAGGCAAAGAGGGCGCGGTTTATGTACAGAAGGTTAAGGAGGGTAAAGGTGACTTCGGTTACAACGCCCGTTCTGATAAGTTCGAGAACTTCTTCGAGGCTGGTGTCATCGACCCTGCCAAGGTAACTCGTGTAGCTTTGGAGAACGCTGCCTCTATCGCAGGTATGATGTTGACTACAGAGTGCGTCATCGCTGAGAAGAAGGACGACAAGGCTGCAGCTCCTGCAATGCCTCCTATGGGTGGCGGCATGGGCGGCATGATGTAATCCGAACACGACACAATAACAACAGGAAAGGCAGTCTTCGCTCGAAGATTGCCTTTCTTTTATGAATCAAATTGCACCTCATCTTCCGTCAGTTAGCAACTAGACAGATCACTCAGACAGAAAGTCTGCTCTTCCTTCAAAACAACGACCTTATCGTCTTCTCCTACGGCAAATGAAATTACATTGCCACTTAACTTTGAAATCCCTACCAAGTTATAAACATTTTGTTTACTTTTGTATTTTGTAGTTCCTTGATGGAATAATTTTTGTTTTGTGATAGGCATGATGACATTATAATATGGCTAAAAAAGAGAAATTTCAATATAATCCGATTACGCTTACCTTTGAGCGTATCGATAACTCCATTAAGCATCGGCTAAAGAAGTTTAGCTATCACCTTTTGTCAAGTTCCTTGACGGGTCTAGCCCTTTTCGTAGTCTTTGTCATGGTCTTCCCTTCTCCGCGCGAACGAATGCTAAAGACAGAACGTGCCCAGCTGGAGGCTCAATACGAGTTGATGAACAAGCAAATAGACGAAATTCAAGAGGTGCTGACAGATATGCAGCAACGAGACGACAACCTCTACCGTGTCGTGGTTCAAGCCGACCCGATACCCACCGACATCCGCACACGTATCAGCGACGAATCCAAATACGAGGATTTCCGCAATATGACCAACTCCGAATTGGCCGTCTCCACCTATAAGAAAATGGATGCGATCCGCAGGCAACTATACATCCAATCCAACTCGTTTGACGAAATTGTCAACTTAGCAAGAAACAAGGAGGAACGATTGCTTTGCACGCCAGCCATCCAACCTATTCTCAACAAGGATTTGAACCGTATGGCGTCCGGTTATGGCGTCCGTATCGACCCGATCTACAAAACGCCGAAATTCCACCAAGGAATGGACTTCTCTGGCGATCGAGGTACGGAAATCTACGCCACAGCCAAGGGTGTCATCGAATTCAGAGGATGGAGACAAGGTTATGGAAACTGTATCATCATCGACCACGGATTTGGTTACAAGACGCTCTACGCCCACATGGACGACTTCAAGGCTAAACAAGGCGCAAGGGTCAATCGAGGTGACGTGATCGGCTTCATGGGTAGCACCGGAAAATCAACCGGTAACCACGTCCACTACGAAGTCCACTACAAGGGAAAAGTTACGGATCCACGCAACTATTACTTCATGGACTTGAATCCGAAAGAGTATGACAAAATGGTTCAACTCTCTTCCAACTACGGAAATGTGTTCGACTAATTTTTCTTTTCATGGCGAAAAAACTATATTATAAAATCGGGGAAGTAGCAGAGATTCTGGAGGTTACACAATCCACGCTCCGCTATTGGGAAAAGGAAATCCCTGAAGCCATGCCTAAGAAGAACAATGCCGGCACACGTCTATACACAGAAGAGACGCTCAACGACCTCCGTGTCATAAAATACTTGTTGAAAGACAAATCGATGAAGATAGAGGGAGTCCGCCTCAGACTGAAAGAAAACAAAACTGGTACCTCCCACAACTACGAGATCATAGAAAAATTAAAGAACATCAAGAGAGAGCTTCTCGAATTACGGAATTCTTTTAACGCAATCATGGAAAATGCGGAAGAGGAATAAACACCGCACCCCAAAGAATTACTTATGCCAACATTTGTCGATATACTAGAATACATTGGTACGTTCGCCTTCGCCATCAGCGGCATCCGCTTGGCCTGCCAAAAAGATTTCGATGTCTTTGGTGCTTACGTCGTCGGTTTGGCGACAGCCATAGGCGGAGGAACCATCCGCGACCTACTACTCGATACGACTCCCTTCTGGATGTTGAAGTCCAGCTATCTGATTTGGTCAGGAATCGCCCTCATTTTCGTCTATCTCTTCAGAAGACACCTGATAAGGCTCAACAACACCTTTTTTATATTCGACACAATTGGATTGGCCCTCTTCACCGTTGTCGGAATCGAAAAGACAATGAACATGGAGGACTGCAACTACCCTTTTTGGACCGCCATCATCATGGGAACCATCACGGGAGCGGCCGGAGGTGTGATCCGTGACATTTTCCTCAACGAAATCCCGCTGATTTTCCGAAAGGAGATCTATGCATTAGCCTGCATCATCGGTGGTATCACCTATTATATCAGTCAAGCCTTGTTCGACAATCTAGTCATCACGCAGATAGCTAGTTCAGCCAGCATCATCATCACCCGAATAGTGGCCGTCAAATACAAGATCGGATTGCCCCACATTAAACGGGAAGACAACTAAACAAATTTGCTATTCCTCTTAAGTAGGTAAAAAATAACAAGTGGAAACGAACAATCCATACTGAAGCAAGTGGCTATAAATTGCAACCGTTGAGAGCCTCTGTACACCTTTTCTTCAAAATAGCCTATAGCAAATGGCCAATACTAAAGCCTTGTTACCCCACCTATGGGGACTTGTCCGAACCAACATCTGTGCCTTTGTTTCAACTTAATACCCTGATTATCTTTTATTTATAAAACAAATGATATTTTTTTACCTTTTATTTGCATTTTAATAAAATATTACTTTAATTTGCGACGAAAGAGATAAACCAGATTTATAGACTATTGTATTATTTAATAATTTAGTAGAATGAAAAAGAATTTACTCCATTTACGTCGGCATATCATGTCAGGCGTAATCATGGCGACTGCGCTCCTATCTGCGACAACAGCAAGTGCAGTTGATCCATGTTCAATGACAACCTCTATGTCCGGAGGACAAAGAGCTCAGAATGGTGGAACACACGACATTGCTGGTGGGTTCAACTATGAGATGTGGACAAATTCAGGTAACAATGCGTCTATGGAGTATACCTCACAAGAAGGTATGTTCCAATTCAAGGCTAACTGGAACAATCCAGACGATTTGCTTTGTCGTATTGGTCTGTACTGGGGTACAGGTCCAAAGCCAAGCCAATTGGATGGTGACCTCCACTGCGAGTTCAACTACGAAATCGGTCAGGGAAGTTCCGGTGGTGGATACAACTACATCGGTATCTATGGATGGACTAAGGTTCCTAACGAGGTGGAATACTACATTGTAGAAAACACCTTCTTCGGAAGCACTTCCAAGCAACAAGGATTGTACTACGGCGCAAACTCCAGAGGTACCTACTCCTTGGATGGAGATACTTACGAAGTCTTCACAGGAACTCGTACAGGTCCTTCCATCTCAGGAAACTCAACATTCACGCAGGTATTCGCAGTCAGAAAGAGTACCCGTAAGTGTGGCCACATCTCCATCTCTGAACACATGAGAGAGTGGGAAAAGAGAGGATGGGTGACATTGGGTCAACTTTACGATTGTAAGTTCCTTTGCGAGGTTGGTTCAGGTTCTGGTAGCTTTGACTTGAAGTATGGTAATGTCTGGATTGGCGACTCCGAGTATGTCGTTACTCCACCAGAACCAACAGAACCAGAAGAGCCATACAAGGGTGTAATCAGCATCCCTGGTGTGATTGAGGCAGAGAACTACGACAAGGGTGGTAACAGATTCGGCTACTATGACACCGACGACAAAAACGAAGGTGGTGAATACCGTAACGATGGCGTTGACATTGAAAAAGGTGGTACAGGCTACGCAATCGGTCACACAACGACAGACGAGTGGTTGAAGTACACAGTCAAAGTAGAAGAGAGCGGCAAGTACGATTTCTACGCTAACACATCCAACGGTATCAACGATGTCGAAATTATTGTTGAATTAGACGACAAGTCTTTGTGTACGATAACAGGTGATGGAAACGGAGGAAACGATTGGGACACCTACAATGTTATCTCCAAAAAATCTGTCAACCTTTCAGCAGGTGAGCATACTCTGAAGATTAAATATGGTACCACCTACTGTAACATAGATTACCTTGAAATCGTCAAAGAGGGAGAAACACCAACTCATGGCGGTGGCGATCAACCATGTACAGATTGTGATCAACCATGCACAGACTGCGGCACTCAACCAATCACTGGCGGTGCATCTAGCTTCTTCGATGAAAACGGTGCATACTTCGGTCCTGACTGCGACAACGGAAAGCAATTGACTGGTGCTTACTACACAGGTGACTACACTAGCCCATTCAAGACTTACTTGGGCAAGAGCGACGAAGAGATCCAAAGCAAGTTGGATAAGATGTGGCAACACTACTTCGAAAACGGTAGCAATAAAGTTTACACAGACAAAGGCAACGGTGAGGCTTACATCCTTGACACAGGTAACAATGATGTTCGTTCCGAGGGTATGTCTTACGGTATGATGATTTGTGTGCAAACCAACCACAAGGACGAGTTCGCAAAACTTTGGAAATTTGCAAAGAACCACATGTGGCACAATCCTAGTTCAGGTGGTGACGGCTACTTCTCTTGGCAAGTAGGCACCGATGGTGGTGTAAAAGACCGTGGTTGTGCGCCTGATGGTGAAATGTATTTCATGATGTCTTTGTTGTTCGCAGCCAACCGTTGGAACGATGCCGGATACATGTCTGACGCTCAAGCTATCTTGAAGGCATGTTGGAAGGGCAATGATCAATCTTTGTTCAATGAGCAACAAAAGGTGGTAACATTCCAACCATCATACGGAAACAAGGATTTCTCCGATCCTTCTTACGACTTGCCTGCATTCGTTGACTTGTTCTCTCGTTGGTCAACAACCAACAACAACACTTGGAAACAAGCTGCTGAGGCAACTCGTAACCACTTGTACAAATCTTCAAACTCTAAATCTGGATTGTTCACCGACTACAACAACTTCGATGGAACTCCAAAGTCTGTTGACTTCAATAGCAACTCACACAGATATATGTATGATGCTATGCGTTGTGCTATGAACTTCGGTATGGACTACTACTTGTTCGGAGCAGATGCTACTAGACAAGAGGAGATGGCAAGACGAATCATCGACTTCTTCGAGAGCGATAATTATCAACATGGTCGTTTCGATTGGGATGGTTCAAACCCTGGCGAATCCTACACATTGGGTGAAACAGGAGCTAACGCAGTTGCTTGTTATGCTTTGATTGGCAATAGCAAGTATCAAGACATTGTCAAGAAGAATTTCAAGAAGGCTTGGGATGCAAACTTGATGACAGGTCAATGGCGTTACTACGATGGTTTGGTTCACTACTTGTCAATGCTTCACTTGTGCGGAAGCTTCAAGATTTGGAAACCAGCTCCAGACGTAAAGACCAAAACTGTTGAAGCTAGCGAGTACAACGGCGTTTCTTACACTGAGGAGACCACCATCGACTCATTCGAGGATTGCCAATTGTACAAGGTGACAATCAAGCCATCCATGAGCCAGGTTGCAGATTTGCAAGCAGAAGGCATCAGCCTCTATCCAAACCCTGCATCCAACAACTTCTCTATCAACAGCAAGGAGGCTATCGAGACAATCAGCATAATCAACATGATGGGTCAAGTAGTTTACTCTCAAGCTGGCGCTGACGAGATTCAAATCAACCTCGCTGCTGGCACTTACCTTGTAAAGGTTATCACAGTAAACGGTGAGATTCAAGTTCTCAAATTGCAAGTTAAATAAACATTGTAATTAGCATAATGGAAAGGCGACTCTGCAAAGGGTCGCCTTTTTTGCGTTAGGATGGGTTATTTTTATATCCTCCCTACCATCGACTCTTAATTTATTCTTAGTATATTTGCATATATAAGTATTCTATTTTTGAAAACAAAACGAATAAAATCATGACAAAAGAAGGTTTAGTAAACTCTGTCATCTCCAAGACTGGATTGAGCGCAGTTGACAGCAAGAAGGCTTTGCAAGCAGTGATAGAAACTATTACAGACGAATTGAAAAGAGGTGGCAATGTTCAACTCATCGGATTTGGTACATTCAGCGTCGATGAACGTGCCGCAAGGGAAGGTCGCAATCCTGCCACAGGAGAGAAGATGCAAATCCCTGCTAAAAAGGTAGCCAAGTGGAAACCTTCAAAGGGTCTAATCGACTAAGGGCAAGTCATCATACAACAAAAAAAGGAGGTCACATGGCCTCCTTTCCTATTTCATAGCGATTGAAAAATCAATTGAATACCTTGTTCTTGGCTACGGTAGCCACGAACTCCTTCAAATAGAAGGGCTCAAAATAGGCCACGTCCTGAAATTTCTTTTGGTCATAGGCTGCGTGGGAGAGCTCCACCATATCTATCGCCAAAGGCACGACATTCTCCACTAGGATGAAATTAGAACGATTAAGAGCCTCCTTACATTTTGCTGCACCATTACCGAAGAACAAAACCTCGTTCTGAATGTCAAGATAGGAGTTCCCGTTTATGATGTCGGCACTCGTTTCTCTCTTTTGGCTGAGCGTTTTATCGTAAAAGGCCGTATAGACCTCCATCCTGCGCGCATCGATCATAGGACAAAGCCAAACCTTCTCCCCCACCTCACGGTTCTTCAGCACATGGTTGGTCATCACCTCCAACGTGTTTACCGAAATCAATGGGACATCCAAGCCATAACACAAGCCTTTAGCGGTGGAGACGCCTATTCGAAGTCCCGTATAGGAACCAGGGCCACAGCTGACAGCCACGCCGTCTATCCTTACCCCCGCCTCCTTGACGTATGCCATCATCTCTTCTATGAATTTTGCCAATAAAACAGAATGGGACATTCCTTCGTAATTCTCCTTATGCCAAATCACTTTCCCTTCGGAAGACAATGCCACAGAGCAAATCTCCGTGGACGTCTCTATATTTATCAACGTCGCCATATTTTCATGTCAATTAAAACACCACAAAATTACATTAAATTCAGACGATTTATATTAAAAAGATGAAATTTAAAGTTAATTTTGTAAGGTAGAATGACGGTGGATCCTGTAGATTCGCCATTTTAGAATAACAAACGAAGGTGATTGGATCATAAAATGCCTTGATGCCTGCCATCTGTTTCGTTATCTTATTGGTAATCAATACATCCAATATCTTTCGAATGTCAGACAACGGCGTCTTACAATTTATGGTTTCATCCCCCAAAAGATGAAAAGAGTATGGTATTGTCAATGACCGGTTTCGGTAAAGCTACATGCGAGGTATCGAATAAGAAGATTACTGTAGAAATCAAATCTCTCAACAGCAAACAATTAGACTTGTCAACCCGCATGCCGAACATATACAAAGAGAAGGAAATTGAGTTGCGAAACATCATTTCCCAAAAGTTGGAGCGAGGCAAAGTGGATATGTGCATATTCGTGGAATATGTAGGAAAAGAGACTACGGCACAACTCAACCTTCCAATTCTTGAAGGTTACTACACCCAAATAAAGGAGGCCTCTCAAAAGTTGGGTATTCCCCAACCCGCTGATTGGTTCCAAACTTTGCTCCGTATGCCGGATGTTCTCAAAAGTGAAATCCAAGAGTTGGACGAAACTGAATGGGATGCGGTTAAAAGCACATTCTTGAAGGCTGTCGATGGTTTGATCTCTTTCCGTGAGAAAGAGGGCCAATCTCTTAAAAATGTGTTCGACAGCAAATTGTCCAACATCCGTGCATTGCTTTCCACCATCGAACCTTACGAGAAGGAACGCATTGAAAAAATCAAGACCCACATAAAGGACAGCCTCTCCAACTTGCAAGACATCAACTACGACAAGAACCGCTTCGAGCAGGAATTGATCTATTACATCGAGAAGTTGGATGTCAATGAGGAAAAGAACCGCTTGGCTCAACACTTGCTCTATTTCGACGAGACAATGAAAGCTGAAGGTTCGTCAGGCAAGAAATTGGGCTTCATCGCTCAAGAGATTGGAAGGGAAATCAACACCTTGGGTTCCAAATCCAACCATTCCGAGATGCAGAAGATCGTCGTCAAGATGAAAGACGAATTGGAGCAGATCAAGGAGCAGGTGTTGAACGTTCTCTAATCGACGTGGCTTATATTCATTCACTCTAAATTTTGAACAAATGCTAAAACCTAAAGGCAAACTGATCATATTTTCAGCCCCATCGGGTTCTGGAAAATCCACGCTCATCAACCATCTTATGTCGGTGAGCGACAAGTTCGAATTCTCCATCTCGGCAACCAGCCGTGCACCCCGTGGAACGGAACAAAACGGCAAGGAGTACTACTTCTTGACACCTGATGAATTCCGTGCGAAGATAGCCAACCACGAATTTTTGGAATGGGAAGAGGTCTATCCCGACAAATTCTACGGCACGCTCCTCAGCGAAGTCGAAAGAATTAACGCAGCGGGCAAAGTGGCTATTTTTGACGTAGATGTCAAGGGAGGTAGAAATATCAAGAAATTCTACAAGAAACACGCCTTGTCTGTCTTCATCAAGCCACCAAGCATCGCTGAATTGAAACGCAGATTGGTCAATCGTGGCACAGACGCTCCTGAGGTCATCAAAAACAGAATCAAAAGAGCCAGCATGGAGTTGACCTACGCAAAGAAATTCGACAAGATCGTTGTCAATGACGATTTGGAGACAGCCAAGAAAGAAATCGTAAAAGTCGTATCCGATTTTGTCGGAGAAATATAGAGATTTTTGAATATCATTCTTCAAAAAGATCAAATAAAGAAAGATTTACAGCCCCACACTCCGGTGTGGGGCTTCTTATCAAATCTGTTCTATGTCTAACCAACCAATTGAAAAGATGGAAAAGAAACGTGTCGCCCTTTTTTTCGGTTCATTCAACCCCATTCACATCGGCCATTTAGCCTTGGCCAACTACATTGCCGAATTTTCATCTGTCGATGAGGTGCGTTTTGTCGTCTCCCCTCAAAATCCGTTCAAGCAGAACAGCGACTTGCTGGATGACAAGATTCGGTTGGAGATGGTAGCATCCGCCATTGCCGGCTATGCTAAGTTTTCCGTCACAGACATCGAATTTTCCATGCCCAAGCCATCCTACACCTGTGAGACGCTACGACTTCTTTCGGAGCAGAATCCCGACACGGATTTTATTCTAGTCATGGGGGCTGACAACATCGAGAACTTCAACAAATGGAGAAATTTCCAATGGATTTTGGACCACTACGCCCTAATGGTCTATCCTAGACCCGGCTACTCTACAGAGCATCCAGCCGAATGGGAAAACGTAACCATCGTCGAGGCACCCATTTTTGAAATCTCCTCCACCCTAATTCGGAATGCCATAAAAGAGGGAAAGGACGTCCGCTATTTTCTCCACCACGAGGTGATGAGAAAAATAGAAGAAGGGAGACTGTATGGATTTTCGATTTAAAGATTTTCGACTTACCTCATTTCACACCAAATCCAAACAATAGACCTGGTTTCTTGGCAAAGCAACAACTTTAGTCTTTGTCTTCAATTGGGAGAGGACAGCCTCCTCTGCCAAATTCGGTTTGTTATTCTCTTTACTTAAATGGCATAGGCAAACTTGCTTCAATCTATCGGTCGCACATTCGGCAAGGAGTTGGGCAGCATCCGTATTGCTCAAATGACCGTTAGTTCCTAAAATCCGTCTCTTCAACACCTCCGGATAGGAACCTTTCGCCAGCATATCCGCATCATAATTGGACTCCAAAATCAAATAGTCGGAATTGGCGATGTATGTTTTCAAATCACTCGTGGCTTTGCCCAAATCAGTCGCTATGGTCAACGTTTTTCCTTCCACCTCTATCACATAGCCTGAATTGTCATTCGCATCATGGGGCAAATGGAACGAGGTGATTTTCATCTCCTTTATCTCAAAAGGGACACTGTTTTCAATCACACGCTTATTGGCAGGCGAGAGTTTTTCCGTCACCTTTTTATTGTAGAAGATTCCCCAATGGACTTTCTCGGTTGAATAGATGGGCAGGTGGTAAACCTCTCCCAATACGGCGACCGACTTCACATGGTCATAGTGGTCGTGCGTCACCAAAACAGCAAGAATACGGCTCATATCGATGCCATGCTCCTTCAATCTTTTCTTTATGGTACGGGAACCAATACCCGCATCGATCAAGATGCCATACTCGGATTTGGACACATAGTAACACTTGCCACTACTGCCACTGGCCAAGCTTAATAATCTAACACTCATAAACCACTTATCTTCTTCTACAAAGATACACCCTATTCGGATAAAGGGCAAAACGAGCCACTGTAAAAATGAAGTCACACCGAAAAAAAGGCGGGCTTCCCAATCGGAAAGCCCGCCCCTATTAAATTATAAACCTAACTTATTTTACGCTCTTAGCAACCTTTGTGCTTCTCAAGCCGCTTTCTGGTTGAATTAACTTCTTCAACTTTCCGCTATTGTTGTGCTTGATCAACATGCTGTTCAATGCTACGCCTGTATAAGTATTCCAGTTCTTCTCAGTAACCAATGTTCTAACATCGGTCAACTTAGAAGGCATATTGACGATCTTACCATCTACGATAGTCAAAGGCTCTTCGCCTGCGCTGACAAAGCTGTAGTTGTTCTCCAAATCGGAATCCTTGTAGTCACCGAATGAGTTAACCATCAATACCATGTAGTACTTTCCATTCAACGGTTTACCATCCTCGTCGTTAGGCAACTTATAGTTGAACTTCAATACGCTTCCGCCCAATGCCTCAGCCACGCTGCTACCAGGAGCAAGAGTAACGTTTGTTATTGTGCTAGCTGATTTGAATGCAGCCACACCATCTTCGTTTTGAGCGATCTTGCCGTTAGCTACTTCCGTACCATAGTAGTCGTGCATCAAGACATAGTGCTCGTTGATTCTCTTTTGCTTGTAGAGCATATAGACTACACTCCACTTCTTAGAAGCAGGAAGCGTTGATGTACCCTCATTGAGGATGTTGTATTCCAACGTACGAGTTCCGTCTGCATTTTCGTAGTCTGCTACGATATGGGCAGCGAGGTCTGCTTGATAAGAAGAACGCAAAGAAGACTCCAACTTTTCAGGTGATGCCAAAGATTGACTAGGGTTGCAAGCCACCCAACCACCGAAACAGAATTGGTTGATGAAATGGCTGTAACCTACCCAAATAGAACCATCGTCACCCCATGAAGTATCCCAAGAGTTACGGATACGGAAGGCTTGTTTACTGTCACTGTAACCAACAACAACCAAAGCATGGTATGCGTGTTGACCTTGATAACCCTTCGTATCTGAAGTAATGACAGACGAACTGTTCCACTTCATGAAGTTCTCACCCAACTCAGCACCGATCAAGACTGGATAGCCTTGGTTCAACCAATACTTAAAGTTGGAGACAGACATACCGTAGGCCTTACCTCCACCCATTTCTGAATTGTAGGCAATTACCTTATATTCACCCAATTTGTTTGATGAGTTACCCGTACCAGAAATACCGTCGCATTTCATTGTCTTGCCCGTGAAAGGCACAGAACTCATACTTGCCACACCATTCTTCTTGATGGCATCCATAGCTGGCTCGAAATTAGAACCATTACAACCTGAGTTCTTACTACTCTTATCAATCAAATGCCACAAGTCGATTGGACTCGTTTGGTTGGAAGCAGAAGACAATTGAGAAGAAGACCAGTTGTTTTGCTTAGCATTCAAAGAGGTCTTCATTGCATAACCTGTTGCCCAAGCCACGCAAGTACCGTATTGACCTTGATCACCGATAGGTGGGAAATACCTGGACAAATCCACATTATCGCTCAAAGGGCCATCCGTATCCTCATCATACTCATCCGCAGTTTCCTGGTTGTCAACATTTTCATTTGTATAATCCCAACCAAGCATACTCATGAGAAATTCGATTAGCGCATCCCAATCTATATTACCATCCTCATCACAACTCGTCATAGAAGGAGTCAAGATGCCGAATGCCATTATCGGGATAATCAGCTTTGTTCTAAAACATTTTAACATTGCAAAAAAATTTAGTTTCTATCATTTATTATCTAACACTCTATGTAGGTCTCCAAAGAGACAACTATTTCAAATCAACCTCCACCTTTTTCAAGGTATTCCATTTCAAGGTGTCCGAAGAGAATTTCGTCTCCCTAACCTCCGGAGAAAGAACGGAAACCGCATCTTTCAACTCCACCTTTGCATCAAATTGCGTCTTTATCAAACGAATACGGCCATAGAAGAAAGAGCGTTCAAAAGAGACATCTCCCGCACAAGAAGAACTCATGAAATCCAAATCCCCATAATATTTGGAGAAGGAGAACTGAGCTGCCGAAGCGTACTTCACATAATTAAAGAGGGCATCTCCTTTAAAGTTTGAATTGGAGAAATCCACCTCTTCGCCAAATTCCGCATTGCTAAACATGACCTTATCTACATTCATGCCTAAGAAATTGGCTCGTCCCTTAAACTTCGCATCCATGAAATTGGCATCACACATGAAATGGGCATAGCACATGGAAAAATTCTTCTCGCTTTCCATATCTATGAAGCCAACATGTGTGCCTCTTACATATAGGCTATTGAACGAGGTGTTTTCACGAAAGACCGATTTGGAACACTCCAATTTTCCATTCACCACCATTTCATCCATCGCCACTTCTCCCCTGAAATCACAGTCGAAGAAGGTCAAATTCTTTTCAAAAACAGAAAAAACGTTCACCTTTTTCTTGCTTCCGTCCACAGCCCTATTGGAAGAGCCTACCACTTTTCCCATGAAGACACAATTGCTGAATGAAACATTCACCGGGATATGAGTCTCCATATTGGGAAACGCAAAGACGTAATACTTCTCCATCTCCGTAAAATCCAAGTCACCAGAAATCACTTTATCATGAAGTAGCACATCTTTTCCTTTTTTGATAAGGTTGATGATTTCAGACGCCTTCATGTCTTTACTTTTCTTGCCGGAACAAGAGACGAAGCAAGACAGTAGCATGACCAAGAGCGAAATGCAGTATATGTAAGATTTCCTATTCATTAACCAACTTTTTTACATCCTTATTACCAAGGTGGGGAATGTCTCCAACCACCATACAATATACCAAGCAAATTAACTACAATTCATCAAAATATGCAACGATTTAAACGGATTTTTCGGCAAACGACCACGGCTCAAGGTCAACCAGCCCTTCCCCCGAAACGTAGTTCCATTGGCAGGAACGTAAAAAGGATTGGGAGATAGGCCTTGTCACACATCTATTTATGATGTGATTTAAGTTTCACCCAACTTGTCAGTATCAGGCCCTAAAAAATTGTCCAAGTCTGTTTTACGACTGATATTGTTTGGTACAACGATTCAACATCATTATTGACGGCAAGCGAATCTTATTTGTAACTCGGCACAAATTGTCCGACAACACTTGCGGTGCCATCGGACACCCCTAGCCTACTTATTTCTTTATTACCTTTTGAGTTATGATGGTATCTCTAAATTTCAATCTCAATAGATAGGTTCCTTTCGCATAATTGGACATATCAATGTTCTTAGTCGGTGCATGCCTATATACCCTGCCTTGAGCGTCTATCAATTCTATTAATTCTGCCATACTTCCATTCTCAATAGAAAGATTTCCATCAGAGACAACCGTTGCCACCTCAAATAGATTCTCCGAATAGTCTGCAACAGAAGAGGCGACTTCGAATATTGCCTTCACCGTCGCAGTATCTTTCACCTCCTTCAAGGTGTATGTTCCATCGCCATTGCTAGTCAACAACTCTCCGCCCAAGGTTCTGACTTCCTTCACTTGATAGCCAGCCTTCGGTGTTACCTTCACAAGGCCGTCCTCTCCCCATCTGACTTTTTTGTCAGGTGCAATCACCTCGCCTTCTTCCGAAGGCTGCGCCTTGATACGGAAAGTCTCTATGTATTTAGCATAGATGCCCGGCTCTGTAATATATGCGACCTCGTTATTCGGATCAGGATCCAAATCCGACCAAGTCTTTAGAGATTTCGATGTATTATAACCGCCCACATACAAACCGCCCTGATCGTCTGTCAAATACAAATCCGACCAAGAAATATATGGCCACAAAATTGCCCATCGGAAATTTTCATCCTTATCATATTTAGCTATTGCCGCCGTCTGAGCTGTATCCGCGGTTGAATAAAGATGGACATTTTCTGACAACTGTTCATCAAGAGGGTCACAATAATGACCTGCCATCATATTCATATAAATATTATCTTTTCTGTCAAAATTCACTCTTGGATAGCTAGCCAAGAAGGTAAAAATACTTTTCGCCTCAAAAGGATACCCTTTCCGTTCCTTGCTACGAAAATCCTGACCAAACTCTCGATAATATAAAAGCAAACGATTATTTTCATCTTGGTCGTAAGCCATTAAATGTCCATTATTTGCCTTATACAAATTCTGAGGAAGCCATAGGGAATAATCCTGCACATAGTTCAGCAATTCAGGATAACCCTCCTTCTTCAAAAGATATTTAGCAACTACCGCATCATGCTCGCATTCCGTCGGACTCAACAACACCTCCTTGGCAGGATCCATATCAATGTCCACATTCTTGCTGAAAATAGCAGCCTTCAAATAGAGCGTGTCATCTACTACGGCAAACCAGTTCACCATCTCCTCGTCATAGGGCATATAATATCCGAAATACTCTTGATAATACTTTGCTGTCACAGGCACCCATGGAACATCTTGACGTTCTCCCCCTATTGCATAATCCCAAGCCAACTTAAAATCAGGCGTTATCTTTGCCAAGTAAGCATCCCAGCCTCCATGTGTCCGAGTATCACTTTTCAAACGGAGCGTATCCAACCCTTTAAATCGCTCATCTATATAGGAATAGAAATAGATGTCTCCGGATGGTGATATGTCAATCAATTTATCTTCAATTGTCTCCAACATGACATGATCAATATAAGTTCCATCATTAGGATTTATTTTTATCAGAGTAGTATGAACAGTCGGATCACAATCCTCAGAGCAAAGGTAACTGAACTTACAAAAGACCTTTTCCTCTCCATTGAAACGAGCAATAGAAGACAAATGATGATTTTCATTAATGCCAAGTTTTCCTAATGCCAAGATTTTTCCTGAGGGCATCAGCCAAATTTTTGAGATGTCACATGCACAAGTTCCTTCAAAATTGAACGTCCACAACAAATCCCCTTTCCTATTGTATTTGGCCACATAACCCGCATTATAATAGTCTGGCGCTTCCAACCTCGTCCCGTCAGGAAACTGGAGATAACTTTGGTAAGTTCCACAAACATACGTATTTCCCATGGTATCTGAGACACCGCCCATCAATTGAATGGACATTCCTCCACACGTCATGGCGTGCGCCCACTCCAACTCCAAACCATAGTCATCACCATCTGTTAGGATTTGCACCTCTTTCTGTGCTCCTTGCATTCCCAATACACTCAACATGAAGATTGCGAAACTTAGAATCTGCCTCAGACTGCCACTACATTATTTGTCAAAATTTTATAGGAGAAAGGGAAACGTGCGCCAACATACCATAGGAAGTCAGACTAAAATCGGCACTACTACTTTCATCTTTCTTAAATACATTCTCTGTTTTTCTTCTTGTCAATCAAC
>JAGCWQ010000226.1 GCA_017961765.1 Paludibacteraceae bacterium | reverse complement strand
TCGGAAAGTAAACATTGGCTATACTACTTCATCCTCTATCGTGACAAGGACGGTGTCTTGCAAAAGAAGTATGGTCGCGGTACCGACTATAAGGAAGTTTTAGAGCAAGTGCATAGCATGACCAAGCAAGGTTATTATGTCTATTCCTGTATTGGTGCCATCATGATTGAGAGCTTCTCTTGGCACTAAACGAATGGAAACGGAGAGAAACAAAAGAGATTTTCCAAACATCAATCCTACGAGATGAAAAACGATGACCGTATAATGAGTGGCGGACAAATAGCCCAAATCCGCATTGCCAAAAAACTGAAATATTTGGGAGTAGATCCAGATATCATATCAAAAGCTACAGGCCTAAAGATCTATGCGATTGAACAATTGCCTTGTGACTCAGATGGAAAGAGCCGACCTTCAAATTTTCAGGGGAATGGCTTCAACCCATCCGTCTCTATGCCACAAATTCCATTACCACCGCAGCGGGAAGATCAAGTAGGTGACAAAACTGATGCTTCATGTAAAATAGCTCCATCACAACCGCAACAACAAATTAACTCCAACAAACAGGACAACCCTAATAATGACATATTCAGCCATGATGGATTAAGATACAAGATAACAAGCAAAGACACTTGCGAACTCATAGGTTTTGAAGAAGGTTCGGAGAAGGAATTTTTGGAGGTTTCGTATGACGCTTCTCGCTACAAGCGGAGATACAGAATCACATCCATAGGCGAATGTGCCTTCGAAGGATGTACAAAAATAAAGAAGGTCAACATCATCAATGCTTCCATTGGGGATGCGGCTTTCAGGAATTGTTCCAACTTGAAGAAAGTGACGACCCGTTTTAGCGAGGAGATAGGTAATTATGCATTCCAAGGTTGCGAAAAGTTGGAAGAAGTTGAGTTCTCAAATCAATTGAAAAGTGTGGGAGAAAAAGCGTTTTCGCATTGTAAAAGTTTAACTTCAATCGTGTTACAAGATTTCATCAACAGAATAGCTCCTCGTGCATTCGAATATTGCGACCACCTGACTACAGCCATCTTATACGGTGATGAAATGCAGACGTTGGAGTGCGAGACTTTCAGCCACTGCCCTCAATTGAAATCCGTACACCTCCCCTATGGCTTGCAAGAAATAAAAGAACGGGCTTTCGAGCATTGCGATGCACTCACCCAGCTGATGCTCCCTCCTTCCTGCCAAAAAATTGACAGTTCCGCTTTTGACGGAGAAGAGTGCCAATGCGAAAAGTTCTCCCCTCTTGAAGAGAAAATCGCAATAGGATCGGAAGAGAAGGATTCTCGTCTCTACGATTTAGTCGTCGATTATCCCAAAGGGAGCATCACCAATCCGTTCACCTATAAGTCGGGCGATGCTTGCTATTTCATATATCTAACCAACCGAAGCATCCCTTTTTCCATGCTAATGAAAAAGAAACCGCTTCCCGACATCTGTGATCCCAATTGGCCGTCAGAGTTTGATATGGGATATACCAACCTTGAGATCTACAAACGGTGCTTTCTCTTGTACAACGGAATATACCATTTTGAGACTTGGGGCGAATCGGAACAATTAATGCTTCTATTCCTCTGTCGAGATAAAACAGGCAAGCAAACCAAAAGTTTCCATCTTGGTAAGGACTCTCAAAATGCCTTATGGAAGGTGCGTGGCATGACCTTGCAGGGCTTCCATGTCTGTTCTTGCATTGGAGTCATTCTGATAGAGCATCTGATGTGGCACTAATGACGGAAAGCGTTTGAAAGTAGCTAAGAAATCCCGCCAAAAAGAGATTTTTTCGGATATTATTTGTATTTTCGCTATGTGGAAGGGTGATTTTGATATTTCCTATCGTAAGACGAATCTTCCGACACAAGAAAACTCTTAACAATCTTTTATTTATCAGTATTTTACAAAAACATCAATCTATAATTCTATGACTTGCAACATGGAACAAGAAAAAAACGAAGTTGACGGAAGACGAGAAATTGCATCTCGCAACACAGGCTGGGCAAATGCCGTAGCCCATAAATTAACTCAATGGGACGTCGCACCTAACACCATATCTCTCATGAGTGTATTCTTCTCGGTCGTTGGTTGCGCCCTTTTGCTAAGTACCCATTTCTTCGGATTCAACCCATATGTAGCCTACATTCTATTTGCCGGCTGTGTACAGTGTCGTCTGCTCTGTAACTTGTTCGACGGCATGGTCGCTGTCGAGGGTGGCAAACGTTCGCCCAACGGAGACCTCTACAATGATATGCCCGACCGTTTCGCCGACGCCTTCTTCATCGTGCCAGTGGGTTACATCGTGGGTGGCATTGGTATTGAATTGGCTTGGTTGGCAGCGTTGAACGCCATCATGACGGCCTATTTCCGATGGATCGGTGCCTACAAGACCCACAACCACTATTTCAACGGTCCTATGGCAAAGCAACACCGGATGGCCGTGCTGACCTTCTCCTCCATAGCAGCTGCTGTCTGCATCCCGTTTGGTTACGACAAGCTTGTCTATTTGGTCGCCTTGGTCGTCATGAACATCGGACTTGTGGCCACTTTGATCAACCGTCTTCATTTAATGTCTCACACTGATAAGCAATGAGAAAGTTTTTAAGCATGCTCTTCCCCGCTCAGAGTGACGATGTCATTCTGACGATTTCAATCATATTGCTCATCCTGACTATTGTCAGCGCTGTGTTATTCACGGTCAAGAAAATATTCCCCGAGAAGAACATAAAAGAGTTGGAGAACCGAACCAAGTCGTGGTGGATCATGATCGTACTATTTATCTGCGCCATCTTCATCAACCACTTGGCATCGTATATCTGTCTGGCCATCCTCTCATTTTTTGCCTTTCGGGAGCTCTACTCCGTCCTGCATTTCCGTCAATCGGACAGAAGTGCATTGCTATTGGCTTTCTTGGCCATTCCGATCCAATATACCCTAGCCTACATCAAATGGTACGGAGCCTACATCATCTTCATTCCTGTATGTATGTTCCTACTGCTACCGTCGGTATTGGTCATCAAGCAAGACACGCACCGTATAACTAAATCCATCGCGATGCTCCAATGGACGTTGATGCTTTCGGTTTTCGGTTTGAGCCACTTGGCCTTCTTGCTTTCCATGCCTGATTTGGAGGGATTCCCTTCTGGAGGTCACGGATTATTGCTCTTCTTGGTCTTCCTGACCGAGATCAACGATGTCATGCAATTCCTGTGGGGAAAGACTTTGGGACGACATAAGATATTGCCGAACGTCAGTCCGAACAAGACTTGGGAGGGCTTCATCGGAGGAGTCATCAGTACCACCATCATAGGCTACTTCCTCGGATTCCTCACCCCGTTGCAACCAGGATACGTCATATTGGCAAGTGCCATGATTGCCATTTCCGGATTTTCGGGCGACGTGGTTCTCTCGGCAATCAAACGAGACAAGGGTATCAAGGACATGAGCGATACAATTCCGGGACACGGAGGTATCTTCGACCGAATCGATTCACTTTCCTTCACGGCTCCGATGTTCTTCCACCTGGTGTACTATATCGCTTACCCTAACCTCTAAACGATTACTAATTAAAAATTAAAAGTTAAGAATTAAGAATTGGTTATAGACGACTTATGAAGAAACCGTTTTTACAATCTGTATGCCTCAAACTGGTTTACAAATGTATTTTGAGACCAGTGTTGAAGTTCTATGTCGGTGTGCAATATACCGACTGCTCGTTTCTCAAGGACGAGGAACAGTTTGTAATCATCGCCAACCATAACAGCCACCTCGACACGCTGAGCCTGCTCACCTCGCTGCCCAGCGAAATCCTTTGGAAGGTGAAGCCGGTGGCTGCTGAAGACTATTTCGGAAATACAAAACTGAAGGCGAAACTAAGCCGATTTTTCATCAACGCACTGCTCATCAACCGCCAATCCAAGGCGAAGGAGGGAACAAATCCGGCCTTAGACAAACTCCTACACGCTATCGATGAGGGCTATTCCCTTATCCTCTTCCCAGAAGGAAGCCGTGGTGAACCCGAACAGATGAGCAAGATGAAGACGGGCATCGCACGACTGTTGGCTCAGAAACCTGGTCTGAAATACGTTCCTGTATTTATGACCGGCATGGGCACCTCCCTTCCTAAAGGCGGTTTGGTGGTACTCCCCTACAATGCCACCCTTCATTTCGGCAAGCCTACCCTTCCCGAGAGTTCCGACCCCCACACCATTATGGAACAGATTGAGGGTGATTTTCAAACCATGATTCAACAGTTCGGAATCAAAGAGGATGACGATGACGATTGAAAACGAAGAGCCATAATGGGTAATTGGATAATCATAGGAATACTTTCCCTAATAGCACTTGTAGGCATAACGGCCGCAGCACTGCTATTTATCGCAACTGTCGGAAAATCATACCGAAAGAGTCGGATACGGCGAGAGCAAGAATATGAACGTAACCATGTCTCCAAAGAGGTAACCGTCCAAGAAGGTGATTCCTCCCAGCCGAAAGAAAAATCATTGTGGACTCTCTTAAAAGAAAATATACGAGAAAAGGGATTCTGGAGGACCATAAAAGATATCGTAGTAGGGATACTAGACTTTATCATAACCCTACATGAGGATATGTTTTTCAAAGATTGTAGGCTGATTGAAGATTTATCTGCTTGGGTTCTAATGAAAAGGGTCTATATCGTGATGGAGAACATCCTACTGACCGTTTTATTCTTTTTCTTTTACTTCTGGATAGACAACTACTTAGGCTACTACTCCACAGATGGTTTCTGGAATGCAATCAAAGAGACGTACAACCTCATGGAGTTTTACATTTCGGAAGAGAAAGGCTTCCTCCTACTCATCTTTATCGCATTATGGAGATCTCCAAGGCTAACGAAGATACAGCCCCTAAAATATTATCTACAAGAATTTTATGCAATACTCTTTATATGTGCGACCTTTTTTGTATTGATTGGAATCGCCTACTTATTTAATGTTAGCCGCCAGTTAGAAGACACCATAAGGGAATATCCTTACATCGTCACAGCTTCCCGCTACGGCATTCTATTTGGATTGGCAAGCAACCGTCATCTCTATGGACTCTTCTATGATCTGGATGAGGCAAATGAGGAAAAGAGGAGACAAAACCTCAATTCCCAAGCAAATTCTTCCTCACAAGGAAGGCGATAGGCTTTCTGCCGAAAAACAGACACCCCGCCCCAAGCCCTTTATTTAAACATCTTATCCAAATCCGAATCTTGGATAAGGGCAAAAATCCGTTTGTTGTCTGGCGTAAACTCATTGTTGGAGATTGAAAAAAGTTGGCTGATGATAGCCTCCATCTCCTCCTTATGCAAGACTTTTCCAGATGGGATTGCTGCCAAGTTGGCCAAAGAGAGAGCCAAACGTTCCCTCATCTCCCCCTTCACATCCAGATTGGGGTCGTGCATCGATTCCAACATCTTATAGATAACCTCCTTCACATTCATGTTACCATCCATGGCAGGGAGTCCATTTACGGCTACCGTATTATTCCCCATGTCGGAAATATCAAACCCTAAATAGTACAAGTCGTCTTTCACTTCCTCCAAAAGCGAATTTTCAGCCGGAGTCAACTCTATCAGATCAGGGAAAAGCAGTTTCTGGGAAACACCCTTCTGGTTTGTCAAATTAGTCAAATACTGCTCGAATAAGATTCGGACATGGGCCCGATGCTGGTCAATACACATCAAACCGGAACGAACCGTGGTCAGTATATACTTGTTACGCAATTGAAAGCAGAACGTAGTAAGTTGAGAATCAGACGAGAACAACGAAGATTGTACCGGTTCTTCAGACGAAGAGACTTCGTTAAAGTCATCTTCCGTATCTGGCATATCCGACAAACGGGAGGAATAAGTCTGACCATCCGTCTTCATCTCTACGGAAGGGAAACTTGACTTATCGTTTTCAAAGCCTGCGTACAACTGTTGCCAATCATCTTTCGGCCGCTTATAGCCAGATCCCGAAGACGAGGTCTTGAATGGATTATACGAAGGGTCTATCTTTATTTGGGGAGCCTCCGCCGATATCTCCTTTTTGAAAGGCGGTATCTCCAACATGGATTCATTGTCAAAATCGATGGAGGGAACTACGTTAAACCGTCCCAAGGCCTCCTTTACCGAAGCCATCAGAATCTTCCAAATCTCCGTTTCGTTCTCAAACTTGATTTCCGTCTTCGTAGGATGAATATTCACATCGATATTTTCCGGATCCATCTCGAAATAGAGGAAATAGTCCGGCGATGTTCCGTCCTGCAACATACGGTCGTAAGCCTGCACCACAGCCTTATGAAAATACGGATGCTTCATAAAACGTCCGTTCACAAAAAAGAACTGTTTCGTACGAGAGCGGTTGGCATCCTCGGGTTTCCCCACGAATCCATATATTTTAGCCATGGACGAATCGGCCTTCACGCTCAAAAGCGAGGTGTTGATCTGTTTTCCGAAAACAGCCACGATACGCTCCCTGAAACCTGCAGGAGGAAGATTATAACATACCGTCTCCTCTGACAAGACAATGTGTCTCAATTCAAAATGCAACTCTGGATAGACCAACGCTATACGAAGGAAATCCTGCTCGATATGAGAAAATTCAGCCTTGTTGGATTTCAAGAACTTACGACGTGCGGGAACGTTGAAGAACAAATTCTTTACGGAGAAATTGCATCCTACAGGACAAGTAGTCGGCTCCTGGCTCTCCAACTGGCACCCTGCGATATTGATACAAGTTCCCACCTCGTCCTCCGCCCTACGCGTACGGAGTTCCACCTGTGCGACAGAAGCGATGGAGGCCAAGGCTTCTCCACGGAATCCCATTGTCGTCAAGGAGAAGAGGTCTTCCGCCGTCTGCAATTTAGAGGTGGCATGGCGTTCAAAGGCCAATCGGGCATCCGTCTCCGACATACCCTTGCCGTCATCAATCACCTGAATCAACGTCCTTCCTGCATCCTTGATGATCACCTGGATATGTTTGGCACCTGCATCGATGGAGTTCTCAACCAACTCCTTTACTACCGACGAAGGGCGTTGGATAACCTCACCAGCTGCAATCTGATTGGCAACCGTATCCGGCAAAACATGAATTATATCGTTCATACACAAATGGATTCTAACACCGCCTCATGCGAAAGTACTGAACAGACGCACAAAGGGATTTTTAGTTTGGAAACTTGAAAAAAGGGGGTCAAAAGAAGATATAGATCACCACCACGGCAAAAGCCACAGCAAAAAGCATATAGGACACCCTATTGGAAGAGGTTTTCCTCTTTTCAGACAAGAAACCCTTCTGCAAGTTGGAACGGTAAGTGACGTTCATGCCTTTGCTCAAAGCCACCTCCTGTTCGATCCGCTTCTTTCTCTCCTCGAAATTCTCCTTGTCCTCATCATAATAGATGGGCTTGTAGTTGAACGTCCGACGAGGCTTATAATCCTTGAATATATTAAAAATAGCCATAATCAATCCTTTTTCTTAGAGACGAAGAAAGCATGAGCCTTGCGCAACTCCTTGTAAAGGTTGGAGGCGAAGACAAAATCGTTGAGAGGTTCGCACTCGGAAGTGAAGATGTCGTCCTTCGTGCCCGTCCAAGCCTTCTCTCCTTTGTTGATGAAGACGATGTTCTCCCCTATCTCCATCACGGAGTTCATATCGTGCGTATTGACAATCGTCGTGATGTTGAACTCGTGCGTGATTTCCTGGATCAAGCGGTCGATCAAGAGTGACGTTTTCGGGTCAAGTCCTGAGTTTGGCTCGTCACAGAAGAGATATTTCGGGTTGAGTACGATGGCACGGGCAATGGCCGCACGTTTCTGCATACCACCACTGATTTCAGATGGATAAAGATCGAGGGCATGTCCCAATTCCACACGTTCCAAGCAGAAGATGGCCCGTTTCCGGCGTTCTTCCAGCGAGTCATAGGAGAACATCTCCAAAGGGAACATTACATTCTCCAATATTGTCATGGAGTCGAACAAGGCGGAACCTTGAAACAACATGCCCACCTCACGGCGCAACAAGATACGCTCCTTGCGCTTCATCTGGGTGATGTCTCGTCCGTCATACAGGATATGGCCGCTATCGACAGAGTGAATGCCTACGACACTCTTCATCAAGACGGTTTTTCCCGATCCACTCTGACCGATGATCAGATTGGTCTTTCCTGTTTCAAATGTGGTTGACACGCCCTTCAAGACGGGTTTGTCAAAAGACTTAAACACATTATTTACCTCTATCATGACAACATCAATTTAGTCAACATCACATTAGCCAACAAGATAATCACACTACTGTTCACCACGGCATCCGTACTGGCCTTGCCCACCTCCAACGAACCGCCTTTCACCGTATAGCCATAGTAGGATGCGATGGAAGCGATGATGAAAGCGAAGACAACTCCCTTTATGACCGAATAGGTGATAAAGAAGGGGTTGAACATGAACTGAATACCATAAACATATTGATGAACGGTAATGATATCTGTAAAATAAGCCATGCAATAACCGCCGAATATACCGAAAAACATACTGGCGATCACCAGGCATGGGATGACCGTCATGAAGGCCGTCACTTTCGGCATGATCAGGTAGTTGGCCGAGTTGATGCCCATGATGTCAAGAGCGTCTATCTGCTCCGTTATCCGCATAGTTCCAATCTCGGAAGAGATGCTCGAACCGACCTTTCCTGCCAATATCAGACAGAGGATGGAAGAGGAGAACTCCAACAGCAAGGTATCGCGCACCGCCAAGCCCGTGGCATAGTCAGGTAAAAGAGGATTGGCCGTATTCAAAACCATTTGGATGGTAATCACGGCACCGATAAACATGGAGATGATCACCGTAATTGCCAACGAATCAAGACCTTGCTTCTGAATCTCATTTACATATTGTCGGAAGAACATACGCCAGCGGTCAGGTATGGCAAACGTCCGCACCATCAACATCGAATAAGTTCCGACTTTCTCTATTGCATTCATAATTTCTTATTTACTACCTCAATTGCCAATTGCAATTCAAAATATATTTCACAAAAGTAATGAAAATAGAGCAATCGAAGAAACTTTTAATTTTTATTTACAATTTGAGGCGCACTTCGATATTTATTGGTAGAGTTAGTAAAATCAATCTCGATGGGAGGCAACACTCTGGGGCACCAATCCGCAGAGTAACAAGTAACACTGATATAGACCTTATTTTTCTGATTCATAATCTTCCTTTTTAGTTCGTCAGAGAGTATGCAATCGTCAGCATGACATATTACTTCAGTAAGACCTTGACTATTAAAACTTTGAACTACAAAATGCATTCTTACTTTATATATGTTATCCAAAGGGTCGATCGCGCAGACTATCTTTGTGGAATGTGCGAAATCTTGTCTCTTAATGCCACCGGTCGTATAATAGTTAATGCTGTCATTCTCATCGGCATATTCGATGAAAGCCCGCAAATCTCCCCTATTCGCCCTCCTGTTTTGCGAAGAGAGAGAAACCGAAAAAAGTACGGAAAACAAAATAAAGAAAAAGAATCTACCCATAAGCTGAAATATATCTACTAGGCAAATATAGGAAAAGATTTCGAAGGAGGGGGCATTCGTTCTGGCATGTTTATACAGGAGTGGAGGTCATGGCAATAAAAAAAACGTTTTACAGAGTGCTCTCAATGAGAGAAATCATTTGCTGTTGTAGAGTACAAATAGGCCTTCTGATAGACCACAGTGATGGCATAATCAATATATGAAAATGAATCATGAAATAAAGACAACATTTCATTTACTATAACATGAGTTCGATGAATTGTAATTAAAAGAGCGTCAATTATTTGTAAATTTCATAATCGACATAGATACAAGTTTTTTCGGAAAGAAGCAGTATGCGGCAACACCCCAACATATTAACGACAAAATGCTATTCTGCCTCCGAAAAAATAAGAAAGAAGGGCTATGATCTCGTGCCAAGCAAATACATCGAGTTTCGCAATCATGATGAACAGATTGACTTTGATAATAGATTACGCCCTTTCCGACAAACAAATTCTTGCTAATTTTGCAAAAACTTGCAAGAATTAGCAGGATTTTAAAACGTTATTGGTATATTTGGAGCAGAATAATTAAAAAGAGTTTTTTATGATAGAACTGCCACCAAAGATAGACAAGAAGACACTTGTCAATATCATGATAAAAGGTGTTGATTCCAGCATCATGCCTATTGTAGATAAAGTCAATATTGATTATGAATATTGGGACAAGGTGAAGTACAAAAAACTGCCCGAAGGTTTTACACCACAGATGTTATGGGCCAATGTTAAGGCGGAACGTCTGAAAAGCATGATTTCTGTCTGGGAGAAATATGGCATCAATTTATGTATTACCAACCAGATGCAACGCTTGTGTCATGAATTCGACATGAATTTCGGCAGTTTTTGGGAAGTGGAAGGTGACACCCGATCTGCAGAAAAGAAATACTATCTCTCGAGCTCTTTGATGGAAGAGGCCATCTACTCCAGTAAGATGGAAGGAGCCTCTACTACGAGAGCTGTTGCTAAGGATATGCTGAGAAAAAAGAAATCTCCACAGAACAAATCTCAGCAAATGATAGTCAACAACTACAAAACCATCCAATATATTGTAGAGCATAAAGATGAGCCATTAACAGAAGAATTGTTGCTTACAATTCATCGGTTGATGACAGAAAAGACCATGGAAAATCATGAGGATGCTGGCCGTTTTAGGACTAATGACAAGGTTGTTGTGGCCGACATGATAGAAGGAGATATCATCTATATACCTCCTTCATTTCAGGAGATACCAGAGTTCATTGAGTCCCTTTGTGATTTCTTCAACAATGGCAATCCTCGCACTTTTATCCATCCTATTATACGGGGCATCATAGTTCATTTTATGTTAGCCTATATGCATCCGTTTGTCGATGGGAATGGGCGTACAGCACGTGCCTTGTTTTATTGGTATATGCTGAAAGAAGGCTACAATCTGACGGAATACATGTCTATCTCAAGGGTTATAGCTAAATCAAAGTCTAATTATGAGAAGGCCTTTCGATATGTGGAGAATGACGGAAACGATATGGGTTATTTTGTTGCTTACAATCTGAGAGCATTGGAAAAATCCTTCCAACAATTACGAGATTATATTCTGCGAAAGCAACAAGAAAAAAAGGCTGCCAATGTCTTTATGATGACAGGCAATATCAACCAACGTCAAGCAATGGTCCTTCAGCGTCTAAAGGAAGAACCAGACACTATTTTTACTGTAAAAGATGTGCAAGAACAGTTTTCTGTTTCTTCTATGACAGCAAGAAAAGACCTGTCAGACTTGGTTCAGCAAGGTTATATGATGGAGATTGCGTTAAACAAGGTGACTCGTGGTTACATTAAAATACAGAAGAGGCAAATGACAGAGTTGCCCTAAACACAAAATTATTGGAAGCCAATTAGCAGACGGTTTCTTACCAAAGCCACCCCATGCAAAATGAAATTGCCGTCTCTCCAAACTAATCCTTACATTTTGTTTGAGAAGAGAAAAAAATTTAGCAAATTTGCGTGATTATTCATTAGTGATTATTTCTAAATAATTTAAATTATTATCATAATGGCAAAAAGTGCATTGCAAATCGCAAGAGCATCCTACCAACCAAAGTTGCCTAAGGCATTCAAGGGTGGTGTTGCTCTAAAGGAAGGACAAGCAACTCAATCAGTTGCAGACCAAGCAGAAATCAAGAAATTGTTCCCTAACACTTATGGTATGCCTGTCGTTACTTTCGAAACGGCTGCTTCCAAGTTGTCCATGGGCAACTTCAACGTAGGTGTAATCCTTTCAGGTGGTCAAGCTCCTGGTGGTCACAACGTAATCTCTGGTTTGTTCGATGGCATCAAGGCATTGAATCCTAACGGCAAATTGTATGGTTTCTTGGGTGGTCCAAGCGGTTTGATCGATCACAAATACATCGAGTTGACTTCTGCTATCATCGACGAGTACCGTAACACGGGTGGTTTCGATATCATCGGTTCTGGTCGTACAAAGTTGGAAGAGACTGCTCAATTCGACAAGGGTATCGAAATCTGCAACAAGCTCGGTATCAAGGCATTGGTTATCATCGGTGGTGACGACTCCAACACAAATGCTTGCGTTTTGGCAGAGTACTACTTGCAAAAGAACACGGGTATCCAAGTAATCGGATGTCCTAAGACTATCGACGGTGACTTGAAGAACTCTCAAATCGAGACTTCTTTCGGTTTCGATACTGCTTGTAAGGTTTACTCAGAGGTTATCGGTAACATCATGCGTGATGCCAACTCTGCAAAGAAATACTGGCACTTCATCAAGTTGATGGGTCGTTCGGCTTCTCACATCGCTTTGGAGTGTGGTCTTCAAACACAACCAAACATCTGTATCGTTTCTGAGGAGGTAGAGGCAAAGAAGATGACTTTGGCTCAAATCGTCAACAACATCGCTGACACTGTAGCTGCTCGTGCTGCTCAAGGCAACAACTTCGGTGTGGTTTTGATTCCTGAAGGTTTGATCGAGTTCATCCCTGAGATGAAGGTTTTGATCGCTGAGTTGAACGACGCTTTGGCTGCAACATCAGACGTTAAGGCTGCTATCGCTAAGTTGTCTGCTAACTCTAAGTCAGTTTACGAGAGCCTTCCTGAGGCAATCGCTAAGCAATTGACATTGGAGCGCGACCCTCACGGAAACGTTCAAGTATCTTTGATCGAAACAGAGAAGTTGCTCATCGAGATGGTTAAGACTCGTTTGGCAGCTATGAAGGCTGAAGGAAAGTATGTTGGCAAGTTCTCTGGTCTTGGCCACTTCTTCGGTTACGAAGGCCGTTGCGCTGCTCCTTCTAACTTCGATGCAGACTACTGCTACTCTTTGGGTTACAACGCAGCTAACTTGATCGCTTCTGGCAAATCAGGTTATATGTCATTGATCAAGAACACAACTAAGCCTGCAGACCAATGGATCGCAGCTGGTGTGCCTATCACGATGATGATGAACATGGAGAAGCGTCACGGTGCTATGAAGCCAGTTATCCGCAAGGCATTGGTTGAATTGGACGGTGCTCCATTCAAGGCTTTGGCAGCTAACCGTGAGAAGTGGGCTATCGAAACAGCTTATGTTTACCCTGGTCCTATCCAATACTTCGGTCCATCTGAGGTTTGCGACCAACCAACTAAGACTTTGGCTTTGGAGCAAAAATAATTGTGCATTGCATATGAACAAGAAAGCGAGTGCGTGGATAACGTACTCGCTTTCTTCTTAGGTGGCTAGTCATATTAAAGCACCTTACCACCCCACCCTCATGATTTATATCGACTTGGGAATTGTCCTAGTCTAGTAGTTTAATTTAGATTTGTCATCTCTTGTGCCATCAACTCTGCTTGTTTCAGCACAGTCTCGGTAGCCAATAGCTGCATATCGGGTGGATAGCCATATTTACGCAGAAGACGCTTTACGGCCACCTTCATCTTCGCACGGACATTCTCTTTGATAGTCCAGTCTATCGAAGTGTTCTGCCGAATGGTTTCGGTCAACACAACTGCTAATTCACGAAGTTTATCTTTCCCCATCAACTCTTTTGCACTTTCATTGTCAGCCACAGCGGAATAGAAAGCATATTCGTAGGTGGTCAATCCCATGGTTTCTGCATCCTTGTCTTTCTCCACAATGGTTTTACTGAGTTTAATCAACTCATCGATAACTTCGGCGGCGGTGAGTATCTTGTTATGATAGCGAGTGATGGAACTATCCAGCATCTCCATCAATGTCCGTCCCTCAACCACATTGAATTTTGAACGTGCTTTTATTTCCCCTTCCAATAGTTTTCTCAGCACCTCCAAGGCGATATTTTTGTGTTCCATGCCTTTCAGCTCCATCATAAATTCTTCCGAAAGGATGGAGATGTCAGGTTTCTTTAAGCCAGCCGCATCAAATAGGTCGATGACCTTCTCCGACACCAATGCCTTGTCAATCACCTGACGGATGGTGGTTTCTATATCTTCGTTAGTATGGTCTATACCTGTTTGGTCAAATTTGCAGAGTCGAGCTTTTACTGCCTGAAAGAATGCCACTTCTTCTTTTGCATCCATCGCCGCATCGTGAGGGATTGCAATGGCAAACGCTTTACTCAAGGCTGTCACCTCATTCACAAAACGTTTTTTACCATCGTCCAGTCCCAGGATAAAGTCTTCAGCCTTTAGTATCCAAGAGAGTTTGCCAGAGGTGTCGGCAGAGAAATAATGCTTGTAGTCAAAGCCGAAGAACATCTGTTCTACCACTTCCAGTTTCTCCTGCATCATGGCTACAGCCTGCTCCTGCTGCTGCGTCGGATCTCCCTTGCCACCCGAGTCGGAATAGAACGACAGGGCTTTCTTCAGATCCGAGGCAATACCGAGGTAGTCAACCACCAATCCTCCTGGTTTGTCTTTATAAACACGGTTCACACGGGCTATGGCCTGCATGAGGTTATGTCCTTGCATAGGCTTGTCGATGTATAGCGTATGCAGACAGGGAGCGTCAAAGCCTGTCAGCCACATATCCCGCACAATGACAAGCTTCAGTTCATCGTCGGGATCTTTCATACGCTCTGCTAAAGCGCGTCGCTGTTCCTTGGTTGTATGGTGCTTAGCAATTTTTGCTCCATCGGATGCGGAGGATGTCATAACGACCTTGATGGCACCCTTCGACAGGTCGTCGGAATGCCACTCGGGGCGTAGTTTGACAATCTCTTCATATAAATCAGCAGCGATTCGACGGCTCATTGCGACAACCATTGCTTTGCCTTCAAACACCTTCTGGCGTTCTTCGAAGTGCGCCACAATGTCTTTTGCAATGTTTTTTATACGATTCGGGCTACCGATGAGCGCTTCCAATTGGGTCCATTTGGCTTTGGCCTTTTGTACATCGTTCATGTTTTCGGTTCCCAACTCCTTATCGAGATCTTGCACTAATTGTCGCCCTTCGTCGCTCAATTCAATCTTAGCGAGACGACTTTCGTAGAAGATGCGCACGGTGGCTCCATCTTCGACAGCCTGTGCGATGTCGTACACGTCAATATAGTTACCAAACACTGCCGGTGTATTCACGTCGGTCGATTCGATGGGCGTTCCTGTGAATCCAAGGTAGGTCGCATTGGGCAATGCGTCACGCAGATATTTGGCAAAACCATATTTGATTTCGGAGCCCACCACCTCATCAGCCTCGTTACGCACCTCCACTGTCTTAGCCTTGAATCCATACTGTGTACGGTGTGCCTCGTCCGCTATCACGATGACATTACTACGGTTAGTAAGCGTATCGAACACATTGCCTGATTCGGGCTGGAATTTCTGTATCGTAGTGAAGATAACACCTCCGGACTGCACCGCCAAAAGGCTCTTCAGTTGCTCGCGGCTCTCGGCTTGCACAGGTGTCTGCCTAAGCAGTTGTTTTGCACCTGTGAATGTATCGAAGAGCTGGTCATCCAAATCGTTGCGGT
>JAGCWQ010000003.1 GCA_017961765.1 Paludibacteraceae bacterium | reverse complement strand
GTCTACAATGAAATGACATAGGACGACATATATCGCCTACGGCGAAGTGATGTGATAAAACATGGGATATCAGGCATAATACCAGATATCCCATTTGCATATATTACGTCGTTGGTATAGCCTCGATGTCATTCGCATAGGTTGACCAACCGCTTGCCGCCTTATATGCCGCTACGCTATCGGCAGGAACGTATATATGTGGGTGTGAACTGTAGAATATCGATTCGTAGGTGCTACCATACGTCGGCGGCGTAGTCGCCTTTATTGTCACGTTTACAATGTTATTACACATCATGAAAGGTGTTACGCTACTTCCAAGTGTTGTTACGCCTGTTCCGATGGTGACTGTTGTTAGACCACTACAACTTCCAAAAGCATCTCCATCAATGGATGTCACGCTGTTTGGTATCGTGATGGATGCGAGTGAATAGAAGGATTGTGCGAAATCAAACCCTATGAATGTCTGATTTATTAGTGTGTAGTAAATCGTGTGTACGCCTGTCTCGTCAAAGGTGTAACCGTATCCATCTCCATCATCGGTTGTCAGGTCGGAAAATGTCAGTTCTATTGTCGTCCCGCTCGGTTTTGTTATCTCGACCTTACTGACATTGTTCCAACCTCCGGTATATGTCATCCACGTTGGTTGGCTTGTCGATGTGACGTTGAACGTGCCGACTACTCTCGTTTCGGTTGGCAAAATCGGGTTATAATGTACCTCGTTATCGCCTACGCAATAACTAACGTTGGGGCGTTCCATGCCCCCCCCCCACGAATGTCTCGTACTGGGAGTGTGTGTCAAATCTCTTGATGTATTCCATTTGTATAAACCATGATTTATTATGATGTTTATAAATATAGGGGACAACAGGTATACACTTTTCTTTCGTTTTCTTTTTACATTTTTAACAATTTTTGTTTTGTTTTCATGAAGTATCGTAGTACTTTTGCCTCACATGGAAAAAGAAGAGCTTGTGAATTTAAAGAAAAGGTTCCTGTTCAACAGTGACGACACTGGTAGGTTTATTGTCAGGTCGCTGTCCACTGGCAGGACGTACTTCGTCGAGGCGATTGACGACGGTTCTAGGACGCATTGGGGCGACTTGGATCCGGCGACAAAGAAATTCCATGGCGATTATGGTACAAGGTATAAGGGTAGCGTTAAACCCGATGAATCATTGATTACTGTCGGTAACGGTTTCGACGCCATACACGAATTGTCGGCCGGTGAATCGCCTTTTGACTTTATAGATGCGCTTGACAAACAATATGGCAAAGGTAAGCAGTGAGAGGATTGCCCAGTTCCTTGCTGGGACTGACCCCATGGAACATATCATCAAGATAGAGTGCGCTTATTCCGACGACAAGGTCAGTATTATCTACCGCGACTCGGATGGCAACAAGCGCATAAAGCGTGACGCGTTCAAACCGTTTGTGTGGACGAAGAAGTCTGTCGCGCAGTCCATGTTCGGTGGTGACAGGGGTGAATTAAGAAGGCAATTGGCAGAGTATTGCATTGGTGTCAGGGATCTTCGTGTGTGTCGTGATGACGGCACTGTTCCTCCACGTATGGAGAATGGCTACCGGCTTATATTCGAGGCGAAGGTGCCGATGTCATATGAGAGATTCATGTCATTTTTCGAGAAATCCGGCCATCCTATATATTCTGGTTCTGACGACAAGAGGGAATACATGGCCGTTGCGCCTGTTGAGCAGTATATGATATACACCGGTAAAAGGCTGTTCAAGGGGTATGATGACTATGATGACCTACTCAGATTATCGTTTGACTTGGAGACGGAGGGACTTGATCCTAAGACGTGTGCGATAAGTCAGATAGGCATAAGAACAAATCGTGGCTACGAAAAAATCATAACTGTTGATGGTGAAGGCGACGTCAAGTTAAGGAACGAATTTAACGCTATTTGCGAATTTTTTTCCATAATAAAGGAATTGCAGCCTGACGTCATAACGGGTCACAACACGGAGAACTTCGACTGGAATTTCATTGACGTTAGGCTGTCGTTGCGCGGGTTGACGATGGGTGAGTTCACGAAAGAGTATTTCAGGAATGGAGTTTACAAGAAGAAGAAACAGCAAGTACTGAAGCTCGGTGGTGAGATGGAGTATTTTTACCCTACCGTCAGGTGGGGTACGCACCTTACCGATTCGTTGTTCGCGGTCAGGAGGGCAATGGCGTTGAATTCCAACATCAAGTCCGCAGGGTTGAAGTACATAACAAAGTTCTCGAAGATAGCGAAGAAGAACCGTGTCTATGTTCCCGGCAAGATAATTAACGATACTTGGCTAGATACGTCATATAATTATGCGTTTAATGATGACGATGGCAAGTGGTTTAAACTGACAGACACGATATTGTCAAGAAAAACCGATGATGGGCATGACAGGTATACTGTCGTAAGAGACAGTGAATGTTCTGGAAGTGTCACCGACAACGTTGAGAATGTCGTTAGCTCAATCGTGAGCGGTCGTTACATAGTCGAGAGGTACTTGCTTGATGACTTATGGGAAACCGATAAGGTCGAGTATAAGTACAACGTCACCAACTATTTCGTTTGCAAGATGTTGCCGATTTCATTCGATAAGGCTTGCACGATGGGAACTGCCGCCGTATGGAAATACATCATGCTCGCTTGGAGCTACGAGGAAGGGCTTGCGATACCAGAGCTAATCAATAGGCGTAAGTTCTGTGGGGGGTTGTCGCGTTTGCTTAAGACAGGCCGCATAGGGAAACAATGCAAGCTTGATTACAACAGCCTTTATCCGTCCATACAATTGTCGTTTGGCATAAGGACAGCCGTTGACTTAATGGATATCATGCTGTCGTTCCTTGAGTATATGCTTACCGGCAGGGAGAAGTATAAGGGTATGATGAAGGAAAAGAAAAAGGAGGCTGAGAGACTTCTTAAAAGTGGCGATGTGTATGTTGACACGTCATTGGCTGAACTGTATCGTAAGGCATTTGCGGATGCGAACCTGTACGATAACACACAAGGTTCCCTTAAGGTCTTTTGTAATGGTTACTTCGGTTCATACGGTAGTGGGGTTGTCTTTCCGCATAGCGATATAGAACAGGCGGAAAGGACTACGTGTATCGGAAGGATGGCGCTTAGGTTGTTGATATCACATTTCAGTAATCTATCAAAATATAATGGGGCAGAGTTAAGTTATGATTATGATTATCAACCAATTGTCGGAGACACGGACGGATTCAACTTCAGTTTACCGGCTAAATATAGGTACACGTCAGACTCCCCGTACATAAGTAACGGCAAGGGCAGGAACACCGTTGCAGGAAAAGCGTACACCGAGGTCGATGCTGACATAGCGGAGTTTGAGGACACCTTTATGTCAAAGGCGTATAACGGTGGCATAAACAAGATGGGTCTTGGCTTGGATGAGTACATAGAGGCATCATTGAACCTTTCGAGGAAGAACTATATCGATCTTTTCCCTGACGGTGAGTTGAAGTTTGTCGGAAACTCCATCAAATCGAAGAAAATGCCGAAATACATAGAGAAATTCCTCAATGAAAAATGCCGTTTGTTGTTGGAAGGCAAGGGCAAGGAATTTATTGAGGCGTATTATGACTATGTCGAGAAGATATACAATCTACGTGTGCCGTTGTCTGAAATTGCCGCCATCGGGAAGATAAAGACGTCAATAGACACATATGTCGAATCGTGTAAGCAATTGACAACAGCAGGTTCAAAGAAGGCGAGACAGGCGTGGTACGAGTTGGCGATAAAGGACGGTCTGAATGTGCATATGGGCGACTCCATATACTACATCAATACCGGCAAGAAGAAGGGTGACAGTGACG
>JAGCWQ010000225.1 GCA_017961765.1 Paludibacteraceae bacterium | reverse complement strand
TGTACGGGTACGTGCCCTAATTGTGAGCGTGAGCGGCAATATTTGGAGCGTGAGTTGTCCTCTAAATTGAAGGCGGGCAAGGCGCTGAAGATTGTCGGCATTGCTGCGGGACTCTCCGCCATGGTGGCGTGCCAGGAGGCGAAGGGAGAGGAGCTTGCGGTCGAAAACACGGCAACCCAGCAGAGATTTCAATGGGATTCCTATACATTTTTCTCTGGATTCGTCGGCCGCCCTCCAAAAGAAAATGAAGTTCAATGGGACGAAATGGCTGATTTCATTTCGGAGTTTCCCAATGATACCTTCTTGCTTGTGGGGCATACGGATAGTCGGGGAAGTGATAAATATAACTTAAAATTATCGCAGAGTCGGGCTGACTATATTCGCAGTGAGTTGATAGGTAGAGGTGTCTCCCCTAATAGAATCCTATCGGTAGGTCGAGGACCGAAGGAACCGATAATTCCTAATGCCCAAAGCGAAGAGGAGCACGAACAGAATCGTCGTGTTACGTTGGAGTTCTACACGCCGGAAAGACTGAAAGAGATTAAAAAGAAGTAGTCTATGAAAGCAGGCAAGCATACATGTGAAGTATTGAAGTCGATTCGCAAACAGATAGCCGACTCGAACGGAATAGCCTATACACCCTCCGAGTGTACTTTCTCGGGTGAATGTATGGGTACGTGCCCCAATTGTGAGCGCGAGCGGCAATATTTGGAGCGTCAGCTCTCCCTGAAGGTAAATACAGGGAAGATGCTGAAAATCATCGGTGTGGCGGCAGGCCTCACCTCCATGGTGGCGTGCCAAGAGGTCAAGGCTCAGGATTCGCAGGCGAATGAAAATCCGCAAGCGTTCAAGTGGGATTTTTATGACATGACTATGGGACACATGCCAGGGCCACCAGATTATTATGAGACTCAATTGCGAGAGATGGTGGAGTTTATCTCGGAGTTTCCCGAAGATATTTTCCAAGTGGTAGGGCATACGGATTCACGAGGCAGTGAACAATTCAATTTGAAGTTGTCGCAAAAGTTTGCGGACCATCTTCGTGGTGATTTGATTGCTCGGGGTGTTGATCCTTCAAGAATCATAGCGTTTGGTAAAGGAGAGTCTGATCCTGTACTGCCCGATGCCAAAGAAGAGTTTGAGCATGCGGTGAATCGGCGTCTCACGTTGGAGTTCTTTCCGTCTAAACGACGAGAGAAACTAGATAATAAAATTTATCCCGAATCGTCGAAGTCGTCAAGCAAAGACTCCTTGTCGCGAGTGCTTGAGGAGGATTCTATTTATGAGAATGGACAGGTGGATGAACGTCCCCAATTCCCTGGAGGTGCTGAGGCTTTGGAATTATTCTTAAGAATTTATGTGCGTTATCCAGCAGACTTTGAAGGTTGCATTAAAGGGAGAGTGAATGTCTCTTTTGTTGTAGAGAAGGATGGCTCTATTTCGAATGTGGAAGTTTTGAGGGGGCTTCATTCTTTGGTGGATGCAGAGGCGGTGCGTGTGATTAAGGCAATGCCTAAATGGATTCCTGCGAAGCATAAGGGACGGGTCGTCAGGTGTCGTTCTGTAGTTCCTGTTCTCTTTAGATTATATTGAAGCAGAAGACAAAATAGAAGTTCTATTCGCTCGAGCGCCAAGAAGATTAAGAAGAAAAAGTAAAAATAGTGAACCATGAAGGCAGGCAAGCATACATGTGAAGTTTTAAAGTCGATTCGCAAGCAGATAGCCGACTCGAATGGAATCGCCTATACGCCTTCCGAATGTACTTTCTCAGGCGAATGTACGGGTACGTGCCCTAATTGTGAGCGTGAGCGGCAATATTTGGAGCGTGAGTTGTCCTCTAAATTGAAGGCGGGCAAGGCGCTGAAGATTGTCGGCATTGCTGCGGGACTCTCTGCCATGGTGGCGTGCCAGGAGGCGAAAGGTCAGACTACGGTGGAAGAAAATACCTCTATTCATCGGGAATTTCGATGGGATCTCTATCCTTCCTCTTTTAATGGGATGATGAGGACTGCTGATGTTGAATTGGAGCAAATGCAAGAGATGGCGGAGTTCGTTTCGGAGTTCCCTAATGATACCTTCTTGGTTGAAAGCCATACGGATGAACGGGGAAGTGAGCGCTATAAGATGAAACTCTCAGAGGTGCAGGCAAAGTATCTTCGTCGTTTTTTTATAGAGAGGGGGATTGATCCCGACCGAGTCATCGCTATCGGTTGTGGCTCGAAAGAGCCTATGGTGCCCAATGCCCAAGACGAGGTGGAACACGAACAGAATCGGCATTACACCTTGGAGTTCTATTCGCCCGAACGGTTGGAGGAACTTGAGAATAAAATTTGTTCCGAGCCGTCGGAGCTGTTAAGCAAAGACTCCTTCTCGCAAGTGCTTGAGGAGGATTCCATTTATGCCTATGGGGTGGTGGATGAACGTCCCCAATTTCCTGGCGGTGTTGAGGCTTTGGGATTATACTTAAGAAATAATGTGCGTTTCCCTGCTTCCTTTACCGATGTTAGCTCCAAGACGAGGATATTTGTCTCTTTTGTGGTGGAGAAGGATGGTTCTGTTACGAATGTGGAAATTTCGAAAGGTGCTGTTCATCCTTTGGTGGATGCGGAGGCGGTACGTGTGGTTAAGGCAATGCCTAAATGGATTCCTGCGAAACACAAGGGACGGGTCGTTAGGTGTCGTTATGTGGTTCCTGTTATCTTTAATAACGATAATTGAACAGGAAAACAAATGTAAAGGCTATGGCAAAAGGTAAATCAATATGTGAGTATCTGAAAAACCTGCGCAAACAGATAGCGGAGGCGAATGGCATCGACTATTCGCCGAGGCCGTGTACCTACAAGGGCGATTGCTCGGGAACGTGTCCGGCTTGCGAGCGGGAGCGTGAATATATCGAGTCGCAACTGAGCCTTCGGCAGAAGTGGGGTGCACCGTTGAAAATCGTGGAACTCTCCGTGGCGTTGGCTTCGGGGGCGGCTTCTGCTTCTGAGCTACAGGAGGAACGTGTGGATTCTTCGAAGGAAACACGGTCGTGTCCCAAATCTGCCCAACTTGAAGATCATGAAGATGGGGATGATTATGTTATCACAGGAGCCTTAGTGTTACATCGTCCCAAATTTCCGGGCGGAGACGCAGCTTTGATGGCTTTCTTAAAAGAGAACATTCGTTATCCCGAAGAGGCGAGGGAGAAGGGAATCCAAGGTAGGGTCAGAGTCACTTTTCTTGTGTGTAGAGATGGCTCTATTGCGGATGTGAAAATCCAACAGCAAGTCCATCCACTGTTGGATGCGGAAGCCGTGCGTGTGGTCAATTTGATGCCTAAATGGGAGTATCAAGGAAAGGAGAACGCACGCTTTAGTCTGCCTATCTCTTTTGCTTTAGAAAATGATTCCGTATCTTCGGAAAAGAAAAATCAAGTTGAATGAAAAGTAGAGACAAGGCATGTCTTGTCTCGATTATAAGAAACAACATAGTGGAAAATAAATTAGTCTATGGTAAAAGGAAAATCAATAGGTGAGAGTCTGAAATGCCTGCGCAGACAGATGGCGGAGGCGAATGGAATTGATTGTGTCTCCATAAAGTCTCTGTTCGGCGGAGATTGGTTGAAACGGAAACTGGGAATGTTGGGCATCTCCTTGGTTTTGGTTTTTGGGGTGGCATGCCCCTCAAAGGCAGTCTCTTTGTCGGGTTCCCATGGAAAGAATCAGCTGACGCTAAAGGAGGATTCAATCTATGTGTTCGTGGAAAAGAAACCCGAATTTCCAGGCGGGAATAATGCTTTGACGGCTTTTTTGTCCAAGAACATAAAATATCCCGTAGAGGCGTTGGAGAAATCCATTCAAGGTAGGGTTGTGGTTTCTTTTGTGGTGGAGAAGGACGGAACTCTATCTCAGAAGAAAGTGTTGAAGAGCGTTCATCCCTTGTTGGATGCGGAGGCGATGAGGGTGGTGTCATCTATGCCGAAGTGGATTCCTGAGGAACGGGGTGGTAAGGTTGTTCGCTCTCGTTATGTCTTGCCGTTCGGATTTAAGTGTACGGTTATGCCAGAGACGGATGTCGTGAAAGAAATGAAGGAAGATTAAAAATGGCAAAAGGGAAATCAATATGTGAGTATCTGAAAAACCTGCGCAAACAGATAGCGGAGGCGAACGGTATCGACTATTCACCGAGGCCGTGTACCTACAAGGGCGATTGTTCGGGCACGTGTCCGGCATGCGAGCGGGAACGTGAGTATATCGAGGCGCAACTGAGCCTGCGGCAGAAGTGGGGAGCGCCCCTGAAAATCGTGGGACTCTCTGTGGCGTTGGCTTCGGGAGTGGCTTGTGCGTCGAATTCTTCGGTGCCGGTTCCTTCTGACTTGCAGGAGGAATACGTGGATTCATCGAAAGGGACAACGTCGTGTTCCGTTCCCCACCAGCCAGAAAATGAGGATGAGGAGTTGATGGGAATCATTGTGGAAGAACATCCTAAGTTTCCTGGAGGAATGAGTGCTTTGGCGACCTATATAAAGGAAAATTTGCGTTATCCGGAGGAGGCTAAGCAGAAAGGAATAAAGGGTCGGGTTGTGCTTTCTTTTGTGATAGGAAGTGATGGTTCCATCTCCGACGTGAAAGTTGCTCGAAGTCTCCATCCCTTATTGGATGCGGAAGCTGTGCGTCTGGTGGAATCGATGCCGAAGTGGATTCCAGGCAAACAAATGGGTAAGGTTATCAGAACTCGTTATAATTTACCCGTTCTATTTAGACTTACGGAAGAAACAAAGAATTAGTAGCTTATGACCCAAGGAAAAAGGATATGTGAACTTCTTAAGAAGATCCGTCGGCAGATAGCGGAGGCCAATGGCATAGCCTACGCACCTACGGAGTGTACGCACAAAGGTGATTGTGCCGGGACGTGTCCGGCCTGCGAGGCGGAGCGTGGCTATATCGAGTCGCAGTTGAGGCGTAGACGGGAGTCGGGAAGCCCCATAAAAATCATAGGGCTCTCCATGGCTTTGTTTTCGAACACTCTATTTGCGGCGGAACAGGAGTTGACAAAAGATACGATAAGTATAAGCCCCCTCACCTTTGTAGAGGTGATGGATGATCGAGAACCGAATGGCGGTAAACCTCTCAAGGATTTTGTCTTAGTGGGGCAACACGCGCAGTTCCCCGGTGGAGAAACAGCCTTGCACGATTTCATGAAACAACATTTGCGCTATCCTGTGATTGCCGTAGAAGCTGGAATTAGAGGGAAGGTGGTTGTCTCGTTCGTGATAAACGAATCAGGCTCTGTTGTTTACGAAAAAGTGGAAAGGGGAGTCGATCCTTCGTTGGATCAAGAAATCCTTCGTGTGCTTCGGATGATGCCGAAGTGGACTCCAGCCAAGCAGGGGAATTTAAATATTAGGGAGAAGTTTAGCCTCTCTGTCCAGTTTGAATTGACACCGGAACTATATCAATATCGCATGACAAAGATGGATGGAACTGTGTCTATATCGCAACCAAAAGATGGACGGGATGATGCTCCACTTAAAAAGTAGGGTGTGCCTTGTTTCCTTTCAATAAAGATTAATAGCTTATGACAAGAGGAAAAAGAATATGTGAACTGCTTAAGAAAGTTCGTCAGCAGATAGCGGAGGCCAACGGCATAGCCTACGCACCTAGGGAGTGTACGCATAAGGGCGACTGTGCCGGGACGTGTCCGGCGTGCGAGGCGGAGCGTGGCTATCTTGAAAGTCAGTTGAATAAAAGAGTTAAAATGGGCGAATCCATAAAGATTGTAGGACTCTCTATGGCCTTGTTGTCGGGTGCGGCTTGTTCTTCAGAGACAAATCGACCTCAAAATTCCTCAGAAAGTAGTCCTTTAGAGATGGAAGATGAAAACAAGTTGGAGTCTTGCCCTACGGTAGGAAAAGTTCAGGTCGAGGAAGTGGCCAAAGATTCGGGAAGGAGGCCTATGGAAATAGTAGAGTATGGAGAGTCTATAGAGAAAATAGATCTTGGGGAGATCGTTCCTCCCTCAGAGGATTTTGACGATGTGGAAGGTGATATTACGGTCGCTCTTCCTACAACTCGTGCCGAGTTTCCTGGAGGAAATGATTCTTTGTTTTCCTTCTTGAAAGAACATCTACAATATCCAGCGCATGCTCGGAACGAGAAAATATTTGGTAAGGTGGTCGTCTCGTTTGCTGTCGCTACGGATGGCTCGATTTCAGATGTGAAAGTCGAACAATCTGTTCACCCATACTTGGATAGGGAGGCCGTCCGGGTGGTTACGTTGATGCCTAAATGGATTCCTGCCAAGGAGGGAGAGAAGGAGGTTCGGAGTCGTTTTACATTGCCGATTAATTTTAAGGAGTGACCTTGGTTTGTGCCTGTGGAAAATAGGTGTTAATTTGATAATTAGTGCTTTATGTCTTGATGGAGCGCAATTTATCTCGTTCCAATACTCCTTCTTGGTTTTATTCCTTGCTTGTTTTGCCGTGCCTTTCGGATTGTTTTGTATCTTTGCATGATAAATAGGTTTATGGTATGAATGCTAAAATTGGATTTGATAACGACAAGTACATAAGTATGCAGTCGTCGCATATTGCTGAGCGCATTGAGAAATTCGGCAATAAGCTTTATCTCGAAATCGGTGGCAAATTGTTCGATGATTATCATGCGTCCCGTGTCTTGCCGGGCTTTCAGCCTGACTCGAAACTGCAGATGCTGTTGAAGTTGAAGGATAAGATTGAGATTGTCATCGCCATCAATGCGGAGGATATCGAATCGAATAAGATCCGTGCGGATTACGGCATTTCATACGACGAGGACGTGCTTCGCCTCATCGATGCCTTTACTAGCGTCGGCTTGATGGTGGGTAGCGTCTGCCTGACCATGTTCAGCAAGCAGCCTTCAGCTATCTTGTTTGAGAAGCGCCTGAAGGAGTTGGGCGTGAAGGTTTTCCATCATTATCGTATCGATGGCTATCCAAACAACGTGGAGTTGATTGTCTCCGACAATGGCTATGGAAAGAACGAGTACATCCAGACGGAGCGTCCGTTGGTGGTGGTGACGGCTCCTGGACCTGGAAGCGGTAAGTTGGCTGTCTGCCTGTCGCAGCTCTATCATGAGCATAAGAGGGGAATCGATGCTGGTTATGCTAAATTCGAGACTTTCCCTATCTGGAACATCCCATTGAAACATCCGGTGAACCTCGCCTACGAGGCGGCTACGGCCGACTTGAACGATGTGAACATCATCGACTCTTTCCATTTAGAAGCTTATGGTGAGACGACGGTCAACTATAACCGTGATGTGGAGGCCTTCTCCGTGTTGAGCGCGACTTTCGAGATGATCTATGGAGAGAGCCCGTATAAGAGTCCGACCGACATGGGTGTCAACATGGCGGGCAATTGCATCATCGACGACGAGGTCTGCAAGGAGGCCTCCAAGCAGGAGATCATCCGTCGTTATTTCAAATGTTTGTGCGACAAGAAACGTTACGGAGATAGTTCTGACAACATAGAGAAATTGGAGTCACTGATGCATCAGGCTCATGTGAAGCCAACTGATTACAAGGTGGTTGAGGCGGCTCGTGCGAAGTCGGAGATGACGGAAGGAAGGCCGGCAGCTGCTATCGAACTCCCTGATGGAACCATCGTCACAGGCAAGACCAGCAGCAAGTTGGGGCCTTTGGCGGCAGCCCTTTTGAATGCATTGAAGGCGTTGGGCAATATCGACCAGTCGTTCAATTTGGTTTCCCGTCTCGCTATCGAACCGATTCAGACGTTGAAGACTGAATATCTGGGCAGTACCAACCCACGGCTCCATACGGACGAGATTTTGATTGCCCTCTCTTCTTCTGCCGCACACAATGAGTTGGCGGAGCGTGCCATGCAACAGTTGCCTAAGTTGAAAGGAGCGACAGCCCATGCAACGGTTTTGGTCTCTTCTGTTGACGAGCAGACATTGAAGAAATTGGGTATTGCCCTCACCTGCGACCCTAAGTATGAGATGGATCGTAGCTACCACAAACATTAATGATTTTTTATAGTATCAAATAGTAATAGTTAGCAGATGGAAGATATGTATTTGGACGTGGCTTCAAAACCCGTCATCAAGAGATTGTCAAAACTTTTCAAAGTTATATCAATTGCGACCATTGCCCTTGTTTTGGGTGCCAGTGTAATCTCCTTTAAGGCGATAGATTATGCTTCATCTCGTGCCTTGATTCCCAATCAAATCTTGGACAATGAGTTGGTGTTAGGTCTTTCTGGCGTCCTCTTGGTGGTTCTCCATCTGGCGATTATCGCACTCATTTGCGTGCCGGTATGGAAGGCGTATAAGATTCATAAGTATTTGGATATGTTGGTGGAGACGGGCGATGCGGAGATGCTCTCCCGCTTTTTCAAGAACCTCACCCATATCTTGTTTTTCTTCCTCTCTTTTGTCGTTGCCTTCTTGGCTATTGTGGCTGTTCTCTTTTTGATCTATTTGATATAAAGAAAGGGTATCCTTACGTTATAAGTGCTATTCAATTTGCAAGGCGAATTGAATAGCACTTTTTTTCTGGTTACTTGTAGCCCACTTTCTCCCTAACCTTATGGGGGAAATCATAAACATTGGTTCTTGAATCTCCTTCCCCTTGTCTCAGCCTATCAGTGCAATCGGCGGTGAATAGGATAGGCTTTAATCCGTGTTATAGAAAAAATGAGTCAGAAGGGATTGGCTTCCAGCCTATGGGGTAGAGGAATCTCATCCAATGTCATGGGCTATCCTTCATCTGCACCTACTGGACACTTCGTATCAGTTGCTAATAAGATTGGCTACCTGTCTGTAATGGTATTGGATAGACATCCCAATAAAAAATCCTGACCGCCGAAGCGATCAGGATCCTTCCAATTTAATATGAGATACTTTTATTGTTTATCTTGGTAATATTCAATCTCGTACATCTCACCCTTTTCCAATGCTAGGTTAGGACCGTAGAATTCGGAGATTTTTGTTCTGTTTCTTTTGCTGTCGTATTGCGTGTTCCATTTGATTTGCACCTCTCCGTCAGCGTTGTAGTAAGTCTTCTCCGTAACGTTTCCTTCCATGTCATAGACGAAGGTGATTCTGCTGCTCAACTCGCCTCCGTTGTTGAACATACTAACTTCCTTCTGCTTGTGCTCGCGGTCGTCATATTTGTATGTCCATTTCTTGTACAATTCTCCATCGAAGCCGTAGTTGCGTGTGCTTACCCTATTGTCGTCTTTATCGTATTCGTAAATCCATCTAGTGATAAGCATGGAGTCGCCGTTGTATTCACACATCTCCGACATGAGATTTTTCTCATTGTATTTGTATGTGATTCTTGAATCGAGCATGCTGTCGCCGATGTAAGTTGACTCCTCGACTTTGTTGCCAGCCTCGTCGTATTTAAACGTATATTTGCAGTCGATGCTGTCGTCTTTTGCGAAGACAACCTCTTCAACTGGATTTCCGTTGAGGTCGTTTTTGATAATCCATTTAGAAAGAATACTGTCAACTGCGTTGTAGTTGATCTTTTCTGTCAAGTTTCCGTTGGCATCATGCGTGAACATCAACTTGTTGGTCAACTCTCCGTTATAGTTGTAGTTCTCCTGTTGGAGGAGCATACCTCGCTCATCAAAAGTAGAGGTCTGCTTTTTGTTGCCTTTTTTCAGCTCACCATCTTTTACCGATACGTAAAATTCAGTGAAAGACTTGACTTTTTCTTTCAGTTCCATTTGTTGTGCGTCCGTCTTTTTCGCAGAATCCTCCTTCTTCGTGGAATTGCCACAAGAAGCAAGCGATAGCGCACATACGGATAGTAATATCAGCTTTCTCATGTCGTTGTCGAGAATTTTAATTCAAACGCAAATATATAAAAAAAGATAGTAATCCTTATCGAAATTGAAAAAAAAGAATAATTTTTTTAGAGAAAAGGAGCAATTTCTTTTCGATGAACTATAAAAAAGTCGATTTTTTTCATTTGAACTTGAAAATGCCCCCTTAACAAGACTTGATTGCCTACAATAGCTTCCCTATCTCGATGGCTTCCAAGTCTTTTATCTCATTTCCGTCGATGGAGAAGCGGATCAATGTCCGTATCTTGTGGATCCCATATTTGCCGGCAGCTCCGGGGTTGATGCAGAGAGTCTGTATCTTGTTGTCAAACATTACTTTTAAAATGTGCGAGTGCCCGCAGACAAATAGTTTGGGCGGATTGACGAAAATCTCTGGCTTCACTTCCCAAGCATATTTCCCTGGGTAGCCTCCGATGTGTGTCATCCATACATCGACCCCCTCTATCGTGAAGCGGAGGTGTTGGGGATAGAGTGCGCGGATTCCCTGTCCGTCGATGTTGCCATGGACGGCGCGCAACGGTTTTATCTCTGCCAACTTTTGGGCGACGACTTCGCTTCCGATGTCGCCCGCATGCCAAATCTCGTCGCAGGATTCGAAATATTTCTTGTATTTCTCGTCCCAATACCCGTGGGTGTCTGATAGAAGTCCGATACGTTTCATTCTATTCTTTTTTTGGTGACAAGGTCACGGACATAGTCGTAGAATGGGAGGCCAATCGTCTGGCTCAGCACGTTTCCTAACGTCACCATCTTGGCGATGCTTTTCAAGTCGCTTCCGTTAGTGATGGCCTCGAAGGTGTCGTCTGTTCGGATTAACCTTAATTCGTAGATGTCTGCCTCCGCATGGGGGTGGAAAATGCCGCCGTAATTGTAGTTGATGCTCTCTCCGTATTTTTGGAAAGCTATTCGGGAGGCGTTGGTCAAGTCGAACGACTTCCATTCTCCACATCTGTAGGAGTATAGCTTGATGCCTTTTCTGTATTGCTTTGTTTGGGGATTGTACTCAAACAGCTCTTTGGCGAAGCAGATAATGGAGAATTGGAAAAATCCGCATAGAGCCAAGATGAATCCACTTAACGGGGTGAATTCAATGGTGATGAAGGCTCCGTTTATCGGTAGGGCGATGCTGAAGATGAGGAACAGCATGGAGGTCACCATCGCCCACGGACGGAAGTAGTAGTTGCTTGTGATTTCGATATTGTCCATCTGATTTCAAGAAAGGAGCAAGGCCGGGACACCCTGCCCCGATAACTTATTTATTTGATGTCTTTGATTCTCTCTATCAACTCGTTTCCAAGGGCTGTCTTGGCTTCTATGTGCTTCAACACTTCCAAAACAAATGGGTTCTTGTCGAAGTCGCCACGGACATTCTCGAAGTCCTTGTCCTTCTCCTCGTCCGTTCCGTCCACACCGAAGCTGGTCTTGATTTTGAGGGTGAACTCCTTCTTCGCATCTTCGTAGAGGATCTTGTCGAGGGTCACAACGGCATCTCTCCAACGTTCCACGATGGCGATGATGTCGGCAACCGTAATCTCTTCGATCTTCTTGCCGTATTTCTCCTGAATCTTGACGATGGCCCAAGTCCACTCCATGGTATAGTATTCCTTGTGGATTTCAGCCAAACGTTGGTTGATGGCGTCGATGGAGTTGAACTTGTCCTTCTCGATTTCCTCGATGGTTTGGTCAATGACGCTCTTTGGAGCAATGAGTCCTGCTACGTCGATCCAATCGCCCAATCCATTTTGGGTGTCGGGTTGGAGTCGTTTCCTGATCTCTTCGATGGATTGGAACTTCGTGCCTTCCAACCGTTTGATGATGGAGTTGCCCAAGAATTTGTTGATGGCGAGCTCGTAGAGCTTGATGCCGTTCTTGAGCGACGAGTTCTTGATCTTCGTGCTGTGGTAGTAGTAGGTGTCGCAGGTCTCTCCTGCGATTTCCTTGAGCGAGTTTAGTATTTTTTGTCCGGTCATCATCTTTTGGATGGTGTAGGGGCTGAGGAGGTTGAAGTTGATTTGATCCAACTTGTTCGGGTCTTTTCGCTTGTCGCGCTTCGGCCATTTCTGTGCGTCACGGATGGTTCCGACGCTTCGTAGGTTGGCTCCTGGAACGAGGACGGATTCGTTGTTGTTCTCTATCAAGTAAGAGAACGGCAAGTCGCTCGTGTCGGAGTGACTGGTGTGTCTTCCCATGACGAGCGTGAAGACGCCCACCTTGGCAGGCCAAAGGATGTAGGAGTCGCTGGTCGTTTTGGAACCACGCTCGACGATGCCTTGGTGGATAGGCCCCAACTTGTACATGTGGTTACTTTGGTTGGAACCGCTTCCTGCGTTGGAGAAGGAGAACATACCTGCGATGAGGAGGCTCGATTTGTGGTGTGTCACGGTGAAAGGGCCGGCGAAGACCGAAGCCGCCTCTCCGTGGAATCCTTGGCAGTTGCAGAAGAAAAGGGTGTCGGTAGCGGAGTATTGCTTTCCGATTTGGCAAGCCTGTCCGATGAAGCATTTGTCGATCAGGGCTCCTTCCGTGATTTCAGTACCGGAAGAGGCGATGAAGTCGTGGGCAATCACGCTGATGCCGAAGTGGACGGGAGCCGCTTCGTTACTGTTGATGCTACCGTTGCAGAGTTCTGCGCAACCGTCCAAAGTAGCGTAGCTTCCTATCTTGACGTTTTTGATGCTTTTGCAGTTGCGGATGCGTACGTTGCAGCCGATTTCTCCCATGTCGGAGGATACGCTCTCGCTATAATCCTTGACCAACGTCTCTAATTTCTTGATGAGTTCGGGACGGTGGCGGTACAATGTCATCATGTAGCCGATGTGGGCGGAGAGGTTGTCGCAGATAGGCACCTCACGACCTCCACCTTCATTCAAAGATGCGACGGATACGTTGTTTCCGAATGAGTTTTTCTCCTCCACGATGATGGTGTCCACATTCTCGATGGAGGTTCCATCTCCGATATGGTAGTTGGCAATATAGCCGGCGATGTGGGACAAATAGACATTGTCGCCGATGACGCAGTTGTGGATGGTCGCATCGCTGATGCCGGAGTGGCGGGTGATGTTGCCGGGGAAGGAGATGCTTTTCTCCATAGCTCCGATTTTCACCTCTCCCGAGAAGGTCGTGTTGCGGACTCTCTCCGGGGTGAATTTGTCTGCCACTTCAATTTTTGACCAGTCTTCGCAGTAGCAGTTGTTCTTCTCCAATATTTTGATGTCGTTGGAAGTCAGCTTTCTATATGTTGCCATTCTATTCTTGTTTTGGTGTTTTAATCTATGGTTTCGCAATCTTCGTCATACTTCTGATACAGGAAGTCGTTGTAAGGGAAGCGGGTGACGTGGATCTCTTTTACTTTGTTGTAGAGGAGCGTTTTGAACTCTTCCAAGTTGGCGTGTTTCTTGGCAGAGATGAAGATGCAGTTGTCCTGCAGTTTGGCCATCCAAGTACTTTTCAATTCGTCCAAGCTGTAGTTCTCCCGCTCTTTCGGGGTGAGGTCGTCCTCATCCTTGGGCGTATAGGTGAAGGCATCTACCTTGTTGAATGCCAAGATGGTTGGTTTGTCCGTCTTGTTGATTTCATGCAGGGTCTTCTCCACCACTTGGATCTGTTCCTCGAAGTTGGGGTGGGAGATATCCACCACATGGACGAGCAGGTCTGCTTCACGCACCTCGTCGAGGGTCGATTTGAAAGACTCGATCAGGTCGTGCGGCAATTTTCGGATGAACCCTACGGTGTCGGAAAGGAGGAACGGCAAGTTCTCGATGGTCACCTTCCTGACGGTTGTGTCGAGGGTGGCGAAGAGTTTGTTCTCGGCGAACACGTCCGATTTGCTGAGCATGTTCATGATGGTTGATTTGCCCACGTTGGTGTAGCCTACGAGAGCCACTCTGACCATCTTGCCACGGTTTTTCCGTTGGGTGCTTTTCTGCTTGTCGATAGCGATTAAATCCTGCTTGAGCAGGGCTATTTTGTTGAGAATGATTCTTCGGTCGGTCTCAATCTGTGTCTCTCCCGGACCCCTCATTCCGATACCTCCTCGTTGACGTTCCAAGTGGGTCCACATCCTTGTCAAGCGGGGGAGTAGGTATTTGTATTGCGCCAATTCCACTTGTGTCTTGGCATGGGCCGTCTGGGCTCTTTTGGCGAAGATGTCCAAGATGAGACTTGTTCTGTCCAAAACCTTGATCTCCAATTCTTTGTCGAGGTTCTTCAACTGTTTAGGAGAGAGCTCGTCGTCGAAGATGACCAATCCGATGGGCTCTTCCGTCTCTTCTTGTTCCTTGATGTAGTTTTTGATCTCCTCCAATTTACCTGGACCGACAAAGGTGACGGAGTTGGGGCCTTCCAGTTTCTGGAAGAATATTTTTTTAGGGGTGGCTCCGGCCGTGTCTGCCAGAAACGCCAATTCGTCAATATATTCTTTCGCCTTCTTCTCGTTTTGCAAGGGAGTGATTAATCCCACGAGGATGGCGTTTTCTGAGTATATTTCTGTTTTTACTTCGCTCATATTCAATAAGGGAGGTTTCTATCTTTTCTCTCCACGTTGATTTGTAGTTCCGTCGGGAAATGTCTCCTTAACGATAGTTTCGTGGATGGAAATAGAAAAAGCGAGTAGGCAAAGGGTGTTCACACTTTGTTTACTCGCTTTGGATGGTTAATCTTTTTTGTTGGCCAACGCCTCACGGACCTTTCCTTCGATTTCGTCCGCTAACTCAGGGTTGTCACGTAAGCATAGCTTGGTGGCGTCCCTTCCTTGTCCCAGTTTTGCGTCTCCGTAGCTGAACCAGGAGCCGCTTTTCTTGACGATGCCGAGGTCAACGCCGAGGTCGATCAACTCGCCGGTATGGGAGATTCCTTCGCCGAACATGATGTCAAACTCAGCTTTTCGGAACGGAGGAGCCACTTTGTTCTTGATGATTTTCACACGGGTTTGGTTACCGATGACATCCTCCCCGTCCTTGATTTGTCCAATCTTACGGATATCTAAGCGGACGGAAGCGTAGAATTTCAAGGCGTTACCACCCGTAGTGGTTTCAGGGTTGCCGAACATAACTCCGATCTTGTCTCTCAACTGGTTGATGAAGATACAAGTGGTGTTGGTCTTGTTGATGGAACCCGTCAGTTTTCTTAGGGCTTGGGACATCAAGCGGGCTTGCAGACCCATCTTGGAGTCGCCCATGTCACCTTCTATTTCGGCCTTAGGCGTCAATGCTGCCACGGAGTCGATGACGATGATGTCAACGGCAGAGGAGCGGATCAGCTGGTCTGCGATTTCCAATGCCTGCTCACCGTTGTCGGGTTGGGAGATGAGGAGGTTTTCCACGTCAACTCCCAATTTCTCAGCGTAGAAGCGGTCGAAGGCGTGTTCCGCATCGATGATGGCAGCGATGCCTCCGTTCTTTTGAGCCTCTGCGATGGCGTGGATGGCCAAGGTGGTCTTACCAGAAGATTCTGGTCCGTATATTTCGATGACGCGGCCTCTTGGGTAGCCTCCTACGCCGAGTGCCATGTCCAATCCGATGGATCCGGTTGAAATAACAGGTATGTCTTCCACCTTGTTGTCGCCCAACTTCATGATGGTGCCTTTGCCATGATCTTTCTCGATCTTCTCCATAGCAAGCTGAAGAGCCTTCAACTTTTCAATGGATGGCTTTGCTTTTTCTTTGATTTCTTCTGTGTTCTCTGACATGTTAATTTAATTGTTTTATTCGGAACAAATATAAGAAAAAAATCGGGTTCGCCTTATACCTTTCTCTTTTTTAGTGATAAAATACACTAGCTTTTCATTTGACCGTAGAGGAAGGCCTTAGGCATTGGAAATCACGCTCGTTGTGTTGTCGGCGACAGATGGGTTGCTTCTGATTTTTGCCTTTCCCTCTTTGAAAGGAGTGGCTATAAAGATCTCCTCTTTGGAATGTGGCGGTTCCTCTTGTTCTATTAGCCTCTTTGTTGTTTTGCTATTGCCTTCAATACTTTTGTCGTAACCCCTTGGGTCGCAGGGGTGAAAAAATCGGGGTCGGCATTTTCGAGGATGACCTTCAGTTCGGGGAGTAGTTCGGGCTCTTTTTTGCAAAGTTGATAAGCCATCTTGATGCAGGAGGCTTGGACGGCCGTCGCCTTTTGGGGCGAGAGCATATTGTCGAGGCAGAAGTTGAGCAGGGGAATGGAGATCGGCCCCGAGGATTGGGTGTTCATTAAGACGTTGAGCATCAACCGTTGTTTGCCGTCGTGGTTCGATTCGAGCAATAGGCGGATGACCTCCCCGTAGTGTTCGCAGAAGAGCGAATGGTCGCCCTTGGCGAGATGGTCGCATACCCACCAAGCATGCCATGCGAGCGGGTCTTCCTCCTTTTGAGCCCACTGCAGGAGCGTATGGATTTTTTTCGCATTTCTCCCGATGGCTTCGGTGATTTGCTCTATCTCGTATTTGTTTAGCCTATGGCTTTGCAAAATCTCCTTTATCTTCTCCATATCAAATCAGTCATTTGTTACAAATGTATGAAAACGGCGGAAATCGGCAATGGAAATAGTGGCCTATTGGGAATTGTAGGAGGAGGGGCTGGAGTCGTCAGGAGAGGAAGACGAAATCTGTCTCATTGGGGTGTCGTGCCTTGAATGTCAATCGGCAAGGCATAGGAAAAAACAAATAGTATATGTATGTTTGTAAAAAAATGTATCAGAAGGGTCTGAAAGAGAGAAAAACTACGCTCTTCTATTGGATAAGGGATTTCCTATTTGTTCTGACGCTATGTGCGGAGAACCTATTTAATGAATCAGTTGAACGGTTTGGGAGAACCCAATGTTTTGAATAATTAATTGAATATGAGTATAAAAGAAAGCAAAGCGATGAATTTTATGTTGATAGTTGCGGTTGTAATCTTATTATTGGCATCTTGGCTCAATCACCCTGCCTCGTTTTATTTTAATCTATTTATATCGATAGGATTGATTGGAGTCTCTACGGTACTCTATTTTAAGTGGATGCCGTTAGTGGGGAATGCGAATCCGTGCGTTTCTGGCAATGTCCTCAATTTTTTGAAAATGATGGTGTTGGTCGTTTTTCAGGTGTGGACGCTCCATGCTGTGTCGAAGTGTTCTTCCATAGGGGCTGCCTTGCTGTTGGGTTTATGTGTTTATCTTTGGATGAATGCTCTCCCTATTTTCCAAGATTCTGTGGACAATGGTCTCTCGACAACTTTTCGTCACTCCTTAAAATTGGGTGTGGCGATGGCTTGGGCGGTACTCTTCTTCCTTTCCCTTTGGTTGAAATCCTTTGATTTCCATGATAAGCCTTTCTCTGCCTATCTATTAGGGTTCGCTGTGGCAATCGTCCTATTTGTGATGGGGTATATGTGTGACAGATCATGGTCGTCGCTCTTCTATTCGATAGGTTTTGTGGTCTTGGTTGCAGTGATGACTTTTAATTGGGTTCCGATGTCAGGGTGGCTTTATCCGCATGGTCCTAAAAACAACGCTATAATTTGCAAACTGATATTGAGTGTAATCGTACAGTTAGTGGCTCTCTATTGGGTTTCAAGGAATTATCCGTTATTGGGTGCTTTGATTTTTTGTTTGAGCCTCTTTGGTTGGAGGCAAGTTGCTCCCTTTGAACATGTGGATTCAGATCCGGCTGGCGGAGGCATGGCAGCTGGATTCAGGATGATGATGAACTTCTTCCTTTCCTTCCTATTCTCTGTTATTTTCTTGCTTCTGATAAAGTACGTCAAGTCTAATGCGGTTTTGCCAATCTGTATGGTGCTGTTTGTCTGCTATGTTTTGTATGCGGCTATTGGTGACTATCGTAGTAGGGCGGCTAAAGCGGCTGAACGTTGTTTAGAGTACAATTCTGGGTCTATGGAAATTCCTGATTCTTCGGACGGAAACGTTGTCCCTACGCATAAGGAAAAACACAACTCATCGAAGGAATGAAGCCACGCCTTAAAATGATATTGGGGCTACTCCAAGGCGTGGTTAATTAATGATTGATTTTGGCTTTTGCCCTCAATTTTTCTTGAGTTTCCTAGCCAACCGTATGCACTTTTTCTTCTCGCTTTCCGTTAGTTCGGGGTGTTTTCGGGTGCCTCCTTTTTCAAGGGTTCCGACGATTTTGAATCCGCTCCATTTTAATATCTCCCGTAGGGCTTTGACGGTGCCTCTGCTTTGCTTGAAGAGGATGTTGAAGGGGAACGGGGTTGTGCAGGTCGTTACGATGATGGCTTGTTTCCCTTTGTGGAGCGGAATGGGCACGCCCGACGGACTTTCGCCCATCATGCCGTACACGATCCGGTCGAACAGCACCTTGAGGTAGCCGTTCATGTTTCCCCAATAGCAAGGCGATCCGACGATCAATGCGTCGGCTTCCGTAATCTCTTTCAAGATGCGTTGTGCGTCGTCTTCCGGCAGGCAGCAGTTGAGTGTCGTGCGGCATTTCATGCACCCTATGCAGGGGCGTAGGGTCAGACTGTTGATGTGGACGAGGCTGGATTCGCACCCTTGGGGAAGGCTCTCGATGATGAGGTTAAGCATTTGGGAGACAAGTCCGTTCTTCCGTGGACTTGCATTTAAAACGACCACTTTCATTTCTTCGATTTGAGTTTTAATTTCATCAAACTATTTCCCCATAGTCCGCCGATGATGAGGACTGTTCCGAGGATGGTGTATTTCGTAATCTGCTCGTCCAATACGATGCTGGCTATGATGATCGTCACGATGGGGAGCAGATAGATGTATTTGTTGGAGGTGATGACTCCGAGATGTTTGATTGCCAAGTTGAAAAAATAATAGCAGAGGCCCGACGCGATTAATCCGAGGAAGCAGAGGTTGCCCCAAACGACGGGCGAGGTGAAACCTTCCAACGGAAAGTTGAAAGGATCGTAGAAGATGTGGAAAGGAATCATGGTCAGGATGCCGTAGAAGAAGGTGTTCCGGGTGGCATAGAACGTGTTGTACTTTTTGCGGAGCATCTTCAGGGAGATGCAGTAGAGCGCCCAGCAGAGGCACGCCGCTATGGCCAGCAAGTCTCCTTTGGGGTTGAGTTTCAGCACGAAGGTGCCGTTCAGGATGACCAAAGCCACGCCGATGAAGGCGATGGTGGAACTCACGAGGAAGGAGAGAGTGAAACGTTCTCCCTTCACAAGCAGGTGAGAAGCGATGGCGGTGGCGATGGGCGTGGTGGCGCAGATCAAGGCCACGTTGGTTGATTGCGTATAGTAGAGGGCGGTGTTTTCCGTGAGGAAATAGAGCGTCCCTCCGAAGAATCCGGATAGGAAAAAGAAGAATTCGTCCCGCCAGTTTTCGATTTTATGGGTGCGGGGGTAGAGTAGCCACATGAGGATGTAGGCTAATGCGAAACGGGTGGTCATGATTTCGGCCGGGGTCATGCCCGCATTCAACAATACTTTGGATGACACGAGGGTCGATCCCCATACAAGTGATGTAATGGTCGCGATAATATGGTATTTCATCTTTTGGAAAAGGTGGTTAAATTAAATTCGGTTGCGAAAGTACTCAAAAATGGATTCCTTTTCGGCCATCTTCTTTCTTTTCTGGTTTTTAAAATTCTTGTTGTTATTTTGTCTCCTCCTGTCCGATGTTCTCCTCTTCGTACAGTTGGTCGAACGTCTCCTTCAATCGTTTCTCGTCGGCGATGATTTGGCGCAGTTCGCTTAGCTTCTCAGCGTTGGAGGATTGGGGAAGATACAACTTCAAGTAGCCTCCTTCGGCGTACTTTTCGTTCATGTGTTCCTTGACACGCTCATATTGCCATTCCTTGCTTTCTCCCGGGTGGTGTGCTATGCCATATTGGACAGCTCGCCGGATGGTGTAGATGGGGTCTAAGTTCTTGTCGGCATCGGCCACGATCTTTCCGTAGAGGGTGCGGGGCGGCTTTTGCGCAGAGGCACGATGGTCCTCCACGGCGTCTGCCATCACGAGCAGTTCCTCTGGTGTGAACCATCGGGGGAGTCGTTTGTCTTCCAATAGGATGGTTCTGGAGTGGATGTGGTGCATCGGACGGTCTATTTTTAAACCCAAATCATGGAAGGCGGCGATGGTGGCGCACATCCGGCTGTCGGCCTTATAGAGGAGCGCCAATTGGAGGCTCTCTTCCATGACCTCCTTCACGTGGGTCAAGTTGTGGGCCTTGTCGAACGCCTCGTATTGGGGTACGATTTGGGTGTTGAGATAGTTTAGGAGTTCTTGGTCGTCCAAGATATTCTTGTTGTTCATTTTTTCTCGAAGAAGGCTTCGCCTAGTTTAAATTCGTTCTTATCCCAAACCAACGGGATGCGGTCGCCCTTCATCCTTCTCTTCCATTTCTCGAAGTCCTTTTCTCCGATGTAGGTCTCGTTCCCTATAATGGCGAGGATGGTATCTGACTGCTGTTGCACTTCGTAGCGGATGAAGAGGATGTCAAAAGAGTCTTCCACCTTGTCGGCGTTGATGTTGTTCGCTGTCAGGCTGTCGAGGATGAAGAAGTCTTTGAGATAGATGTTGGGAATGAAATTCTTGCTGATGGTCGGCGTGAGGTTGGAACCTTTGAAAAAGGAGAGGTCTCCGTCGCAAGCCGGAGAGCAAGTCCAGGTGCAGAGGGCGAAGAGTGGCTCGCCGTCGGCCATGGTGAATTTCTTGGCTGCAAGGTTACCCTGTTGGGATAGGTTTATGCGGATGTACTCCTTCTCTTCGTCGTAAATGAGCAGTCTGCTTTTCCCCGCATAGGTGTTGGTGATGCTGCTGTCTTTCTTGTTCCGAGAGTTGTTGAGCAGCACCTGTCGTTGGGATTGTTCCAATTGGGGAAGGTATTTATTGGGTAGGGTGGAGAAGAAAAATTCCACCCCTTGCGCATTTGCCATTGAGCTTAGCAGGGCTAAGAGGATTCCTAAAAGGATTGTTTTTTTTGTCATCTTCTTGAAACTTTTGCTTTATAGTTCTCGAATCTATGCAAATATATCCTTTTTTTGCCAAAGTTTGCTTCTCCTCCTGCTAGAATTGGCCCCCAATTCCTAGTTTTAGAGAAAAAGAATGGAGTTATCTTCCGATGTAAAGGAGGAAAATACCGAGGAGGACGCCTGCCAAGAGGATACTTTTCACCTTCAAATTCTTCTCATGCAGCATCAGAGCACCGTAGCAGAACGGTACGATGGCACCCGAGCGGCGGATGGTGGAGACGATGGAGATCATGGCATCCTTTTCCGACAGCGACCAGAAATATACGTAGTCGGCGATGATCAGGAAGATGGAGATTCCGATGATGGACCATCTCCAGTGGAAAGGCGTGCTGTTTTTCCGGTTGGGATACCATAGGAAAAGTGTCACAAGCAACATGGCGATGGCTTGGTAGGTGGTGCTGAACACTTGGACGGCCATTCGGTCGAAATGCTTCATCAAATGCTTGTCGTAGAGGCCGCTAACCGTGCCTAAGAGCGTGGCCAACAGGATGAGCCAGATCCATTTGTTCTTTTTCCAAGAGATGCCCTCCTTGTGTCCGACGACGGAGAAGAGGTAGAACGAAGATATGGTGACGGCCACGCCGATGCTTTGGAAGAGCGTCAGTCTCTCCGAGAAGATGAGCAGGGCTCCTAGTACGGTCCAGATGGGTTGGGTGGCCCGGATCGGTGCGTAGATGGTGATGGGGATGTGCTTCATGCCGAAGTAGGCCGAAATCCAGGATCCCAATACGATGAGCGATTTGAAAAGGATCAGGAGATGGGTGGACCAAGAGATCTCGGGGACGAAGATGCTCCATTCTTTTGCCTTCTCAGGACATTCATAAGAGAGGAATAGAACGGGTAAAAAGAGCAGGAAGGAGATGAAAATGGAGGCCGCTAGTACAGGAATGACGGCGTTCTCTTTTACCGATATTTTTTTGAATACGTCATAAATGCCCAAAAGAAGGGCGGAGCAGATAGCTAATACGATCCACATAATTTCTAATTCGTAGGAGGAGACTCGTCCGTCTCCCCGAATGAACTTTTAACTTTTAATTTTTAACTTTTAATTTGTCACCAAATCAGTTCCCCCTTCCCCTGGCGTACGATGACAGGTTCGTCGCCTGTGCAATCTACGATGGTGGAAGGTTCCAACGTTCCGATGCCTCCGTCTATCACAGCGTCGGCGATGTGGGCGTAACGTTCTTCGATCAGTTCCGGGTCGGTGAAGTATTCCAAGATCTCGTCATCGTCGTCTTTGACGGAGGTGGAGAGGATGGGGTTGCCCAAGACGCGCACCAATTCACGGATGATGTTGTTGTCAGGGACGCGGATTCCGACGGTCTTCTTGTTACGGAAAAGTTTCGGCAAGTTGCTGTTGCCGTTGAGGATGAACGTGAAGGGGCCAGGCAAATTCTTCTTCATCAATTTGAAGGTGGCGTTGTCCACTTTTGCGTATTCGCTGATGTTGCTCAGGTCGTAGCAGATGAAGGAGAGGTTGGCCTTGCGGGGGTCGATTTTCTTATATTGGCAAATCCGTTCCACGGCGCGTGTGTTGAATATGTCGCACCCCAATCCGTAGATGGTATCTGTCGGATAGACAATCAGTCCGCCGTCTTGGAGGAATTGAACGACTTTGTCTATCTGTCGCTCGTTCGGATTTTCCTGATATATTTTAATGAGCATAATGCGTAAAATTTTCTGCAAAATTACTAAATATCCTAATAATGAAGGTGCTTTGAAGTCTAATAAATAGGTAAATATCTCTCTGTTTAAGCTCATTGTGGCGAAAGTGTGGAATAATTCTCCAATCAAATTGTGGAGTAATTTCCCATTGTGGGGAAATGTGTCACACCCTGCAAACAAGTGTGGATTTTTGATTTTATAGTTTATTTTCTTGAATATTAGTATTTTAAATAAAAATAGTACAATATTTTGAAATTTTCTACTCTGTTTTGTGCTTGTTTATGAGTTTTGGCACGGTATTTGTTTGTTCTTTTTTGTCCTAAACCTGTATTTTTTGTTTATTTCAATGTATTATCTTTAAAGGGTGAGTGGTAGATGTGGAATCTGCCACTTTTCTTTTATATGGGGCTCTTGTTTGATTAATGAATGATATTTTGCTCTTAGGGAAATGGTTAGGCTCCCCTCCAATATATATGGACATTTCTCCAAAGGATGTCGCTACCTAACAGACTAATGCCTTTTATTAGGTCTATTGAAAAAGAGGGCACCGAAAATCGATTGATTCCCGATGCCCGTTGCTCTATTATTAATCTTTCTTATTTGTTCTCTTCCGCCAGCTCTTTCTGAAACTGCTCAAAGTCGAAAGGGTAGCGTATGCGGCAAGGAGTCAGGTTTTCGTTCATGGCAACAAAGACGAAGGAGGCTTCGACGGCCTTCTCCCTTTTCTCCTCGTATCGTTCCTCGGCGAAAATCTCCACCTTGATGAAGAGCTTGACGCCGGTTGCCTTCTCTACATAGCCGACGGCTTCGACGAGATGCTCCGGCAGGACGGGGCGGAGAAACTTCACGTTGTCGGTGGACATGGTGAACATCCGTTGTCTGGTGAATCGGGTGGCTACGACGAAGGCGATTTCATCCATCCATTTCATGGCTTCACCTCCAAAGAGGGTGCCGTTTGCGTTCAGGTCCTTAGGAAAGACAATCCTTGATTGGCGGGCCATGCTTTGCTCTATAAGTTTATGCATTTCAGTAACTTCTAATAAAATGAGTTGTGAGGGGTGAAGACTCTCCTTTCGTAACTTTGAACGCTTGTTTTAGAAGAGATTCACCTTTTTCGAGGCAAAGTTAAGGCGAATCGTAAAAAAAATCTCACATAACGTGTCAGTTTTTCTCATAATAAAATTGCCTATTGGAAATATTTATTAAATTTGTGTCGTATAAATAAGGCAGAAATATATTCATTAAAATATAAAATTAATAATGGCAAACTTGGATTTATCAAAGTATGGCATCACTGGTTCTACGGTGATTGCGCACAATCCTTCTTATGAGGAGCTTTTCAAGGCTGAAATCAACCCTGCTCTTCAAGGTTATGAAAAAGGTCAAGAGACTGAGTTGGGTGCAGTAAACGTAATGACAGGTATTTACACTGGTCGTTCTCCTAAGGATAAGTATATCGTAATGGATGCAAATTCTAAGGATACCGTATGGTGGACTTCAGAAGAGTACAAGAACGACAACCACCCAATGAGCGAAGACGTTTGGGCAAAGGTGAAAGAAATTGCGAAGAAAGAGCTCTCTAACAAGCAACTTTATGTAGTAGATGCATTCTGTGGTGCTAACAAAGCATCTCGTTTGGCTGTCCGTTTCATCGTGGAGGTGGCTTGGCAAGCACACTTCGTAAAGAATATGTTCATCCAACCAACTGCTGAGGAGTTGGCTAACTTCGAGCCTAACTTCGTTATCTACAACGCTTCTAAGGCTAAGGTAGAGAACTAC
>JAGCWQ010000224.1 GCA_017961765.1 Paludibacteraceae bacterium | reverse complement strand
GCGCACTATCGGAGGTTCTTGCTTGGAATTTATCTCTATGACGTCAAGTCCAAGTTCATCCGCCATGGATTTCGCTTCTTCTAACGTCATGACGACTGCCCTGAACGTTCCGTCATCCTTCGCCACTTGCGCCCTCACCTGCCAATATCCCCTTATTTCGTCATTGACACGCGGGACATTCAACGTGCCTTTCAACTTCCTATCGTTCTTTGCCATCAAAGTGCGTTAATACCTTACTCTTCTTATATCGAGGTATAGGCTCCTCAAAATGTTGAACCTGTCGCTCCATAATGTCTTGTATTTTTCGTTGTCAACCCCTTTCAAGGCGACTATCTTGTCAAACACGGCTATCGCCTCATCCTCTATGTTAAGTTGATCGTAGTCGTATACATATAGGTCAATGTCGGTGCAATACCTATACAGCATATCCAATACCCTTTCCCTGTCGCCATAGCCATCAAACCTTGAACAACCAATCAACGTAGTCATGACTCTTTTCCCCCTGAACTCAGCGTTTGCCGTCACAAGGCAATTCTCAAGGGCATCGTAATCCAACGTGCTACGACCCCTAAACTTGTGGGAACGCGTTATATACAGCAACGATATTATCGGGTCTCCGTCGATTGTAAGCCTTTTCCCTAACTTAATGGTATTGCCATAATCGGTGGCGTTATTCGCGACCGCTATGTGCGGGTATTTCATACGCATCTTGGACTGGAAGCCACTTCGTAACGAGTTATTGATATTCGTGCCAACCATTACGACATCGTACTTCTCCGTGTCCCATATCGCGTCACGCCCCTCAATCAGTTCCACCATGTGTATTCTCTATTTCGCGATAGAAAGACACGTGTGTAGGATGAGTGACATCGGTTAACTCATCGTAGGTTTTCCATGCGTATTCCGCTATTTCTGGCCATGAACAGTTATCTGCTATGTTGGACTGACAATACGCAATGTCTATATCGGATTTCTCCAAAGAGAAAGCGGATGTGAGCTTCTTCTTGTTCTGGCGCACCGTACCGATGAATACCATCGAAAGGATCTCGTCTTTTGTCAAAACGACACCGGTTTCCTCACGAAATTCCCTCACTGCCGCCATGCGCAAGTCCTCCCCGTTCTCGATACCACCCTTGAAGTACGACCAATATTCATTCGTGCCAACACAACCGGGTTTCCCAACAAGATATTCAAGACGGCCGTCTTTACGCTTCCTGTATACTATTATACCCGATGAATGCCTCATTTGAAAGTAGTGCTTTTCTTAAGTTTCCTTAACAGCCTCTCATCGTCTGATTTCAAGGCGACCGGCATCTTATGCTTTATGTAAACCAACAAGTTTCCACGCCCTTCCTTCTTTGGAAGCCCCTTGTCCCTAAGGGAAAGCACATAACCGTCCGGAACACACGGTTTAAGTGTATACTTATAATCCTTTCCGTCTATGAAGTGAATTATCCTCTCGCAACCCGTTATGCAGTCAAGTATTGGCACCTCGTCAATATAGACCAAGTCATATGGGTTCGAATCAGATATACTGAACTTGCCATCATCTTCCACCTTGAAATACAGCAGCAAATCACCGGGTTGTCCACCTCTCTCTCCATGGTGTCCCATGCCGTTGATGCCCATATACGCACCATCCGTTATGCTTGGTGGCAAGGTGAATTCGAAACTTTCCTCGACTTTCTCCAAACCGCTTCCGCCACACTCACGACAAGGCTTGTCAACAAACTTACCACTGCCACCGCAATATGGACATTGGGTCATCTGCCTTGATAAGGCATGTCCATATATCGTGGTCTTCGTTATGTACCCGGAACCTTTGCAATGTGGGCAACTGACAAGCCGTCCATCCGTTTCATAACCCTTTCCGTCGCAATGTCTGCACCTCTTGTAGCGGTCATAGCGTATCGTTTTCTTTCCTCCGTTATAAAGTTCCCGTAGGCTGACTGTGACCCTAACCTTCGCGTTGGCACCCCTACTAACGGTTTGCCTCTCAAAACTCATTCCGCCGCCAAATTCGTCGTCAAAAAATGAGCCAAAACCGCCCATTCGCATGAAACGTTTCATTATATCGTCCATGCTCATGCCACCCCCTTCATAAATTGGGTCAACCGTGCCATAGGTATCATACCGTTGGCGTTTATCCTTGTCCGATAAGACATCATACGCCTCCACAACGTCCTTAAACATTGTTTCAGCTTCCTTGTTACCGGGGTTTTTATCGGGATGGTACTTAACAGCCATCTTCCTGTACGCCTTCTTTATCTGTTCGTCAGTGGCGTCATTCCCAACACCCAATATCTTATAATAATCTTTCGCCATATATCAAAACTTTGCAAAGGTAAACATATTTTTTAAAACGGCAAAGAAAATAAAGTTAATTTTTTTAAAAAAGAAGAAAGATGCGGCGATACAAGAAGTAACGCCGCATCAGAATGCCCAAATCACTTAGCATCTTGAATGTCGTCACCCGGATTGGCCGTCGCCCCATTAGGCGAGAATCCTCCGAAGCCATTTGCAAACGGATTCTGCTGCCCAGTGAACATGTCGGCAAAATTCGGGCTCTGACCGTTTGAACCATAGGCTTTCGCTGATATGCCATACCACCTTTGTTGTATGTCATTTTCAACGCTGTCGAAACCATTAAAGTTCCCACTTTCAAGCATTGACTTCAATTCGGAAATCTTGCCGTTAAAGAAGTCCTTGTCATCATCACCAACCTTGTCGCCAAGACTCTCAATAGTCTGTTCTGTCGAGTAAATTAGACTTTCACACTTGTTAGTCTTTTCCTGCAATTCTCTGGTTTTCTTGTCCTCAACCTCATGCTCTTTTGCTTCGGACTTAATTCTGTCAATTTCCTCCTGTGTCAAGGAACTTTTATTCTCGATAGTTATGTGTTGCT
>JAGCWQ010000223.1 GCA_017961765.1 Paludibacteraceae bacterium | reverse complement strand
CGATGAACCCCACCGGCACGCTCGTAAACGACTCTGTTTACGAAGAGTTGGCCAAAATAGGCATTCCCATCATCTCTGACGAGATTTACCACGGATTAGTTTACAACGGACGCGCCCGCTCCGTACTCGAATTCACAGACAACGCATTCGTCCTCAACGGATTCTCCAAGAGATACGCCATGACAGGTCTGCGATTAGGCTATCTCATCGCACCCAAAGAATACATGCGGTCGCTACAGATACTCCAACAGAACCTCTTCATCTGCGCACCAAGTACCGCCCAACAAGCCGGCATCGCCGCCCTAAGGGATTCAGAACCAGACGTAGAGAAGCGCAGGGCCATCTACAACGAACGCAGGATCTACATGATCGACAGGCTCCGCAAGATGGGATTCGTCATCGAGAAAGAACCACAAGGCGCATTCTACATCTTCTGCAACGCCAAACGATTCTCCAACGACTCCTACAAATTCGCTTTCGACGTTTTGGAAAATGCCCACGTCGGCATCACCCCTGGCATCGACTTCGGCTCCAATGGCGAAGGGTACGTGCGTTTCTCCTATGCCAACTCCATAGAGAACATCAAAATAGGCATGGATAGGTTGGAGAAGTATTTGAAAAAATAAGGATTCCTCCGTGGATAGTTTCACTGAAACGCACTCCACGAAGATTCGTCATAAACCACAAGGGACGGGAGAGAAAGTTGTCCGTCACAAACATCAATTCTTTCCCTTCCTGCCCCAATTCCATCAAAAAACCTTTGGTAGAAAATATTTATTATCCTAATTTTGCGGGCAATTAAGTAAAACCAGTTGTTAGGACGAAAAGCCTGACAACCATTAAACACGCAAATCAGATGAAACCAACTTTATTAGTTTTGGCAGCGGGTATGGGAAGCCGTTACGGCGGTTTAAAGCAGTTGGATGGACTCGGTCCGAACGGAGAAACCATCATGGACTACTCCATCTTCGACGCAATCCGTGCAGGATTTGGGAAAGTCGTATTCGTCATTCGCCACGCATTTGAGCAAGACTTCAAAGAAAAGGTAATCAGCAAATATAAGGATGCCATCAAGGTGGAAATCGTATTTCAAGAATTGGATTCTCTCCCAGCTGGCTTCTCACGCAACCCAGAGCGCGTCAAACCTTGGGGAACCAACCATGCCATCTTGGTAGCCAAAGATGCCGTAAAAGAGCCATTCGCCGTCATCAACGCCGACGACTTCTACGGGAAAGAGAGTTTCCAAATCTTGGCCGACGCACTGAATGCCATGGAGGGCAAACAGAACCAATACTGCATGGTAGGCTACCGCTTGGGCAACACCCTATCGGAGAGCGGACATGTCTCCCGTGGTGTCTGCAGCACAGACAGCAACAACAAATTGACTACCGTAGTCGAGCACTACGAGGTACAACGGAAAGGCAATGTCGTAGTCCACAAAGACCAAACGACAGGCGAATACAAGGAAATCGACGAGAACTTGCCTGTATCCATGAACATGTGGGGATTCACCCCCGACTACTTCGTCCACTCGGAAGAAGACTTCAAGGCATTCCTGAAAGCTAACGCAGACAATATCAAGGCAGAGTATGGTATTCCGACCATGGTGAACAAACTCATCCAAACAAAAACGGCTACCATCGAAGTGATGAAGACCCCATGCCATTGGTTTGGTGTAACTTATAAAGAAGATAGGGATTCTGTTGTAGCCAAGATTGAAAACCTCATCAAGGAGGGTGTTTACCCTTCTAAATTATTCTAACAAGAAATGGAGAAAACTCGCATACTAGTTACGGGAGGAACGGGCTATATCGGTTCGCACACCGTAGTTGAACTCATCAATTCTGGCTACGAGCCCATCATCGTCGACAACCTATCCAATTCCAACATCGGCGTATTGGACGGCATCAAGAAGATCACGGGTGTCACCCCTATCTTCGAGAACATCGACTGCAAAGATTACACTTCATTAGATAGGTTTTTCGAGAAATACCCTGACATCAAAGCCATCATCAACTTTGCCGCAAGCAAGGCTGTTGGAGAATCGGTCGAGAAGCCGTTGCTCTATTACCGCAACAACCTCCTCACCCTCATCAATTTGGTGGAATTGATGCGCAAATACAAGATAGACAACTTCGTGTTCTCCTCCTCTTGTACCGTTTATGGACAAGCTGACGAGCTCCCAGTAACGGAGAAGACCCCTATCAAACCGGCCACTTCCCCCTACGGAAGCACAAAGCAGATGAGCGAGACCATCCTTTCCGACGTGGTCAATGCCTACTCCAACATGAAGTGCATCCTCTTGAGATACTTCAACCCAATCGGAGCACATCCAAGTGCAGAAATTGGAGAGTTGCCTAACGGCATCCCGAACAACCTGCTTCCTTTCGTCACGCAGACAGCCATCGGCATCCGTGAAAGGTTGCGCGTATTCGGAAACGACTACGACACGCCTGACGGAAGTTGCATCCGCGACTACATCAATGTCGTAGATTTGGCGAAGGCCCATGTCAACGCCGTAGCTCGACTTCTAGAGAATCGGAACAAGAAGAACATCGAGGCATTCAACCTCGGTACGGGACGAGGCGTCTCCGTCTTGGAAATCATCCGGACTTTCGAAAAGGCAACCAGCGTGAATGTTCCTTACGAGATAGCCCCACGCAGAGACGGCGACATCACTCAAGTCTGGGCCGACACCGCCCTGGCCAACAAGGAACTCGGATGGAAGGCCGACACTCCGTTGGAAGAGACGCTCCGCTCAGCATGGAACTGGGAATTGAAGCTAAAAGAGAGACGCGAAGCCGCAAACAAATAATAGGCAAAACAGATATTCTATCGGAAGAGACGGAGCAAACCACTCCGCCTCTTCTTTTTTCACTCCATCCTTCGTTTTCCCCTCTTCCTCACGACCCCACCAAACCAACATTCTTATGCGTCCACAGACGAAAAAAGCCCCCATTCCCATCCAAAAACAATTTTTTGCATCCGGCCAATCGCCCACAAAAAAATCCTTCGGAAGAAGAGCAAAAACGCACAATAACACATTACGTGTGCAAGAAGTTTCAAATTGACAAAAAAAATCAACCTTTTTATACATAGCGTCAGCAACGAGGCAAAATCAATAATTTTTCCAGCGATTTGGGTAGACAAAAGGCACTATTTCAGTTTTCAACAATTCCATATTTATAGATAAAATTATTTGGTGAACTCAAATAACTTTTACAAATTTGCGTTGCAAATAGTGGTTTATTCAATCCAAATCATCATTTGTCCGAGCCAAGAAACGACCCGAGCAAGGTAGATAAAAGAAGCCAAAAGCCCCTTCCCTAACAGAAGGCGACATGACCTCTAAAAAAATGGTAAACCAGATACAAGAAGCCCTTCATAACGAAGTCGCCGATTCTCCTATTTGCACTAACAATAAAAAAAAGGATGGCATCAATTTCAAAAAAGAACAAACGACAGACAAACACAATGCTTATGGCGATGTGTATGTTCCAATCATGCTATACCTATAAAATCCATGGCAATCACCCCTAAACGGGGACGATGGTTGCCATGGATTTTTTTGTAAAAAACGAACAAACAATATATTAACAAATAAATAAACAAAATGAGTCAAGGTGAAATCTTCATAGTCGTATTCCTTACGGCTATAATTCTGGTTTCTGCTGCGTTGATTATCGCGATGCTAATATCACCGCGTTCAACCAATGAGCAAAAAGGAGAGCCATACGAATGTGGTATCCCGACCCGAGGCACATCTTGGATGCAATTCAAAGTAGGCTACTACTTGTTTGCCATCCTATTCTTGATGTTTGACGTGGAGACAGTCCTTCTGTTCCCATGGGCAGTCATCATGAAGAGCTTAGGTGCGGTCGGAATATGCAGCGTCTTGTTCTTCTTGTTTATTCTCGTTCTCGGATTGGCTTATGCATGGAAGAAAGGAGCGTTAGAATGGAAGTAAAAGACATCAAGATCAAAAGCATGAAGACGGAGGACTTCAAGGACAACGAGTACTTGGAGAAGTACATTGAAGAACTCCAGAAAGAAGGTTTGAACATCGTCACGGAAAAGTTGGACGACCTTATCAACTGGGGACGCTCCAATTCCGTATGGCCTTTCACATTCGCCACGAGCTGCTGCGGTATCGAGTTCATGTGCGTAGCTGCCGCAAGACACGACTTCGCTCGCTTCGGATGGGAGGTCACCCGTAACTCACCTCGTCAGGCCGACGTCATCTTCGTATCAGGTACAATCACCTACAAGATGGCTCCCGTACTCAAGCGTCTCTACGACCAAATGGCAGAACCTAAATATGTCATCGCCGTGGGTGGATGCTCCATCTCAGGCGGTCCGTTCAAAGAGTCGTACCATGTAGTGAACGGCGTTGACAAGATCATCCCTGTTGACGTTTACGTTCCAGGATGTCCTCCAAGACCAGAGGCCATGCTCTATGGCATGATGCAGCTCCAAAGGAAGATCAAGTTGGAGAATTTCTTCAAGCTTCCTAAGAGACCAAACATTTCTAACGGACAAACAGAAGAAGGAGGAACCAAGTAATGGAGAAGATACAAGAATACATTCAAAAACTTGCGCCTAAAGCCCAGTTTGAAGAAGGAGGCCAATATCCTACTGCGATCGTCGAATCTGGCGATTTGAGAAAAGTTGCCGCCGGACTAAAGGAGAAAGGTTTTGACTATTTGATGTGTTTGACGGGAATGGACTACAAGGATAGCTTCGGAGTTATCTACCACATCTCCTCTTCCAAAGAGAAGAAGACGGTCATCGTCCTCAAAGTCAACACGACAGAGAGAGAAGAGCCTGTCATCCCTACCGTATCAGACATCTGGGAGATTGCCAACTACTACGAACGAGAGGCCTACGATTTCTACGGCATCATCTTCGCTGGCAATCCAGACATGAGAAGGCTATTCCTCCGCGAGGATTGGGTCGGCTATCCTTTCCGTAAGGATTTCGTTGCCGACGACAGCATCAACCCTATCCCGACCAAGGTGCCAAAACCAGACGATTACGAATCCGTACCATACTATACCATCGACAAAGACGGCAAGTTGGTGAAGAAGGTTAAATCGTTGTTCGAGAACAAGGATTGCATTGTAAACATCGGTCCTCAACACCCTTCCACCCACGGTGTGCTTCACTTACGCACCAAATTGGAAGGTGAGATCATCAAGAAGATCGACCCTCAATTCGGATACATCCACCGAGGCATCGAGAAGATGTGCGAATCCATGACCTATCCGCAAATGCTCTATCTGACGGAACGTCTTGACTACCTTTGCGGAACGATGAACCGCCATGGATTGTGTCTATGTATCGAGAAGGCTGCGGGCATCGAAGTGCCAGCGAGGGCTCAATACATCAGAACCATATTCGACGAGTTGACTCGTATTGCTTCCCACCTTATCGGTTGGGCTTGTATGTGTAACGATATGGGATCCATCACTGCCTTCATCTACGGTATGCGTGACCGTGAAAAGATCATGGATATCTATGAGGAGACAGCCGGTGGACGTTTGATGATTAACTACTATGTGGTAGGAGGTGTCGCACAAGACATCCACCCTAACTTCGTCAACCGTGTGAAGGAGTTCATTCCTTACATGAGGAAGATGATCGAAGAGTACCACACCCTCTTCACACACAACCCGATCGCCAAAGGACGTATGACAGACTCTGGATTCTTGACGAAGGAGCAAGCCGTCGCATTAGGAGTTACCGGTCCTTCAGGCCGAGCTTCAGGATGGTCTTGCGATGTCCGTAAGATCGAGCCATACGCAGCCTACGACAAAGTCAAGTTCGACGAGGTACTCCATCAAGGTGGCGGCACATTCGACCGATACATGCTCCGTTTGGAGGAAATCGAGCAGTCTTTGCGCATCATCGAGCAGTTGATAGACAATATTCCGGAAGGAGACTTCAGGGCAAAGGTACCAGCCATCATCAAGTTGCCTGCTGGCGAATACTACCAAAGAGTAGAGAACGCAAGAGGCGATTTCAGTGTGTTCATTAAGAGCACGGGCGACAAGAACCCATACAGGGTTAAGTTCCGTTCTCCATGCCTCAGCCTCGTGACGGCTCTCGACCCAATGTGTAGAGACCAGAAAATCGCAGACTTGATTATGATCAGTGGTTCATTGGATTACGTTATTCCATGTATAGACAGATAACATCCAAGGTATTCATTTAACAGAGATTACAGATATGTTAGAATTAGATAAATTAGTAGAGCTGATCCAAACTTTTCTATCAGACAGCATCGGGATCGATTGGTTGGTAAAGCTAATAGAATACGTGCTTATCGGCGTAGGCTTCCTTGCCTTGTATGCCGTGCTGGCATTGATTCTTATTCTGTTGGAACGTAAGATATGTGCATACTTCCAATGCCGTCTCGGTCCGACACGTGTTGGACCTTGGGGATTGCTTCAGCCAATCGCCGACATGGTCAAGATCTTGTTGAAGGAGATCATCCACATTGACAAGACAGACAAGATTCTCTTCAAAGTAGCTCCGTTCATCGTCATCATGGGTTCATTCTGCACGTTCGGCGCATTGCAGTTCGGCAAGGGAATCTGTGGTATCGACTTCAACGTCGGACTATTCTACATGATTGCCATTTCATCGTTGGGTGTCGTCGGCATCCTCTTGGCAGGATGGGCCAGCAACAACAAGTACACCCTCATCGGTGCTATGCGAAGCGGTGCCCAATTGGTCAGCTACGAGCTTTCAGCCGGCATCGCCTTGTTGACGATGGTTGTACTTTCAGGTAGCTTGCAACTTTCCGACATTATTGAAGGACAGGCAAAAGCATGGTACATATTCCAAGCTCCGATTCCAGCCTTGATTGCCTTCGTCATCTATTTGATCGCAGGCCACGCCGAGACGAACCGTGGACCATTCGACCTTCCTGAGGCCGAGTCCGAGTTGACGGCAGGTTACCACACCGAGTATTCAGGTATCCAATTCGGATTCTTCTACTTGGCCGAGTACTTGAACATGTTCATCATCGCAGGTATTGCAACAATGGTATTCTTAGGAGGCTACCAACCATTCCAAATCAATGCGGAGTGGGCAGAGGGCTTCAACGAAGTCATGGCCTACATTCCAACTTGGGCTTGGTTCTTCGGCAAGGTATTCGGTCTTATCCTCCTCAGCTTGTGGGTAAGATGGACATTCCCTCGTCTACGCATCGACCAATTGCTGAAATTGGAGTGGAAGATACTCATGCCAATCAGCCTTTTGAATCTATTGCTCATGACTGTATGGGTATTAATCTTTGAGTAAAACAATAAGAAGATGATTAAATATATTAAAGATTTAGTTTCTGGATCATGGGCATTGCTCAAAGGAATGAGAATCACCATGATCAACTTCTGGAGACCCAAGGTGACGGAACAGTATCCGGAGAACAGAGAGACGAAACTCCAAAACATGTGCGAACGCTTCCGTGGCGAGCTTGTCATGCCGCATAACGAGAAGAACGAGCACAAGTGTACCGGTTGCGGAATCTGTCAGATGAACTGTCCGAACCACACCATCAAAGTCATCACCCGTCAAGAGACGACGGAAGAAGGAAAGACGAAGAAGGTTCTCGACAAATACATGTACGACTTGGGCAGCTGCACATTCTGCGGTTTGTGTACGCAAGTATGCCCACAGAAGGCTATTTCATGGTTGCCGAACTTCGAGCATGCAGTCTTCACCCGTTCCAAGTTGGAGAAGCAGCTCAACCGTCCAGGATCCAAAATGGCAGAGAAAAAGGTAGTCGCACCAGCCGCACCTAAGAAAGAGGGCGGTGAAGGCGAAGCAAAAGTTCAATAACAAAACAAGAAAAAGATGGATTTACTTTCAGCGAATAACATTATATTCTTCTTGCTCGCCACGATTATCCTTGTATTTGGATTCCTATCCGTGACGACAACGAAGATTTTGAGAGCCGCAACATACCTCTTCTTCGTATTGTTCGCGATCGCAGGCTTATATCTGTTTCTCAGCTATGAGTTCCTTGCGGCCGTACAATTATCGGTCTATGCCGGAGGTATTGTCGTGCTGTTCGTCTTCGCCATCCTTTTGGTGAAGAATCTGGGAGAGGAAACCGAAAAGGTCTCTTTCCAAAAGAAATTAGTGGGTGGCATTGCTTCCCTTGCTGGCGTAGCCGTTGCGCTCATCACTGCATTCAACTACGGTTTCATCCAGAATGAGACGGCAGACGAGGCAGCAAATGCGGTCGATATGCAAGCAGTGGGCAACGCCTTGATGGGTGTCGAAAAATACCAATACCTGCTTCCGTTCGAGGCATCAAGTATTCTATTGCTTGCCTGCATCATCGGTAGCGTCGTAGTTGCACAAAAGAATAAGGAGGAGAAAAGATGAATATACCAGTAGAATATTTCTTGGTGCTCAGCACTCTCCTATTCTTCATAGGAGTATTTGGTTTTATCGTCAGGAAAAACCTAATCGGAATCTTGATGTCTATCGAGTTGGTTCTCAATGCAGTGAACATCAACTTTGTCGTATTCAACAGATTCCTCTACCCTGACAAATTGGAAGGTTTCATTTACGGTCTATTCGTGATTATCGTGGCAGCGGCGGAGACAGCCGTGGCAATCGCCATCATCATCAATGTTTACCGTAACATGAAGAACATCGATGTGAACAGTATTAAAGAATTAAAGAACTAAAGGTCATGGATTATACGATATTATTATTAGCTATACCGTTCCTGATGTTCCTAATCATCGGACTACTCGGCTACAAGATGACGCCGAAATTCTCGGGCTTATTAGGTTCAGCAGGGTTGGCTGTAGTCACAGCTTTGGCATATTACACGGCCTACCGCTACTTTTTCACGGAGTTCGGGCAAGCGGCTGATGGTGCAAGGGAAACCATTGTCATGTTCAACTACACTTGGTTGGACTTGTCGAATGCAAGCCGTCCGGACTTGATGATTCAAATAGGTATGTTGCTCGACCCTATTTCGGTCATGATGCTTGTCGTCATCACTACCGTTTCTATGATGGTACATATCTATAGTATGGGATACATGCACGGAGAAGAGGGATTCCAACGCTACTATGCGGTGCTCTCCTTGTTTACCTTCGCCATGCTCGGACTTGTTGTTGCGACCAACATCTTCCAAATGTACATATTCTGGGAGTTGGTGGGTGTTTCCTCCTTCCTGCTGATCAGTTTCTACTTCACGAAACCGTCTGCCGTAAGGGCTGCAAAGAAAGCGTTCATCGTAACGAGATTCGCCGACATGTTCTTCTTGATCGGCATCTTGATCCTTTCTTACTACACCAAGACATTCGATTTCTTGAAACTCACGGCTGTTGACCCTGAAGCACAACACGCTACCCTCGTATTCAGCACGATGGGCGGCAAGATGTTCATGGGCTTGTCAGTCACTTCCATCGCTTTGTTGCTCATCTTCTTGGGTGGTGCTGGTAAATCGGCCATGTTCCCATTCCACATCTGGTTGCCAGATGCCATGGAGGGGCCTACGCCTGCATCCGCATTGATCCACGCCGCTACGATGGTTGTTGCCGGTGTATTCTTGGTAGCGAGACTCTTCCCAGTCTATTTCTTCGAGGCACCTGACGTGCTGCACATCATCGCTTATATCGGTGGATTCACCAGTTTGTTCGCAGCCATCATCGCCTGCACCCAGACGGACATCAAGCGAGTCCTCGCCTTCTCAACCATCTCCCAAATTGCTTATATGATGGTTGCCCTCGGCGTTTCCGGTTTCGGAGGACACGACGGACTTGGATTCACGGCTTCCATGTGGCACTTGTTCACACACGCCATGTTCAAAGCTACGCTCTTCATGGCAGCAGGTTGTATCATCCACGCTGTACACAGCAACGAGATGGATGCGATGGGCGGACTTCGCCACTACATGAAGAAGACATACTACACGTTCGGCATTGCCTGCTTTGCCATCGCCGGTATCTTCCCTCTTTCTGGATTCTTCTCCAAAGACGAGATTTTGGTTGCGGCATTCGAGGCTGACAAAATCCTTTACTTCTGTCAAACATTCGTTGCTGGATTGACGGCATTCTATATGTTCCGTCTATTCTTCCGCATTTTCTTCTACAACGAGCCAAAGTTCGAGCACACTCCACACGAGGCACCTGCCAACATGTGGGTTCCGCTCTGCATCTTGAGCGTCTTCACCATCTTCAGCGGATGGTTCCCATTCAGCAAATGGATTTCAACTGACTTGATCGGATATGACATCCACACCGTATGGCCAATCGCCATCGGCAGTACCGTAGTTGCCCTCATAGGCATCGGAACGGCATATGTCCTCTACTATAAGAAGAACGACATACCAGACCGTATCGCCAACACTTGCAAGAGCTTCTACACATGGGCAAGCCACAGATTCTATATCGACGAGGTTTATTTGTTCATCACGAACAAGATCATCTTCGGTGGCATTTGCGCTGCCATAGCATGGTTCGACAGACACATCATCGACGGATTCATGGATTTGCTCGGATGGACGACCAACACCGTTTCAGAAGAGACGAAAGAGATCCAAAGCGGAAGCGTTCAACAATACGCTTGGGTATTTATCATGGGTGTTATCACCATCGTGACATTGGCACTCTATTTATAATTTGAAAATTTAAAGGCAATGAATATTTTATCAACATTTGTAATTATACCATTGGTGATGATGGCTATCATCTTCTGCATCAACGGCGAGAAGAAGAACCTCATCCGCATGGTGATGGCTGCAGGCGCCTTGGCAATGTTGGGAACTTCCGTGTACCTTACGCTAGATTTCCTTGCCCAGCGCGAGGCAGGAGCGACTGCCGAGTTTCTCTACTGCAACGATCCAATTCCATGGTACGAAACGCTCAACATCAACTATTCTGTCGGTGTTGACGGCATTTCAGTCGCAATGCTCCTTCTCTCTACGATTGTAGTCACCACTGGAGTTTTCGCTTCTTGGGGATTGGAGAAGCTGACCAAAGAGTATTTCTTGTGGTTCTTGATGCTCTCCTTAGGTGTATTCGGATTCTTCATTTCGATAGACCTCTTCACAATGTTCCTTTTCTACGAGGTTGCTCTCATCCCGATGTATCTTCTCATCGGTCTCTGGGGTACAGGTAGGAAAGAGTATTCCGCAATGAAGCTTACCCTTATGTTGATGGGTGGTTCCGCCTTCTTGATGGTCGGAATCTTCGGTATCTACTACTACTCTTCAATGGACGGCAACTTGACATTCAATATCCTTGAGATTGCGAAGAACCATGCTATGCCGATCGACAAGCAGATGATATTCTTCCCGCTGACATTCGTGGGATTCGGTGTCTTGGGTGCAATGTTCCCATTCCATACTTGGTCACCTGACGGTCACGCTTCAGCCCCTACAGCAGTATCCATGTTGCACGCCGGCGTATTGATGAAGCTCGGAGGCTACGGTTGCTTCCGTATCGCCATGTACTTGATGCCTGAGGCTGCCGACCAATTGGCTTGGATCTTCATCATCTTGACTGGTACGAGTGTCGTTTACGGAGCCTTCAGCGCTTGCGTACAGAACGACTTGAAGTATATCAACGCCTACTCTTCCGTAAGCCACTGTGGTTTGGTTTTGTTCGCCCTTTTGATGATGAACAAGACAGCCATGACGGGAGCTATCCTCCAAATGGTATCCCACGGTTTGATGACGGCTTTGTTCTTCGCCTTGATCGGTATGATCTACGGACGTACCCACACCCGTGACATCCGCGAGATGGGTGGTCTGATGAAGATTATGCCTGTGCTCGGTGTATGCTACGTCATTGCAGGTATGGCCTCCCTCGGTCTTCCAGGCTTGAGCGGATTCGTGGCAGAGATGACCGTATTTGTCGGAGCCTTCGAGCATTCCGACCTCTTCCACCGTTTCTTCGTGATAGCAGGCTGTACCTCCATCGTGATCACCGCCGTTTACATCTTGCGTGTAGTCGGCAAGGTATTGTTTGGTCCCGTACAAGACAAGCACCACGAGCAACTTACAGATGCTTGTTGGTATGAGAAGGTCGCAGCATTCGGATTAATCATTGCCATCGCAGGCATTGGACTTGCTCCACTTTGGTTGTCCAACATGATTAGCGACGGTATTATGAACATGCTTAAATAAATTGGAATATGGACATAATAAAAGAATTTTATAGCGGTTTTTCAATCATGAATCAGGAGGTCAGCCTGGTTCTTGTATTGGTATTCGTTTTGCTTGCCGACCTCTTCTGCGGGGAGAAGGGCAAGAAATACTTACAGCTACTTGCGATTGCCGCATTCGCCCTCAATGTTGTCTATGGATTCACGTTGAAAGTCGATTCGACCTACCAAGACAGCTTCGCTGGAATGTATGTCACATCAGATATGCACATCTTGGTCAAGAACATATTGAACGTCGGTACGCTCCTCGTTTTCTTCTTCGCCCACTATTGGAACGAACACGAGAACAGGTCACAAAGCGGCGAGTTCTACTTCTTGATGCTCTCTACCCTATTGGGTATGTACTTGATGATTTCTTCAGGCAACTTCCTCCTCTTCTACATCGGATTGGAGACGGCTTCCATCCCTATGGCTGCCATGGTTGCATTCAACAAGAAGGCTCATGAATCAGCTGAGGCTGCAGCAAAATACATTTTGACAGCAGCCTTCTCCTCCGGCGTAATGTTGTTCGGTATCTCCCTCATCTACGGAACTTACGGAACACTCTACTACAACGAGGCAGCAAACGCATTCTTGGCAGAACCCCTCCAAATCATGGCGATGATATTCTTCATGGCAGGTATGGGCTTCAAAATCTCTTTGGTTCCTTTCCACTTGTGGACAGCTGACACCTACCAAGGAGCCCCTACCCCTGTTACGGCTTATCTCTCCGTCATGTCCAAGGGTGCTGCAGTATTCTCATTCTTGTATATCCTCATCACGGTGTTCCGCAACTATGCCGAGACTTGGCAAAACATCCTTTGGTGGATCATCGTTGTGACAATCACGGTAGGTAACTTGTTCGCCATCCGTCAAAAGAACTTGAAGCGATTCCTCGCCTTTTCATCCATCTCCCAAGCGGGATACATTCTCTTGGGTGTCATCGCAGGAACGCCACAAGGTATGGCAGCGACAGTCTTCTACATCTTCATCTATTTGTTCACCAACTTGGCTGCGTTCGGCATCATCTCCAACATTGAGAACCAAACAGGCAAAGTCGGCATGGATGACTACAATGGATTGTACAGCACCAACCCTAAGTTGGCTGTGATCATGATGTTGGCAATGTTCTCTTTGGGTGGTATCCCATTCTTCGCTGGATTCTTCAGCAAGTTCTTCATCTTCTTGGCTGCCACGCAAAAAGAGATGTACCTATTGGTATTCATCGCATTGCTCAACACAATCATCTCCCTCTTCTACTACTTGTTAGTAGTAAAGGCGATGTTCATCAAGGAATCAACGAACCCAATCAAACCGATCAAGAGCGATGCCATGTCTGTCATCGGCTTGGCCATCTGTACCATCGGCATGATTGTTTTAGGTTTCATCAGTCCAATCTACGAATACATGTCAAGCATCAGCTTCGGTATCTAATCTAGTCGGACAATACACAACAAAAGAGGCGGCCATTGATTGACCGCCTCTTTTGTTTTGCGACCACCGACAGCAACTATCGGTGCAATCGGTTACGAATGGGATAAGCTTCTAGCCTATGGAGCAGAAGAATCTCCTCCAATGACATTTTGAATTAAATATAAACGGATTCGATTCTAAGATTCTTATATGAAAGATCCATGATGTTTTTCCAATTCCCGTTTCAAGTTCGACAGAATTTCCTCTTTGGAATGCTTTCTTGAACAAGCGTACAAGAAGAATGGTGTACCGAGAAATTGAATACTTCTCTCCATCAACTGTCTTTCTCTACTACTTACATCACAAAGAAATTTGTTCGGTTCCTTCACATCTATGATAATGGCATACTTATTGAGCCGGAAGCCTGTTATATCCTTCCATTCCAAGGAATCTTATACTCCTTATATGCCTTACCAAGTGACACCATTATAATCAACGCATCCTCCGTAATGCGATAGGGTTCTTTCCCTAAAAGATAGAACCAAAGGGGCTTTTGCTGGCGATAGGCTACCATTCCCAAATAAAAAGTAAGGGCAAGCATACTTACCCTATAAAGGATAACAAGCCAATCTCCACCACTATCCCCGAAACCGAAAATTGCCATATATGCCACATAAATGCCTGCGCATAAAGGTATAATACTCATCAAAGAGTTAAAAAACAACACCCACATAGTCAACTATAAATAACATCCAACAAAATAACTGTTTTCACAAAGGTAGGAGAAAATAGTTTCGTAACAAATATTTTGCCTATTTTTGCAAAGCATCGAACCAACAACATTCCATCATGAAATTCACGAGAACACTCTATTTCGCCCTTTTCCTTCTCCTCCTCATAAAAACAGAAATCTATTGGAGGACAGCAGTTTCCGGCTTCTACACCTTCCTCATCTTAGGAATCTGCATAGCACTACTCTTTTTAGGGGGCACCCTCCTATGGAAAATATATAAAGTGATTCGGAACAAAGGGAAGGAGAAGAGTCAAAACCTAGAATTGGTATTGTTGGCCGTCATCGTTCTCCTAATCGTCGTCCTGCCCAACAAAGATTTTCGGGAAGAACCACCCGTCCTATTGGAAGCCTATAGGGAACTTCCTGCTGGAGGCACCACCCTCACCTTCTACAAAGACGGGACCTTCAAAAACGAATCTTTTTGCTTCGGATTTTCAGTTGAAAAAGGCAAATACCACCAATCAAACGACACCCTATTTTTAGAAGGGGAAAAAATGCGACAGGCTGTCATCGACTCAACAGGACAACTCATCCTATCCATAGAAAAAAGGGAAATACCTTACAGCATAGTTAAACATGACAAGGAGACGAATCAAGGGGAATAAAATAGCGGGACAACCCATAAGATGAGGACGAGCCCCGTTGGCTTCAAAACAAAGTTCCCTTGGGCATTTCACCCAACCGCGCATCCAAGGCAGTAGAGACCCTTCAAGACCCAACAATAATAGACGGCAGAAAGGAGGAGAAAACCCCATAGCGCCCTTTGCCACATAGTCGTCCTCCTATACCTATATAAAAAGAGGATAAGAAAAACCACGACTAAAACCGCATATACTATAGAAGAAATATTCCAACCTCCATCATGCTCCATCAGATGGCTATTTATTTGGGATTGGGTCCAAGGAACCATGACGAACTGGCTAAACAACAGAAAGGAAGCACAAGCAATGGGCAATAACACACTCTTTTTCATAAGCTTAACTGTCTAAAACACACATATAAACTACCATATCATATAAGTTAGCACTACCTAAAACAAACCTTGTTGCCCTCGATATTTTTTTCTAAAATCATCCAGGACAAGGAGATTAGCCTTTGTACTAAAATTCTTCTTATGCCTCTCATCAATCTGAGAATGGCATTCAACACACAAGCATTTTAAATTTTGCTCTCTATTATCTGTTTTATCTCCACTAATATGATGAACCTGAATAAAACATTGATCAAAAGGATTTGTTATTTGCACCCCACATTGCTCACACTTAAATTGTTTTAAGTTTCGGTACGCCTCACTAACTTTACTCCAATCTTTGGTATAACCACGAATATCCAATTCGCCTCTTTTGTAGTCATTCCTTTCAGAGGAGGCCGCAGCTTGGCGCATGACACGTTCAAAATCCGCTGTTGTTTTTGGGGCATTAAACATCTTGCTTGCACAATTTTGACATAATTTCAGACTATCTACCCAAACCTCTCGTCCATCGCTTCTATTCTTTACCTTTACCCTTGCTGTATTTGCCCTTCTATAAGAGCCTCTACTATACATCTGCAAAGTCGAACAATTACATATATGGAATCTAGGATAGTCATTATATTTTTCGATGTCATAATTCTGCATATATAAAAAGACTTGCCTTTTTTCTCCATCTACAGGATCAATGACAAAAAAGCCATCATTTGTTATTTCTAGATTACAACGAGGAGAATTCAAATCAACATTTTCAACTTCAAGAGGTCTGTATGCTTGAGCCTTGTCTACACGAAACCCCTTAATTCTCAATAGATTCTTTAATCCATTGAAACTATATATTGGCATTACTGATTCTTCCATTCTACTTTTCCAGTTTTTTCGTTACAAAGTTCTCCAAAATTTCATCTCCCCTTGTAATAAGGCGCACTTCCACTCTTCTTGACTTTTCCGCATCAATCGTTTTCCCCGTATTAAACACCAATTGACCATCCTCATCCAAAGCCCTACTATAAGACATACCACATGCTGTTAACCAATATTCCAAGAACTCCTTATCCTTACCTTGATATTTGTTTGCCACACTCTCTTTGAGATATTTAAGAATTTCCAATGCCCTCAGTTGTGATAATTTAGCGTTGGAAACAAACTTATCCTTTTGGTATAAGGGATTAGTTGCCTTTATTTGTTGGTCATCCGTATGTCCTTCAATTCGAATTTCCTTAATGTTTGCTCGCAAGGTATCTCGAAGTAACAAATCAAAATATTTGGACATAACCTCATCCAATGATTTTTGAAACTCTGGTTTGATATCATATTTTCCTGGTTCAAAGCAAGTTTCCGCCTTAGTAAACTTCATTGACAAATCAGGGCTAAGTTCTATCTCATTTTTCTCAATAGACGACTTAAGTTCTCTCTGCAGTTTGTCATGTAAGTCACGCTTTGCATCAATATATTCCCTCAAAACACTTTCATTATCTTGATTTTTACTGATGTATGAGACTGCAATAAACAAGAAAATAATCATCAGACCTGTCATCAGATCCGATACCGACATCCATACATTGTGCTTTGCCATAGACTACCTCCTTCCATTAACCATCGCCTGAATACAAGTGTCTAATTCCGCCAATGTGGCATTCAATCTATTATAGAACCGCTGATCAAGAGCAGTTAATTGAGAATTCAATGTCAAAGAGCCTTGTTTCAAAGCACCAAGGGAATCCGCCATTCCTTGTTTTTGCCCCTTCCAAAATTCTTCCGAATAATCTTTTAACTTGCTTATTTCTTCCAATTTAACTATCAACTCCTGCACAGCCTCAACAAAATTCCGCTGTTTTCTAACCCAGTCATTGAGTTGATCAGTGGATTCCTTGAATGCCTCCATATTTTGTTTTGAAAATTCAGTCGTTGCACTTAAATTACTAGTAATTTGTACAAACTTCTCATCTTGCACCATAACGCTATTCAAGGCTGAGATTAGTTGCTGTAACTTGCCACCTTCAGACACCAACAATCTAGTATCTTCACCTACTTTAACAAGTGTAGTCTCTGTTTCTGAGAACTGAGTCTCCATCTGCATATATTGATTAGTCAAAGATTGAATCATCTCCTTATTCTCAATTTGCCATGTATTCAACTGATCAACACTTTGATTGAGTTTGTCAAAGTTCTCCTTAACAAGACGACTAATCAATTCATTCATCTGCTTTTGAAACTCCTCTGTTACAGTCTTCATAACCTCAACAAGAGCCTCAGTATTACTCTTCTTCAAAAGTTCAGAGAACTCGTCGAACTTACTTGTTAGCAAACTATTTGTCTCTGACATTTTGTGTTCTATATCCATAACCTCTTTATGAAGGACAGAAGATAGCTCAGTCAAATTGGCATTCATTTTTTCAAAGCCACCACTCAAAAGATCTATTACCTTATCTTGTTTCGAAAGACTATCATCTTGAAATGGTATAGAATGTTTATACAAATCCTCTATAGCTTTTCGCATACTCTCACTATCAGATTTTGATTGCATAGACATCGATTCTACAGCCTTCACAATCATACCTGCAGCATTTTCAAGGTCGGTCGCCCGACTCTCTCCCTTTTGCTTTGTCTCATAATCATCATATAAAGCATCAACTCTCCTATTCAGCAAAAGAGAACAAATCATACCAGACAACGAAGTAAAAAAAGCCGTCTTCAAGCCTTCCAACAACTTAGGTATGCTTGAATTAATATCCTGCGTATTAAAGAACCACAAGCCAATGGTGATACCAAGGAATGTACCTAACACACCTAATGTGGAGATCACAGTTGGCCTTTGCTCTACATACCTCCTTCTCTCTATCAATAAACCCTTCTTCTTAACGTTATCAATCTGAAACCAAAAGAATAGAAATGCACCAAGTATTATGGCACACGAAACTACTGTTATTATCATTGCTTTAAATAATAGAATAAAACGGCATTTGGTTGTAGTATAAAAATAAATGGAATGACTTTAAGGGGAATCTCTAGTAGAGAAGAGACAACACATTCTGCCCCTCATGCCTCCACAAGGATTTCATACCAACTTATTTTCTACATCTTACTAATTTCAATTCTTAGCCTCTTAATCAAGAAGCCCACTATTTCCTATACTTTATCTTCGATTTCCAAAAACTCTCCTCTTTTTCCATAATGGCCTTGTTGCATTGGTACCACCCTTTGGCTACATCCGTATGGCGGACAATATCACGACTGATGCGTTGATATTTATTGTAAGAGAAGATATCCATATCCGAAGCAAGTTTCAAAATCTGACCTTTCACATCCGACAAATAATGGGATGCGTTGCGACCACAATTCTCATCAAAACGATTGTTAAGATGTCCTATAACAGCCACATTCACAGGCTGATAATCAAAATCAGCCAACACGATGAAATCTTTGCTCAACAACCGAATCTTAACATCCTCCGAATAGGAGCCGTAACTACCATGGATGGCCTCACGGACATAATCATGCATGTCACTGGATATAACAGAACCCTTCTTATCGACTGACTTCAAATAACCATCCACCAACGAAATGGCTTCAGGATCCTGGAATCCCAACAAGACGCCAAACCAATGGCTACCTACCCTCTTTCCATCGGCAACCCACAAATCATATACTTTGTCGTAAACCTCCTGCCATCTGAAACTACAGATCAAACTCTCGGCAAAGCTATAATCGTACAAAGGTTGCTTGGAGTAGGCCGTGTCCATCTGCGCCCTCTCCAACGAATTCTCTTCCGTAATCTTTCCTCCACGCGCCTTCAAATACTCGCTACGGTCAAAAAGCCTCAACAAGACACTCTTCACATTTCGATCTGAATAGAGTTTCTTCAAGTCGGAAGAGGTATAGGAAAAAGTGTAATTATCAAAAACGGAATATATATTCCCGTATCGCTCATAGAGAGACAACAAGCTATCTATGGGAGCCGTCTTTCCTCCCTCCGCCATCGCAGAAAAATGAAAAGACATAGCCAATATTAATGCTAAAACTAATTTATTCATTTTGGATCCACATTTACCGTTCTACTAAATATTTTCTAACCGTTTACACCTTTCGGCATCAATGGTTCAACTCACATTAGACTGATTTTCAAGAAAAAACGAACTCGCCTCTTCTTCCCAAAACTTCCAAAAACCAGACACTACCAATCCTTGTCCCTCCTTTTATTTCAGGACTAAAATTCAACACGTTCAAAAGTAACATATAAGAGGTTAATTCACAAGAAAAACAATGCGCAGTACACTAAAAATTGATTGTTTTATACAAAACTATCATTCTTGCCCTATAATCGGCGATTTGAGCGGGGAAACGGAGCGTGTTTGAAGAAGGTTTTCTCTTATTTGCAAGACTCCGGCAGGGGCTTTCCCGACTCTAACTTACAGGTTAGGAGACGCTTCTATTTGAAATACCAAATTCAACAGACACTGTCTGTTAAATTGACTTGGAGATAGTTTCCGTGTAATAAAAAAGTAGAGACAAGGCCACAAACCCTGTCTCTACCATTAACAATAATACCAATAAAATTATATTTGGTCTAATTCCAAATCTCCGTTGAATACCTCGTGCCAAGGCAATCCATGTTTGTTCAACTCTGCCATGAACGGATCTGGATCGAAATCCTCCACGTTCCATACGCCCGGACGCTTCCATTGACCCGTGCAGAACATCATGGCACCAATCATAGCAGGCACACCTGTCGTATAGCTGACACCTTGCATTCCAGTCTCCTTATAAGCCTCTTGGTGGCTACAGTTGTTATAGACATAGTAAGTCAACGGCTTCCCATCCTTACCGATACCGCTGATACGGCAACCGATACTGGTCTCACCCTCGTAGTTCTCGCCCAAATCCTGAGGATTAGGAAGAACGGCCTTCAAGAACTGAAGCGGAACGATCTTCACACCGTTGTACTCCACCTCGTCGATGCGAGCCATACCGATATTTTGAATCACACGAAGGTGCGTCAGATACTCCTGTCCGAAAGTCATCCAGAAACGAGCACGCTTGATGGAAGGGAAATTCTTCACCAACGACTCCAACTCCTCGTGGTACATCAAATAAGATTCCCTTGGACCGATGTTTGGATAGGTCAATGCCTTATGGATTTCCAAAGCACCTGTCTCCACCCATTTGCCATCCTGATAGAAACGACCCTTTTGGGTAATCTCACGGATGTTGATTTCTGGGTTGAAGTTCGTGGCAAAAGCCTTATGATGGTTTCCTGCATTGCAATCGACGATATCGAGATACTGCATCTCCTTGAAGTGATGCTTAGCCGCATAAGCAGTATAAACGCCGGAGACACCTGGGTCAAAACCACAACCAAGGATTGCCGTCAAACCAGCCTTCTCGAACTTCTCCTTGTAAGCCCACTGCCAGCTATACTCGAAATGAGCCTCGTCCTTCGGCTCATAGTTGGCCGTATCCAAGTAATTGACACCACATTCAAGACAAGCATCCATAATGTTCAAGTCCTGATAAGGAAGAGCCACATTAATGACCAATTCAGGCTTATGCTTCTTAAACAAAGCAACAATTTGATCCGTGTAGTCGGCATCCACCTTGTCTGTGGTGACCGAAACACCATAACGCTCTTTCAATACCGCTGCAACAGCATCACACTTCGCCTTTGTACGGCTTGCGACAACAATATCCGTAAAGACGTTAGCATTTTGTGCCACCTTGTGACACACTACGGTACCAACACCGCCTACTCCGATAATAAGAACTTTAGACATTCTTCTTGTTGTTTATGTTTATACACTAAATATACAATCCACCACCCTTTCTTAAGAAAAGCCGTGATAAATTTGAATACAAATATAAACTTATTTTATAAAAATACAAACGATTCCTTTATTTTAACAAAGAAATCATCTCCTCAACAGAAACGAGTTTTTGCTCGCCACTCTGCATATCCTTGAGCATCACCTTGTTTTCCGCCATCTCCGTCTCGCCGATGATAGCCACATACGGGATACCCTTTCCATCGGCATAACCCATCTGCTTCTTCATCTTGGCAGGCACTGGATAGACCTCGGCAGCCAAACCAGCCGCACGGACAGCCTTCAAACAACCCAACGCATATTTCAACTCCTCCTGGCCGAAAGTGACGAATATCACTTTCGTGGATTGCAACATCTCTGCCGGATAGAGATCCAACTGGTTCAAGACATCGTAGATACGGTCTGCACCAAACGAGATGCCAACACCCGAAACGCCATCCATACCGAAGACGCCCGTCAAATTGTCATAGCGGCCACCACCGGTGATGCTACCAATCTGGACATCCTTCGCCTTCACCTCGAAAATAGCACCCGTATAATAGTTCAAGCCACGAGCCAAAGTCAAGTCCAACTCAACCTCCGTCTGAACGCCGACCAACTTGACATATTCCAAAATCGTAGCGATCTCCTCTACTCCCTTCAAACCGATTTCAGAAGAGGCAAGCACCTCCCGGATGGTCTGCAACTTCTCCTCGTTCGTACCTTGCAACAAGATAATCGGCTGCAACTTGGCAATAGACTCCTCAGGAATACCCTTGGAAGCCAACTCCGCATTGACATTCTCCAAACCAATCTTATCCAGCTTATCGATAGCGACCGTGATATCCACGATCTTATCAGCCTGCCCTATCACCTCGGCAATACCTGTCAAGATTTTACGGTTGTTGAGCTTCACGCAGACATTCACCTTCAATCGACGATAGACCTCGTCCACTATTTGAATCAACTCCACCTCGTTCATCAAAGAGTCGCTGCCAACGACATCGACATCGCATTGATAGAACTCACGGTAACGTCCCTTCTGAGGCTTGTCCGCACGCCATACGGGCTGGATTTGATAACGCTTGAATGGGAAGCTCAACTTATCACGGTTCATCACGACGAAACGTGCAAAAGGAACCGTCAAGTCATAACGCAACCCCTTCTCCGAAATCTTGTTTGTCAATTTCAAGGAATTTCTTGCCTCCAAATCCGATTGCTCGACGCCCGAAAGGAAATCTCCAGAATTCAAAATCTTGAAAAGAAGTTTGTCTCCCTCGTCACCATAATTACCCATGAGAGTGGAAAGGTTCTCCATGGCAGGAGTCTCAATCTGTTGGAATCCATACAAACGGAAAACCTCCTTGATGGTGTTGAATATATAATTACGACGCGCCATCTCTATTGGTGCGAAATCTCTTGTACCCTTAGGTATGGAAGGTTTTTGTGCCATCTTCTTACTTATCTATATTTATCAGGAATCTCACGAAGAGACTCTATTCTACAAATTATTTACGACCTCACGAATACGAACCAACTTCTCCATCAAAGGTTCGAACATATCCAATCTGAGCATATTGGAGCCATCCGACTTGGCATTCGCCGGATCGGGGTGCGTCTCCAAGAAAAGGCCGTCCACACCGACTGCCACACCAGCACGGGCCAACGTCTCGATCATCTGCGGATTACCGCCCGAAACACCCGAAGCCTGATTAGGCTGCTGCAAAGAATGGGTGACATCCAAAATAACGGGGAAACCCAAGCCTTGCATCGTAGGGATACCACGGTAATCGACGATCAAATCCTGATAGCCGAAAAACGTTCCACGGTCCGTAAGCAGAACCTGCTTGTTACCGCTATCGATGACCTTCTGCGCCGCAAATTTCATCGACTCAGGAGAGAGGAATTGTCCCTTCTTGATATTCACACATTTGCCAGTCCGGGCAGCAGCCACCAAAAGATCGGTCTGCCGACAAAGGAAAGCCGGAATCTGCAACACATCCACATACTCCGCAGCCATGTCCGCCTCGTCCACCTCGTGGATATCGGTCACGACAGGAACTTCAAAATCAGCCCGCACCTTCGCCAAAATCTTCAAGGCCTTTTCATCTCCGATACCCGTAAAGGAGTCTACCTTCGAACGGTTTGCCTTACGGTATGAGCCTTTGAACACGAACGGAATCTTCAATCGGTCAGAAACCGTCTTGAGATGCTCGGCTATGCGCAGAGCCATATCTTCACCTTCAATCACACATGGACCCGCAAATATGAAGAAATTGCCAGAATCCGTATGCTTCAACAAATTCGATATCATAACTATAAAATTTTATTCAACAGCGTTCTTTGGGGACGACCATCCGAAGCGCATTCGGGAGCATTTCCATACAGAAAGGTCCTTCCGCTCCATCCAACAAAATGCCGTCGGCCTCCACACTATTCTTGCTACTGCACGTGATCCGCAAAGAGGATGTTCGATAAAAACGGAGGCAGGAATTGCCTTCCAACTTCTTCTTAAACAAGCGGTACAACGACTTGATGAGCAACAGGAACGAAGGGCGCACCACAACGAAAAGATCGTACTTCCCATCCGTTGGGACAGCGTCGGGGGTCTGTTTGATTCCGCCTCCCGTATAGGGGCCGTTCGCGATAGAGATCGTATAGACATTGTCATCGACCACACATCCGTCATTCTCCAACTCCAATCGAAGTGGTTTGGAAGAGTGCATCAAAGCCCCCATCACGACCGCCAACGAATAGACCCAGGAACGTCCCGGCAAGAAACGAGAGATCAATTCCGTATAATAGACCACCTGTGCATCGAATCCCATCCCCACCGAATTGATGAAGTACTTCACCTTCTGCTCGCCTTGATGGAAATAGGACAACCGTCCCACATCGACCCTCCGCGTATAGCCGTCCACGATAAAAGGGATGCTTTTCCGTGCCTTCTTAGGAATACCCCAATAACGAGCCCAGTCGTTGCCCGTTCCCCCTGGCATAATGGCCAAAGTGACTTCGGATAGATCGACAGACGAAGAGAAGATACCATCGACCACCTCACTGACGGAGCCGTCGCCTCCCGCCACAATCAAATGACGAACATTCTCCTCATCCAACAATCTTTTCACCAAGACCGTGGCATGACCCGCATATTCCGTGACAATGATTTCGGCATCCAAACCAGCCTTCTCCAAACGTTTCTCTATCGAACTTTTCCGTTGAAAAAAACGTCGGCTACCCGCCTTCGGATTGGCGATTACAGTCCATTTTTCATTGCCACTCATTCGAGACATCTTCTTTTTAGAAAAATATATTCAAGAAACAAAAATACAACTTTTCCCTCATACCGAAAGAGGAATAAGTCAAACTTTTATAAACAAAAAAGGACACCTGATGAAGTGTCCCTATCTGTAACCCAAAATTCACAAATCCTATTCCAAATGTCTTCTGAAAAAAGCCATATTGTCAGGCCAGACGAAAAAGTTCCTACCCGAGCCGGATCTGCAAAAAGCGGTTTATTTTCCCTACCATGCTTCTATCCATATTGTCGATAAAAGCATCCAGCACTTGAACCTTGCCGTCTATCGGAATTATGTCATAATCAGCCACGCGAGCCGGCACCAAACAGCTATGCCCCTCTTTCAGGAGCACCTTTTCGCCAGACGAACGAAGTTTAATATAACAAGCTCCCCGTATGCACATGCTGATGATGAAACTGTCATATTTGAGCAAATCGCGATGGAACGTCTCCGACACATCCAAGACACGGACGCTAAAGAACGGAGAATCGACGACCAACGTCGCCTTATTGTACGATTTCGGATAGATCGTCCGATACTCCTCCTCCACCTTGAAATCCAAGGCTTGCAACGCCAAGTCCGTATGAAGTTCCCGCTTTTCGCCATTGGCATCCAAGCGGTTATAGTCAAAAATCCGATAAGTGACATCGGAGGATTGCTGCACCTCCGCGACCAAACAGCCTCCACAGATGGCATGAATCCGACCCGACGGAATATAAAAGACATCACCCTTCTTCACCTCATAGCGAGCCAAGACATCGACGATCGTCCCATCCTCCACCCTTTTTCTATACTCTTCCATCGAGACCGCTTTTTTAAATCCCGAATAGAGATAGGAATTAGGCTTGGCATCAATCACATACCACATCTCCGTCTTTCCGAACTTTCCATGCTCACGTTGCGCCATCGCATCGTCCGGATGAACCTGAATGCTCAAGTCACGCTCGGCATCGATAAACTTGACCAACAAAGGCAACTTTCCTCCATAACGTTTAGAGACAGCCTCTCCCAATATCGCCGATGGGTTGTCCGCGATGACACTCGCCAAATCACGTCCTGCAAAGCGACCATTGCTGATCACACTGAGACTGGAAGGCACTGCGCTGACCTCCCACGATTCACCGATAGGTTCGTCATCCGCCCCCAATCCCTTCCACGTTTTTAGTCGATTTCCTCCCCAAACGACAGAATGCAGATTGGGTTGGAAAAGGAATGGATATAAATTTGCCATAATCACCAGACTAAAAGTCAAAAAAGAACTATCTCAAACTCTCCATATACCAATCGAACAGACGCTGAACACCCTCTTCTATCTCTATCTTATGATGCCAACCCAAACGGTGCAACTTAGAAACATCGATCAGTTTTCTCATCGTTCCATCCGGCTTCGAACTATCGAATCTCAACTTTCCATGGAAACCTACGACATTGACGATCAATTGCGCCAACTCTGCTATCGTCAATTCTTTTCCCGTTCCGATGTTTATATGGCAATTGCGGATATCCCCCAAAGAAGGAATAGCGCCACCTCTACCTGTCGATTGATTTCTATCCGAAGCACCAGAAAAGGAAGCGCCCTTTTGGACACTACTATACTCCGCTATACCTATTATATCCTTAAAGTCAACACGTTCCATGATATAGATACAAGCATCCGCCATCTCTTCGCTCCACAAGAACTCACGCAAAGGCTTTCCTGTTCCCCACAAGGTCACACCCTCCTTGGATATTCCATATTTGGCCAAGACAGTCTCTATTTCAAAAGGAGAGGCAGACCCGTTGACCCCCTCAACAGGACGGATATCCAAATCCTTGCGGACTGCCGTCCAATTGCCATCGCCCAACTGCTTCGATAAAAATATCTTACGCATCATTGCCGGCATGACATGACTATTCTCCAAATGGAAATTATCGTTCGGACCATAAAGATTCGTAGGCATCACCGCGATGTAATTCGTACCATATTGGAGATTGAAACTCTCACACATCTTCAAACCAGCAATTTTGGCAATCGCATAAGGCTCGTTGGTGTACTCCAATTCGCTCGTCAACAAGACATCCTCCCCCATCGGTTGAGGAGCATTTTTAGGGTATATGCAAGTACTGCCCAAGAAAAGCAACTTCTTAACGCCATGACGGAAACTCTCTCCAATGACATTCTGCTGGATTTGAAGGTTCTGATAAATAAAATCGGCCCGATAGAGACTATTGGCCATGATTCCACCGACATGAGCAGCCGCCAAGACCACATATTCAGGCTTTTCCTCATCAAAAAAACGTTTGACTGCCACACCATCCAACAAATCCAATTCCTTATGGCTCCGTCCCACCAAATTGGTATAGCCTTTACTTTTCAGGTTGTTGTAAATAGCAGAGCCCACCAATCCGTGATGGCCTGCCACATATATCTTTGATGTTTTATCCATTTTGTCTGTTTTGTAATAATTAGGTGTGTTAAAAAACATCGACCTTCTCTTGAAGAAGAGGCATTACTTCACGATTCCCTTTTCAAGATACTCAGCCAAATTGGTTCTGACATGGTCACCAACACGCTCCACTGCCACTTTTTCCATATCTGCATCCACCATCAAATTGACCAATTCCTCAAAAGAGGTCATCTTCGTAGGATCCCAACCCAACTTCTCTTTCGCCTTAGTTGGGTCACCCCACAAGTTCACAACATCCGTCGGACGATAGAAGTCTGGTGACACTTCCACCAAAATCTTGCCTGTACTTTTGTCGACACCCTTTTCATCGGCACCTTCACCCACGAATTCCAATTCAATTCCCGCCCTTTTGAAGGCCAGATAACAAAATTCACGGACAGAGTGCTGTACACCCGTTGCAATCACGAAGTCCTCCGGTTGGTCATGCTGCAATATCTTCCACATACACTCCACATAATCCTTTGCATATCCCCAATCTCGCAAGGAAGAGAGATTGCCCAAATATAATTTATCCTGCTTGCCCTGGGCAATACGAGCTGCCGCCAAGGTAATCTTGCGGGTGACAAACGTCTCGCCACGCCGTTCACTCTCATGGTTGAAAAGGATACCCGAGCAACAGAACATATTATACGCTTCACGATATTCTTTGACAATCCAAAAACCATACAACTTCGCCACAGCATAGGGAGAATAAGGATGGAAAGGAGTATTCTCATTTTGCGGAACCTCCTCAACCTTCCCATACAACTCTGAAGTAGAGGCTTGGTAAATCCGACAAGACTTTTCCAATCCGCAAAGGCGGACAGCCTCCAAGACTCGAAGTACGCCTGTAGCATCCACATCTGCCGTAAATTCCGGAGAGTCGAAACTCACCTGGACATGGCTCTGAGCCGCAAGGTTATATATTTCATCGGGCACAACATTTTTGACTACTTGACAAAGGCTCATCGAATCACCCATATCCGCATAATGCAAATGGAAATGAGGTCGCCCCTCCAAATGAGCAATCCGCTCACGGAAATCGACTGACGATCGACGAATCGTGCCATGAACATCATACCCCTTGGAAAGGAGAAGTTCCGCCAAGAAAGAGCCATCCTGACCCGTTACGCCCGTTATAAGTGCTGTTTTCATCTATTTTACCTATTATCATAAGCAAAGATAAAAAAAAAGCGGAACTTTTGTTCCGCTACCCATATTTTGAAATTCAAAAAATCAGACCTATCAACTAAAAAATCTAACCCAGACTAGCATAAACCTCACAGACTTGATCTGCTATATGCTTCCATTGATACTTGTCCAAATCATATTGAACCCGAAGCGCAGGATTTTCCTCTAGCAAGCATTCCAACTTAGAAGAGAGCTGATTCACATCACCCAAACGGAAATAATTCTCTTCAGGCAATTCCACCTCCAAATTAGCAGGTATATCGCTTACAACTACAGGAAGTCGGTAAGACATTGCCTCCAACAATGCAATAGGCAATCCCTCATGCGAGGAAGGAAGGACAAAACAACTGGCATGCGTCAACAATGAATGGAGTCGCCTTCCCTTTACAAATCCCGTGAGCACCACACCTTTCGATTTCGCCAGTTCCTTCAAGCTTCGAGAATAATCATCCTCAAAATCCGTATCACCTGCCAAAACCAAACGAATTCCAGACTCGGGATGTCTCTCCTTAAACAACGAATACGCCTCCACCAAATGATGAAGATTCTTTTCAGGAACGAAGCGACACATACCCAAGATATAGTTTTCCGGTTCGACTCCCAATTCGGTAAAATAATCAGGATAATCGACAAAATCGGGATCGGGAACCCCATTGTATATCAAATGGACCCGATTTGTCCTACCGTATTTATCCGCAATAAGCCTCCTAATGACATTTGAAATCACAATAACCTCGTCTGCGAACATACAACCCATCCGTTCGCCCAATTTCAACATCGTTTTAGCAAAAAAGCCCCATTTGTCCCGATCATAGTCCGGGCCATGATGCGTAAAAACGACTTTCATTCCCTTCAACTTAGCATAAGGGACTAACAACGCAGGACCAATGGCATGAAGATGCAAGACATCTGCTCCCAAATTCTTTGCCTTATTAATAGCCCTAAAAGTATGGACAATCGCCTCAAAAGATTTCTTCTTTGGCGAAGAGACATTTACCAACTGCACACCATTCCATTCTGAGAAAGAATCCTTCACATAGTTGGAACGACGAATTATAGTAACCGCATATCCTTTTTGGGCAATTAAAGGGAAAAGTTCCTCGCAATGAGTTTCCACTCCCCCCATAATGTTTGGGATACCACGAGTTCCTGTTACTACAACTCTCTTACAATCAGCCATAAAATCCTTTTCTACTTTATCTCAATATCACGATTTGTCTCCACCACCGTTGCCTCGTAGCCTTGTCCCTCGACATCGGCATTCACAATATCCTCTCCACGTTTGCCTTTCAGAGCCTCCTTGGAATCTTCAGAAAGTCCATTGCTGATTACCGCATTCAAATCACACGTAGAGAGTTTGTCCAAATCCTCTTTCGCAACCTTACCATCCCGATAATCACAACAAATCGGATTCTCATACATAGAATACTTCAATCCGACCAATGATTTCAACTTATGTTTGGCCACCCACAACAACGGAATCGTGATATATTTATGCATCGCAGGCGAAACAGAGCCAATCATCCAACAATTACGATTGCAGCAACGAACCTTCTTTCTCACAGTTTCCGCTTCTGGCGAATTCCAAAGTTCATCCCATGTTTGCGTATTGAGATTTCCCATCACCTCTTTGTCCTTCGTTCCGTTACAAGGCATCACATCACCATAAGGATCGATAAAGAAGGTATCGAAAGACATATCACACGGCAATAGACGTTTCTGACCATAGATATAGTTAATCAAGCCATGATTGAAATAAGCCCTAAACCATTTTTTCGGTGAATTAGACTTCAACAACTTGTTCACCAAATCCTCGAAATTCTTTGCCACCATCGGACGGTCATGAATAATATTCTTCGCCTCAACGAAATAGAACGAATTATGTAACGAAGCCGTCGCGAACTCCATTCCCATCTCATTCGATATTTCATACAAAGGGACAAGGTCAGGTGCATTCTTGTCCTGCACCGTCATACCAAACCCCACATCCTTCATACCCATCTCACGAAGCTTCCTCAATGTGGTGTAACCACGTTGGTAGCCATCGTTCAAGCCTCTAATTTCATTGTTGGTCTGTTCCAACCCCTCAATAGAGATACGGATACCAATCTGTGGGAATTCCTTACAAAGATCGAGGATACGATCCGTGAAAAAGCCATTTGTAGAGATGACAATTCTATCGCTCAGTTTGTACAACTCCCTAACAATCTCCTTCAGATCCGTACGAATGAAAGGCTCTCCACCCGTGATGTTTGTGAAATACATCTTCGGGAGTTTCTTGATTGTCTCTATTGAGATTTCCTCCTCCGCTTTAGAAGGAGCCTTATATCGATTACACATCGAGCAACGAGCGTTGCATCGATAAGTCACTATTACTGTTCCGTTTAGTTTTTTTTCTGCCATAATAAATTGACGAAAACTTATCCCTTTATTTTTGCAAAAATAAAAAAATAGCATCAAACCACAAAACATACAAAACAAATCATACCACACGGAATTTCATTTGCCAAACAAAACAGCTACATGCGCTTAGCTTTTACCATATTAAGACACGACATATTCAATCTTCGTCCGCCTTCTCTAAATGGGAATACAGAGATCCTTTGTTTCTATTCCTTTTAATTTCAAAACAGGGGAACGCCAACACAAAGTATTTCTAAATTTTGGAAAGGAATACCAATAACCAATACAATTCAAGTATATAGAAAGCAATACATAAAAAACAAAAAAGGAGACCGAAGTCTCCTATATTTATATCGCGTTATATACCAACATCTTACCCGTGTGCAATGATATGGGATTTATCAGGGATTACAAAAAAATCGTTGAAGGCCGTTGCTTAAGCCATTAACATAGGTTTCTATGGAAGTCACAAGAGAAAAAGGCTTGCAAATCATTTGTTTTTGTACACCTCAATGATTTTTTTCATATACTTATCGGAAGAATATCGATCTTGAGCGGAAGAAGATATGGCCACATAGTCAAAAGAAGTACTCCACATCAATTCGATTTTATTTCTCAAATCCACCTGATTTCCGCTTTCGAAAGTCATGCCAGAAAAACCATTATCTATCAACTCTGGAATGCCTCCGATATTTGCTCCTAAAACTGGCGTTCCTAAAGCAAGAGACTCTATTACCGACAAAGGATTGTTTTCCATACACTCCGAAGGAATAACCATAAACCTAGCACTTGCCAAAATCAGACAGAACTCATGCCAATTCTTTTTCCCTAAAAAATCAATGTTAGAATCGGCATATTTATCTCGCAAACCACGCTCCAAATCACCACCTCCTATCACCACCAATTTGTAGGGCAAACGAGATGCGACTTCACACAGGGTACCAATTCCCTTCTCTTTGGTCAACCTACCTAAATAAACATAATAATCTTTCTTATCAAATGAAGAGACATCCACCTTGTCTAAATCAACGAAATTATTCAAGACCAAAAACTTACTCTCATCATACCCTCCATTTATGCAGATGGAAGAGATAAAACGACTTGGCGTCAAGAACAAATCGCAAGAATGCTGAATGCGATCCTTATTCCATTTTTTTGCTTCCCAATACCCAATAATAGAACCCAACAATCCCCCCCGCATACAACGATGTCTTATTACAGACTCCTTTCTTGTGAAGCATTCGACACACAAATTCCCCTTGCGCATACAAGCATAACACGGGCAAACCAACTTAGAGTCATGCAACGTCCAAACAACACGAATGCCCCTAGAATGGGCTATTTCTGCTATGATTGGAGACAAGTGAGTATGAATATTATTGAGATGAACGACATCCGGTTTAAAATCATCCAATAGAGCATTAAACTTTCTTTTCACCTCAGAATCGCCAAAAGGACGAGAAAGCACCTTAAAAATAGACATATTAGATGGCCAATACCGACTCCATATAGAGGGGAAATTCTGAGGGTACTGCATTGAAAAGACAGCGACATCATGTCCCTTGGCCTTCAACAACTGCTCCAACTCCATCATATAGATGCAGTCACCACCTCTACGATAGTAAAATTTATTAGAAAGAAGAACCCTCATTTTATAAGTTGCCTCAACACCATAGCACCTAAAAAGAAATGCCACCTAACCATTTACATATCAAAAACAGAGGCATAAACGGCTAAGATTTTGAGGCATAAAAAAATTACTTGTCCATACAGCAACAAATGACTAGCGACGAACTATTCTATATGGCATTCCCTACCCTTCAGATTTTCCAACAAAATCTCATTTTTTTCAGGGACTCCACTATATGTATTCTTTCGCAAGTCAACATTTCTCACATTAAGAGATTTTGTTTCCTTGTTAGTTTCCGGGTCGAGAGCCTCATCCAACAGAACCCTATAAGGGATATTTTCTTTTGATTCAAATTCATTTTCGACAATCTGCACATTCTGGGAAGATGCGACGGAAAGACATGCCGACTTTGCCCTACCCAAACATTTTATCTTGTTATTTTTCATCTCTACATTTTTCGCATGGCGAACATCTACAACGCCTCTCCTTTCTGCTCTCGGTTTTGCGACAATGATATTATCCTCCACTAAAACACCTCTATTTATGCCTTTTCCCGTATCATAAAATTCTTGAGATATTTCGAATCCTTTAGCTAGGCCTTCCAATTCATTACGTTTTACCTCTAAATGAGAACAACCAATAGAGAGGAAGCAACCTTTTGCATTCTTCGAAACATTATTATACACCCGCACACTATCCGTCCACATTAGCAATATACCCCAATCTCCACAATCCTTCAACTTGTTATTTTGGATTAGCGCATTTTTACACGGCTGGACAGTCGTATTTTTCCATCCTCCATATCTACCTTCCACTTCTATTCCTATACATTTCGCAGAATCAACAACGTTATCCTCTATCACAAAATCACTGCAATTCGCATGAACCAAGATGCCATCATACTTCGTATTACGAACTACATTATTATATATTCTGAACTTTCTAGGAGAATTCTGATATTTACGATCCTTCATATTCCAATTAGACCTCACATGAATACCATAAAATGTATTTTGCCCCAGACTATCTTTCTCGGAATCAAAAACACAATCGTGTATAGAAAAATCATAACAATTACCAATGACATCAAAGCATGAGAACTTTTCTTTCGTACCCTTCAAATTTAATCCATGGAAAGAGAACTTTGCGCAATCAATTATTCTAAAGTTCTTACAACGCAATTCGCCTCCCTTAAGAAACTCTATTTCAAAATTTTTCTTTCCCAAAATATCCAAATTTTCAAAAGAGATCTTTTGAGAAGGGATAACAAGTTTTTTCCCATCCAAATTATCAAAAGCACGCTTCAACGTACCCTCTATAGAATCCATCTCAGTACTTCCATATTGAGCCAAATCAACACGTTCTAAAGCAAGACCTTTGTTTTCAAAAAAGAAAAAAAACAACAAAAGGACACAAAAAACACCTGCTATTTTCAAAATATTTTTAACGCGCATCACTTCCTTATCCTTATTTCTAGTTCACATCTACTCCTGTAAAAAATCAACTCCGAGCCCCTTCTATTTTCGAAAGACCGACTCAAATGCCTCTTGATAGACCTTTGCTGAATCATGCCATGAATAACTTAATGATTTTTCATAGCACATATCCGTCAAATATTTTCTATACTCATCATCATTCAATATTTTCATAATTTTTTCCACAACAGCCGCCACATCTGTTGGAGGGACAGTAACATCCAAACCTTTTACAATTTCAGGGAAACAAGAAGTATTTGGACAGATAACCGGTGTTGAGCAAGACATTGCCTCTAAGACGGGGAGTCCAAACCCCTCAAAGAGAGACAAATACAGCATCAATTCTGCACCTGCATAAAATTTAGGCAAATCAGCATCCTTTATATAACCGGTAAATATAACATCAGCCTGGAAAGGAGACTTCCTTACTATGTCATATATAACATCAGAGTTATACCCATCCTTTCCTATAATGACTAACTTATGCCCTTCCAAAGCCCCTTTTGCTCGCAGTGTCAAGAAAGCTTCAATCACAGTTTTTATGTTTTTGCCAGGATAATCAATCGTCCCAACGAAAAGGAGATATTTTTTATACTCTAATTCATAACCCTTTATCACAAGTTCGACTTCTTCTTGAGAATACTTTTTAAAAAGACTCTTATCCGTAGCATTCAACGTCAATGTGATTTTCGAAGGATCAACACCCAAATATTTCACAATATCATTATACGATGATTGAGAAACTGTCAAAATATGATCACTTCGTTTTGCCATCAATGGATCGCATATTCTCTTTCGATAAAACATTCGCAACTTAGAAAACTTATCCGGCACATTATACTCTATCAAATCATGAATTGAGACCACAGTCGGAACTACTTTCCATAAAAGCAAAGTGAAATTAGGGATATAGGCCAAATCACATTTGTATTGTTTCAGTAATTTTTGGAAAGTCCACTGATGCCATAAAATATTTTTCAGACCAGATTCTTTCGTATAAGGAACATCTACAATTTCTATATTAGGATATATCCTTAAACAATCATAATCTAAAAAATCGTAATTCCTAAAAATTATATATTCAGAGTCGGGATTTTGTTGTGCCAACTCTTGAAGAACTGAAATCAAAACACGACCGATGCCCGTCAAACGATTTCCAACATATCCACTAATTCCGATCCTCATTTTATATATGATTAACGAAGTTTATAATTTTCAAAATTCTTACCCAGCAAAAAAGTATTTACGTCATATAAAGACAATCTGCGAATAAACTGAAGGAATAACACATAATTTTTATATCCTATGATTCTATAGAATATACGCAATCCCTTATATAAGAATTTCAGTTTTTTCTCAAATCCTTCATTCATTTGGCTGACATCATCAATTTTAGTGTCAGACTCAACAGTTCCAAACAAATGTTTGCTTTTCAACAAAGCATAGTAAGAATCTTTACCTGCTGTCTTAAACGGATTCTTATCGTATCCGAAATTTGTCACTACTCCATTATAAAGGCGACGATGCAACTTATCGATCTTTACTCCATTATCAAACTTAGCGTAAGAATATGGAAGATCTAAAAACTGGTTAAATAAATCACGATTATCATAAATGAACTTCACATATTCGTCTATAAGCGGATTCATATCAGGATACTCCCTCAAATTGCTGATGCGCATGCGATTTTGATTATTGACGACTCCTGTCGTCGACAACTCCCTGTAATTGTATCCAGCAAAATGGCAAAAAACCAACTTATCCTTTCTATCACTCGCTCCTGTCCTACTTACGACATAATAAGAGTCCCCTTCTTTTTCGATTCTACGTTCAAAATAGTTCCAAGGCGCCACATTCAACCCCAGATTATTAGAGAACAAAATCTCATCATAATTCAAGAAAGCTGGGAAAAAGTCTGTCCATTTTTGATCAGTACATACCGCCCAAAGCATTTCTCCAAAACACAAGATAGACAATCTATCCTCCCACCATTTCATCAGATTCAACGTCTTTGGGGAATTTCTAAATGCGCCAAAACCAAAATTACTAATGCCGTTGAACAAGAAACTTCGATCAGGCAAATCACCCGTATAAGGATAATCAGGAATTGTGATATGAGGAGCTGTTACCACCAAAAACTTTGAAAGTTTTTCATACACATAACTGAAGTCACTGAACAAATACGTATCAGGATCCATATAGCAGACCGTCTCATAACCCTTCTTGGTAAAGAAATATTCAATACTGAATGGTTTGATACAAGTACAGAATTCAGTCAGATTATACTTGAACGACATATTCGTCCACAGCGAGTCTGGTATTTCTAATACAGACTTTGCCTCAATCACATTATCGGCCACAGAGGGTTCTTTGCCCGTATCAAACTCATCCGCAACAACGATAAAGAAGTCCACATTGTCATTATATTGTTTTATTGACTTTTCAAGTGCCAAAGCCAAGCCAATATAATTCTTAGCGCATATTGTGAATATACAATTCTTATTCATTTCCTAATTTTTTAATTACTTTAGCAGGAACACCTCCAGCCAATACACCTGATGGAATATCATGAGTGACGACTGCATTAGCCGCAATAATTGAACCATCTCCGATTTTCACTCCCGACATAACACAGACTCTCTCCCCTATCCATACATTATTTCCTATCTCTACTGGCCCCTTGCAATGCAAAGGTCTTTTACTTGGGCAGATACTCAGTTCTTTAGCATTGGCAGGATTGCCATGCGAATTATCTGATATATATACATATCGTCCTGTTAATACTCCATTGCCAATTTCAATACGATTACATGCCGTGATATGGCAATGCTCTCCTATATTACAATTTTCTCCTATGACTATCGTTGGAGAAAAACTTTGATTCTCATATTTATCCCATGCCGTCAATATCACATTTTCATAGATCTTTGTATTTTTTCCAATCGAAATATACTGACAACCCAACAATTGATGAGGTGACTCTATCACACCATCCATCTTATGGAATAAGAATCGATAGAAAATATTCATGATCGATTGAATTATCAACGTCATGCATTTGCGGATTCCATGCATCAATCTGTATATGACAATGAAAACACTACGCATTTTTCTTCTGAATTATGTCACTATAGCATGCCATTAACTGTCCCTGAATATTTGCGACTTTATGACGACTTCTCGCAACTTGTATTTCTTCCTGAGAAAGTTCTTTTATCCTTGCTTCATCTGAAGACATCTGAATGATAGCATTTGCCATTTGCCAAGGATCATTGGCTGGGACAAGATATCCACATTTACCATTTTGAAGAAGAGTCGAAATACCACCGACATTAGTAGAAAGAACTGGAACTCCCAAACATTGTGCTTCACATATTGAATTCGGACTATTCTCAACATACGCAGTATGAACATAAAGCGTTGACGATACCAATTCCTCCAACAAATCCTGAGGCTGCAACGAACCCTTAAAGATAATATTATTTTCTTCAAATTTACTCTTTTCCGTATGTTCTACCACTTTTTTTAATGCCGCAGGGAAATGACCAGCCACCATCCACTCAAAATCAAAGCCCAATTGTCTCAAAATTTTGGCTGTTTTAAGCATCATATCCGGTCCTTTCCAAAATGTAGTACAACCTGTAGTGAAAAGTTTTACTTTATCTCTTTTCTCGTATCTCCATATATTCTGCGAAGATAAGAACATAGGTCTCAGTGTCTCATCCACATGGTAATAAGAACGCCCAGGATGCATAACATTTGACAACGCCTCATCCCAATGGGTACGTCCCATATAACAAGAGACTTCTTTCCAAATCCGCTGTTCCATTTTAGCTCGATTGCGGTTGTTGACCTCCACCAATTTTGCGGCAATAATTCTAGGAACATTGAATTTTAAACTTTTAATATAATTCCAAATGTTGTATTTTGGGGGATAAAGTGCATTTTCGTATGGAACTATGGATCCCTGAATATGAATCACGACAGGAATCGAAGTCAACATCGACACCTCGCCATAAGGCCACTCACAGCCAAACACATGGATTATGTCTGGGTTTACAGATTTAATGACAGCAAGAGATTTCTCTTTTACTTCTCGTTCAATAGAAGACCAAGACACTTTCGACTTAATCTTATCCCACAAAGAATAAGAGAACTGCATCGGTAGATAAGTGACCCCACCTATCTTTTTCTCAGCATCCATCGGATTATTGGTTTCAAACGCAACATAGAGTTCAATGTCAGGCAACGACAACACAGCCTCTTCCAACGAATCCTGCCATCCGCCCAAAACGCCCAAGCTGCCAGCATAGCGTCTCGGTGGGGTTATTTCAAACCATAATACTTTCACATTAACCTCTTTTCTCAATTTTTTTTGCTGGTACGCCGGCAATCGTTATTCCCTCTTCCAAAAATGAGGACACCACCACAGCTCCAGCACCAACTTTGATGTTGTTTGCTAAACGCACAGCACCTATCACTTTCGCTCCTACACCCAGCATAATATTGTCTCCTAAAACAGGACATGCTGAGATATCCACACCAGAATTTCCGACACAATTATTACCATGGAAATGACAGTTATCCCCGATTACAGCATTACTGTTGACCACAATGCCAGTTGGATGATATATAGTCAAACCTTTACCTATTTTTTCCGTAGGGATTTCCATATTCAATTTTTGTGAATAATGGTTATATTTTCTGGCATAATATAGATACAGAATAGAAAATAAAGGATTGGAAGATTTATCTTTCTTTGATTTATAATAATCCATCTTTCGTGAGGATTTAATCCATGACATCAAAGACAGAAGCTGAACTCCCTTAAACCATGCGAATATCCGTCCACTCAAAGAAGACGGAAGCATTTTTCTGTATATATCATATTCGTAAGAAAGGATATTATTTAATTCCTCTTTTGTTTTCATCATAGTGGACTTCTTTCTTTTTTGTTTTTCAAAGATAACAAAATCAAATATGATTTCAGATGTCTCAAATTTTCTTCATTATACATTTTCATAAGCAAAACCACATAGAAAAATGGGTAAGCTTCATCCAACGTAAACAAAAGAGCAACAACTTTTCCGAATGCGAATCCAATCAAAATAAACGACAAAAAGGAAAGCCCCATCTTACGCAACATCCAACAAGAATAAGCATACAAAAAGACAAAGGAAATGAATCCTAAAATTCCTCTATCTATCAACAAACGAAATATTATACTCTCTGCACCTAACAATCCGACATTCTGAGCAACCAAAAGGTTTGTGAAATCCAAACCATTTCCTATAATTGGAGCATTCATCCAATAACGATAAGCCACCAAAAACTGAAGGCCTCTCTGTTCGACGCTACTACCTCCCGCCTCATCTGGGTTAATAAAAGAATCGATTACTTCAGAAAAAAAATCACCAGTCATAGACAATGCGACAAAGGCGACAAAGCCTAGTATGAAGATATACTTAATATTAACCAAATGCTTCAAAAAGCCCAATGCCGTAATCGCAACAACAACCATCACAGACCTAGCTCCTGAAATAAATACACCTATCAAACATAATATCCACACCACATACAAAATCAATGATGGCTTAAGTATCTTAGCAAAAAAAGAATAAGCAAAAAAAATTGCCCCCATACCACTTGCAACAGCCATGATACTAGTCCATACAGTCAATGACTGAGATCTATACAATCCATATCTCACATAATGAGAAGCTTGATGAGGTATGTCGACTCCACTTGAGCGCAAATAGTCCAAAAAAGGATTCATAATAGTAACAGACTCTACCATGGCATATATGTCAAGCACTATCAAATATCCCATCAAATTATAAAACAAAAACTTATTATTTTCCTTCGTCGGCTTATATAAAACCCATATACTCCATACAAAAAAATATTGCTCCACCCATTTTGCCACACTCAACGCTATCTTGTGCCCGAAAATAGCAGAAACGAAATAGGACCCTATACAAACGGCAAATGGGACGAGGAATGGAAATGAAAAAAATCTTTTTGTCCCATATTTATACAATGAGTAAAAAAGCAACAGATATATAAATAATGTCGTGACGTTTACGCCCTTGCATATAGGCAACAACACCATGGTCGGATACCAAGCGAACACCAACGCCAAACACTTTGATGGATCCTTGGCGAAATAGTAGAACAATACGACAATTGCAATTAACGAAAAAAGCATATTACAACTACTGTAGCTGTGATAGCAACCAACTTATTGACGACAAACGTTTTTGACCTATGCTCTTATGAACAGCCTCGTAATCAATATCTTTTGCTTCTCGAAATTGTTCCATTCTTGTTACGAATCTGTCTTCTAGATCAAGCATGTTCAAAAAATCAACCATTCTTGAGGAATTTCCATGTCCGACCAACGGCAATGTATAAAATGGACGAGAGAAAATAACACTAAATGCCGTCGCATGGAAAGATGTTGAAACAACAAAATCAGCATCTTTGATATACTCCAAGAATTCAATAGGTCCTGCATCATTCACATTAACGTCCGCATAACCCAACGGTCGGAAGTCATTGATAGAAACAATCTTTTTATTATACTTCTTCGCCAAAAACTTAGACAAAGTCTCCACATTCGGATCGTTGTGCAAAAAATCATAGACTAGGACATAACCCTCCTCTCCACGGTCTTTTCGACACATTGACCGCCATTCTTCAGTTTCCAACAAAAATACAGGATCCAACACATGTTGTGCTTTCAAACCCAATTGTTCAACTATTTTCACACCAGAATACTCACGGACTGAAATTGCTTTCATCCGAGAAAGCATCTCCTTGACAAATGTTTCTGAATCTTCAGGAATTGTATTCGCACCAAAACTAGCTGCATAAGACATTCTTTTTTGGGTATCGGGTTCAAACGCGCAATAAAAAGAGGGGTCTCGACCATTGTCATAATAGACATTCCAAATCTGATCACTTCCTGCCACAAATATATCTGCCTCTGGCTTATACGTATTCAAGTCTTCAAAACTCTCATATTTCCTTGAAGTACATGCAAGAGCCTCCTTTTTGAACAAATCAAAGTTATATTTGCGATTTCTGCTCAGCAGTTCATAACGATTTTGCCATAATGCCAACAGTGGTTCCAAGAATGGTAAGAATGTAGCTATTTTACGAAATATACCAGTCGGTGCCAATCTGAAATACTCATATCGGCGGCGTTTATTACGAGGCAAATAGTCAATGATTTCCACCTCATGTCCCATCGACCGTAGAAATGACATAAGAGCAAACGCCTGAAGCGATGCGCCATAATTATATACGTCATGACAAGTGATTGTCTTTATTTTCATCTTTTTGACCGAGTTTTTCGTATGTTTATAATGCTCCAGCAAGCTCTAAAAAAGGATTTACCAGTAAAATCTTAAAATTTCCAATAAGCATCAATCGTCCGTAGGAATATTCTTAGGTCATAATGCGAGATGACTTACAATTGCACTAACTTTAATATAAATAGGGAATTATGGTTTTCTCTCAATCTGAATTCGGAGAAAAGAAACTATGACCTAGACGGGCAACATTACCAACCTAATCATTTCTTAACCAATGTCTTAATAACATCTACGCCTTTCTCTCCAACAACATCAGATAAAAGTTTCTTCATTTTATCAGATACTGAAAAAATCTTGTTAGCACCGATAAGTGTTTTATCTCCAAGGACGTCATTTTCTTCTGTTGTAAATACCTCTAAAATGATAGGAGAGTCTGACTGAGCCACGAATTCAGAAGACACTTGCAAGAATTCCGCTTTATTTGAAGCACTCAGATACTTGAATCCACAATTTTCTGCCCATCCCTTTGTACTACCATAGTGTCCATTTGCAGAGATGTATTTTTCAACATTTGGAGCCTCTTTCCAAGACCCTGTCATGATTTTGAATTCAGCACCTCCACCATTATTAATGATCAACACACGAACATTGTTGCGAAGGTCACGGATTCCTAATGCATTCATATCGTAGAAATATGCAAGGTCACCAGTGACAATAAAACAAAGGTTATCGGTATTCATGCTTTCTCCAAATAACATTGAATTGCATCCGTCAATACCAAAAGCAGCCACATTGGCATATCCTTGAATGCTGTCAGATAGAGGGAAATAGCTCCACGATCGAAGGCTGTTGAGAATAGCAAAGTTCATGATACTATGTTCAGGAATTGCTTTATGCAACTGTTGAGCTACGTATACGTTTGAGAAAGGAAGTTCTACATCATATTTAAGCATACTATTAAGTTTTACCCATTCTGCAAAATAGGTATGCTCCACCAATCTTTCTCTATCGACATTCTCAAAAAAGAAGTAATCAGGACATTCATATATTCGTGTAAGATGACCGTATGTGTCTACATACGCTCCATCTTCAGAAACTCTCCAATGCTCAGCGTCTCCTATCGATTGTAACGCATTGTATATAGAATAATCACCCGTTTGTCCGCCGATTGTGATAAGTAAATCCGGTTTTAGTGTATGCCAGCCCCCACTTGATATAAGTAGATTTGCGGATATACTATATGGTCCATGATAATTGGAAAGGTGATTTGTATAGACTGCGACATTGAAATGTTCACAAAAAGAGTCTAATGCTTTCTGCTGACGAACATCAAACGGACGATGCTCGCCTACTACAACTAAGATTTTCTTTTCTGAAAGATCTATATCGTTCCAAGAATTCCATGCCATATATCTCTTTAAAGGACTAATTCTAGGCAATTCTACGTCCTCAAACTTACCTTGTTGTGCATCAATAATGCGTATATTGAGTTGAATTGGTCCAGATATTCTATGTGTAAGTTCAAGCATAGCCTCTTTAGCATTGTGAATGACTTGTCTACGTGTGTTTTCATCTGTAATCGGAGGCAGATCATAACAATGCTTTATAGAATCTACAGGCAACGAACATTGGTCAGGAGCTTGCATGTACTCTTGATATTGAAAGCACTCCAACTTAGATGTAGTGATAGCTAAAATAGGAGCATGTTTGTAAAATGCTTCAGTCAAGCCTGGAACATAGTTTCGGGTTGCCTGAGCACTTGTGCATGAAGTTGCAACAATAGCACCAGTCTGAAGGTAGATGCCAATGGCAAAATACATAGCACTTCGCTCGTCGACAACAGAATAACACTTGAAAAAAGGATCATCTTGAACAGCTTGCGTAATGGGTATGTTCGTACCACCAGGGCTTACTACAATGTGTCTGATACCATATTGTTTAAGCAAAGATATCACAACTCTTACGTTTTCCTGTATTGTATACATAATAATTTATATTTTCTTACATAAGATTCCCTAATAAACAGAAGGAATTTTGTTTTTCAATTTATTACTGTTTTACATTTCTCACCACTTGATATGTAAGATCAAGTTTTTTAGGATTACTTTTATTCGCAATAGCAACGGAACAAACTTAAAGTCTCCAGATGCCATCTCTGAAACCCACGACTTCATTCTCAATAAAAGATCTCCAGACATATTCTTTTGAACAAGACATAGCACAGGAAAATATGTGACGCACAAAATGCCATTTCTCAATTCACCGAAATCATCATGTCTTAAAATGTCTTTTATATATCCCATGTTCTCAAATAGAATTCGAATTCGTTTATCCACTTCTATATTAGACATAGCGGAGCCTGTCCTATGCAAATAGAAATACTCCCCCTTCTCTGAAAACTCATAACGTTTCACTCGCTTTAGTATTTCCAAATAAAAAAGAAAGTCCTCCCCTATGGAAACTGATTCATTGAAACGAGTATCAGCTATGAGGTTTCGTCTAATCACTTTATTCCAAAGGACATTGATTCTTTTATTCACAAAGAAATCGAACAAATCATCTCTTTCTTCTATAATCCGATTAGACGAGGGACAATAACGACTGATTACCTTTCCATCCTCGTCCACCCGAGAATATGGACGCTCTATTATATCTGCGGAAGAATCTGCTATTTCAAAAAAATCATCAGACACCCAATCATCAGAATCAACAAACATTAGCCATTCGCCATTGGCATGTTCCAAGCCAACATTACGAGCAGAACTTACACCTCCATTCTGTTTATGGAAAGTACGAACACGAACATCCTTATCTGAATAGTAATCACAAATACTCCCAGAGCCGTCAGTAGAGCCATCATCAACAAGCAACAATTCAAAATCAGAAGAAATACATAACAAAAGACTATCCAGACATCTTGGTAAATAATCCTTTACATTATACACTGGAATGATAACAGAATACATCAATACTATACTATATAATTAACTGATATAAGATTACATCACTTCATTACTTTACCAAACACTCTTGACACTAAAAAACACAAGAACTTTGGATACTTTATTGATGTTAACAATATATACATACCAGACTTTAATGGATATCTCTTCAGCAGGGGTAAACCCAACCAAGACTCCATACAAACAGGATAAACTTTATATAACAGATTTATTTTTCTCGTGGAGACATCTGTTCTTATGTACATTTCATTAAAAGACATACCTACATCTCCGAATTGCGACGAGGCTAAAGACCCAGCTCTTTCTGTAACAATGAACAACACCTTGTCAACAACAGCTATTGATTTGGCAAAATAGCCACATTGAGCTGACAAATAGACATCATTACCATATCTTGTCTCATCACAAAGAATATTATTAGATTCTATAAGTGATCTTTTTATTATTTTCCCCCAAAACGATTCGAAGTTATAACGAAGGTCTGAGTCATCTCCCGTTTTCTTATATCGTTGGATATATTTCTGATAATAATTCCGTTTTGCGTCTTTCTTCAAATCATCACTATAAACAGATTTATAATTAAAGAACAGCAAATCTTCATTTCTGTCCACAATTTCATCCAACAAAACCTCCATATTGTCCGCAAAGAGGTCGTCTGCATCCATAAAAATGACCCATTTCCCTTTTGCCTTTTCTATGCCTATATTTCGTGCGCGCCCTGCACTCCCTCCTTTAGGCGTTTGATACAACTCCAAATATGGTCGGCTTAATTGTACATATTTTGATTTATACAATTCAAAATCAGGGCTACAATCATCCACAACTACCACCTGAATATCCTCCCTAACAGGAATGCTATTCAAACACCTAATCAACAGACTAGGAATGTTATAATGAGGAATTATTATTGTAAAATTTATCTGGACATTATTCATATCTAATTATTCCAAATTTCACTCCACATGGTTTTTGCTGATTCCTGAATTTTGGGCAAATGTGTGGCCAATTTTTCCCGAATTCGTCGATTTTCCTCCGGAGAAAGGAATTGTTTAATCTTAGCAAGATCTTTTTCGTTGTCTTTCAAACTCAAAACACAATCGTTTTGCCCATAATCCGCAAAAAGGCAAGCATACTTATGGCTCCAACTTGTTGCTAAACAAGGAACACAAGAATTCAATGCGGAAGCGACTCCATGAAATCGTGATGTAATCACCAAATAAGCAGTAGAAATAATCCCTTTTGTTTCTAATGCATTAATACCGGAGACAACCTCTATATTGAAGCCTATTTTCTTTTGGCACGAAATGGCCAACTGCTCATCCTCTATTCCCTCATGATTAAGAAGATATACCTTTCGTTCAGTTTTTTTTGCTTCGTCTATGACCCTTACAAGAAATGAGATATAGTCATCTTCTGATAAGACTCCCATTCGTACCATTTGCTTATTCGGAATTATACAAATCCCCCCCTTAAGATTAGCATATTTCTCAGGCACATGACCTTCTACCAAAGATGTGAAATCAGTACAAATCCGCACCTTACTCATATCGAAAAATCCGCAATCTTGCAGATATCCATAAGACACTTCCTCTCTAGCATAAACCAAATCCGAATTATCTGATATATCCCGAACCTCCTTTTGAGTATTGTCCTTCTGAATAGGGCCAAAAGCTTGAGGAAGGAATATTATCTTTGTTCCATACTTTTTTTGTGTGGTCAAAATTTTATGCCAATAATTCACATCACCATCAGACAAATTGAACTTGTCACTAAAATGCAAACCACTACCGTCAATCAAATAATCTGCACCTTTGACAACAGGTACAAAATTGAATTTTCTCTCTATTCCCAATCTTCTCAAGATCCCCTCTATTCTTAATTTTCGAATAATTCTATATTTCAAGGGCAATTGGATAAGATTCAATTTCAATTTTGTATTAACGTAGGAGCTACCCTGCAATACTCGACTGGCAGGAATATAAACTTCCGCATTAGGCAATTTCCTTTCAATTTCCTGCAGAATAGAATATAACATCAACTCTGCTCCCTTATTATTAGTTTCTACACCTGTAAGGAATATTTTCATTGCAATCCTATTTAAAGATTTTTTTTATCCTAATCAAGAGATCACCCATAAAACTTTTAAAAAGTCCCTTTTTATATTTCTTGTTGACAAGTTGAACTATTTGTGATTTAGACATTCCTTCATGCCTCATCCAAATGCGTTTTTTTTCGTTCCAATCCAACAAATGAATATCATTAACACGCTCCTTTATAAATTGACCACGAACGACCTCTTCAACATCTGCACGAACCACACTAACCAAAGAATCTTTCACAAGTTCATTGAGTATAGAAATACCTTTTTCCGTTCTTACCAATATTAAAGAGTCGCCTTGATTTTGATCATATTTATCCTTCATACCCCAAGGATCTCCTAAAACGATATCCGCATAAACATTCAACTTATCCGCACACAATCTACATTTAGGAACAGTAAAAAACTCTTTCAAAAACATTCGCTTTCTATTGGGAATTATAGATAAAACACCCTCCTTTCCACAAATGACTGTTGGAGCTTTTTGATATGAATAGTACACATCTCTAAACGTAAAATCCTTTTGACGATACTTTATCAAAACGTCTTCCTTTTGATAAGAATTATTCATTATTGCATTCATATAAGTATTAGAATAAGTCTTATCGCAAACCAACCCTATCTTATAGGTAATGTTTTTACATTTTTTCAATTCAGATAATTTCGCAACGCCCTGTATTTGGCAAGGGAGGCCTACTCTAGCGACACTACGGTATGAATTTGTTTCCTTAAGTGCCGATACCACATCAACTTGTGTATAACATGATTTCTGATTGAGATGTAATTCTTCTTTAGAAGTCAATATATTATAGGATACATTCGGTACTCCCCTTCCAAAAATCATACGACAGGAAATCACAGCATCAATCAAATTTTCATCAAACAAATAAGACAAAATCTGAGTAACAAGACCTCCACTTTGGGCATTTTTGAAAATATCAGGATTTAAAGAACGTCCGACATAGCAAGATTTAATATCGCCTACGATATCCTCTTTGGCTACTTCTGATTTCCGTTCCAAAATATTCACACTTGGACATACTTTCAGACACAAACCGCAATCTATACACTTAATATCATCAACACACGCATACAATAACCCCATGGTTGCAGTCCTTTTCATCGAAATAGCACCCCGAGTACATATTGCATTACATGCGCCACAACCAGCACACAATAAATTATCAGAAATACATTTAACATTCATTGTGTATTTTTCTTTTTATTAAAGTCACTATATAATTACGTTCAGAGACAGTACACCCGACAAAAAAAATGGACAATGCAGCAGAAAGAAAACAAACAAATATGTTAATAATAAAGGCCATACAGCCAACATCAAGAACAAGATGCAGTACGCAAGGAATTGCACTACCCAACAAAACCACAGATAACGTAGGAAGTATTATTTGTTTTGTATAATCAGAATATGAAACAGGAATGTTTTTCTTAACGAAATAAATTCGAGGATAAATTCCCACTATAGCCACAAATATAGTCACCAATACTGTAGATTCTGGACTACCCCCTAATTTTAAAACCAGATAAGAACCCGGTAGAACTAATAAATTCAACGAGCCAATCACCATTTGATAGATTTTAATGTCACCCGTTGCATTATTCGCTATAATTAATGTTCTCAAATAGGTATCAGCCAACGAATATATCAAAATATACCGAATGAACCACACTGTCGTATCAGGAACCTCAACCAACCATACACTCAATATACTTTCCGTTTCTACCAATATAGGTAAAGATAGAATATACAAAAGAAAAAAAGAAAACTTACTGCCTTTGTAGATGTATTGCAATAAATTTTCAGTATCTCCTCTCGAATATGACATGGTTATTTGCGGAGTGAGTGCAACCATAAAATTCGATACAAATCCCGTCACAGCATTACTGACTTGCATTGCGATTCCTCGTGCGGCATTAACCACAGGTCCAGAAAAATTATTAATCAACAAATTCACTCCCTGATCTCTCAACACTGCTGATGAAGAGCCTATGAAATTCCAACATCCAAAGCTCAACATTTTTTTTATCAAATCCTTATCCCAACAATAATGATATGATGTCTCCTCAAAATGCCTTCTGCAATAAAACACATATATTGATCGGTTTATAATCCCGACAAGAAGTAAAAGCAATCCATAAAGCACTAACTTATCAAACAAAGCACATTTTATTATGTATGCGACAATCAACTTCAATGAAGCATCAACTATCGAAATAGATGCAAATGCAGACATCTTCTCATACGCAATAATGGCAGCATTGTATGGCACACTTAACAAATTAATAGCAAACGTCACAACAGATATATGGAAAACGCAATTAGCAGCGAACAATCTATCTACAGGTATAATCATTTTATGATTGACGTACCAAAAGCCGATTGTTTCTATCAACAAAACGACCAAGGCAGTCAGTATCATTTGAATGGTTAGCGACATGGAAAACACTCGTGCTAAAACTTCTTTGTTTCCCTTGCCCAATTCAAATGTTATAAACCTTGAAATAGCAGTAGATAGAGAACCTGTCAACATAGTAAACATCAACACGACTCCACCTACAACATTGTATATTCCATAGTCCTCAACTCCTAATGCACTCAAGACGACACGGCTCGTATACAAAGAGACAGCCATCAATAACAACATCCTAAAATACAGCAAGAGTGTATTTTTGGCTATACGACTGTTATTTTGTGAGTTTTCCATAAAAACATTAGAAAGATCTATGTCAAATCTCCTATTTTTTCCAAATCTTCAAGATTAAGTTTAACAGAACATGCAAGGAAATCGCCCAATCGAACCACAACTTTGTTCTTAGATTCGACTCGTACCAACTCGCCAACGACTCCTTTAAGCGGGCCCTTTATTACTATCACAGAATCCCCCTTAACATATTTTGCATCTTCATCAATATCAAAATTACCTTTTGACAATTCCAAAAATCGACGAAAATCATCCATCTGATAGTCTGGTATCACCATAATAGAATTTTTGTCGGCATGATTACGCAAATAGGATACCTGTATCCCATGCACGTTGTGGATGTCAAACGCAATACTCTTCGCCGTCCTTATGAAAATCGTGTTCGGTATCAAGACAACATCTACCTTCTTTTTCCGATCGTGCCAACTCCTTAACTCGGTTCTGATCGGAACATACGACTCTATCCCAAGGGCCTTCAATTTGAGAGAAATTGATCTTTCCTGCTTCGCCTTCGTCTTGGCTACATACCAACAAATTTCTTCCGCCATCTATCAAGAGTTATAGACACGCTTCGCGGTTGATAGTAACATTTTCTACTACCAATCCGACATATAAAACGTGATCAAACATCGGACAAAGGTAATCAATGGCAACCGATTTTGCAACATTCGATGAAATAGAAAAGGACAAAAATGAAAAGGATATTCACGAACATATTTTTTCCTTTCAAAGAGTCTCTTTTTTCAAAAAAGATTTATACCTTTGCGGAAATGATAAAAACAACATAATGAATAAGACATCCCAACATAATGACCTTCTCTTGTCGGTGGTCGTGAGCGACTGCTGAGGGAAAGGATTATGTATGCGCGATTCGCTATAAGAAAAAGCCTTTCCCTCTTCGGGAAGGGCTTTTATTTTGCTCATAATTAAAGAAAGAATAGAATAAAAAACATAAAACAATGAAAATACAACTTCGCAGTGCCTTCAGTACACAAGGCAGAAGAATGGCCGGCGCTCGTGCCCTTTGGCGCGCCAACGGCATGAAAGAAGAGCAGATAGGCAAACCCATTATCGCCATTGCCAACTCATTTACCCAATTCGTTCCCGGCCACGTGCATTTGCATGAAATCGGACAACGAGTAAAGGCGGAAATCGAAAAACTAGGTTGCTTTGCGGCTGAGTTCGACACGATCGCCATCGACGACGGAATTGCCATGGGTCACGACGGAATGCTCTATTCGTTGCCTTCTAGAGACTTGATCGCCGACAGCGTCGAATATATGGTAAACGCCCACAAGGCGGATGCCCTCGTCTGCATCAGCAACTGCGATAAAATCACTCCAGGTATGTTGTTGGCCACCATGCGCCTGAACATCCCTACCATCTTCGTCTCCGGAGGTCCTATGGAGGCCGGCGTCTTAGGCGACCAACACCTCGACCTCATTGACGCCATGATCAAATCGGCAGACCCAAGTATGAGCGACGAGGAAGTGAAGAAAATCGAATTCGCTGCTTGCCCTGGTTGCGGCTCCTGCTCCGGAATGTTCACGGCCAACTCCATGAACTGCCTCAACGAGGCCATCGGATTCGGTCTTCCAGGAAACGGTAGCATCGTAGCCACTCACAAAAACAGAGAGCAACTCTTCGTCGACGCAGCAAAACTGATCGTAGAGAACGCTTACAAATATTACCGAGACGGCGACGAAAGCGTATTGCCGTTATCCATCGCAACCCGCCAAGCTTTCTTGAATGCCATGACGTTGGACATCGCCATGGGAGGCTCCACCAATACTGTCCTCCACCTATTGGCCGTAGCCAACGAAGCAGGTGCTAACTTCACGATGGACGACATCGACATGCTTTCTCGAAAGACTCCTTGCCTCTGCAAGGTGGCTCCAAACACGCAAAAATACCACATCGAAGACGTGAACCGCGCAGGTGGTGTCATGTCCATCATGGCGGAGTTGGCAAAAGCGGGACTTGTGGACACCTCAGTGAAGAGAGTGGACGGTCTGACTTTGGGCGAGGCCATCGACAAATATTGCATCACAAGTCCTAACGTCACGGCAGAAGCCATCAACAAATACAAGAGTGCACCTGCCCGCAAGTTCAATATGCAGTTGCGATCACAAAACACCCTCTTTGACACCCTCGACACCGACCGTGCCAACGGATGCATCCGCGACATCGAACATGCCTACACCAAAGACGGAGGTTTGGGCGTATTGAAAGGAAACATCGCCATCGACGGTTGTGTCATCAAGACTGCCGGCGTAGATGAAAGTATCTGGAAATTCAGTGGTCCTGCCAAAGTATTCAACTCCCAAGAAGATGCTTGCAACGGCATCCTCGGAGGGAAAATAGTCTCTGGCGACGTGGTCGTCATCACACACGAAGGTCCAAAGGGAGGCCCTGGCATGCAGGAGATGCTCTACCCGACTTCCTACATCAAGTCAATGCACTTGGGCAAGGAATGCGCACTCATCACTGACGGTCGCTTCTCGGGCGGAACATCCGGTCTTTCCATCGGACATATCTCTCCTGAGGCTGCTTCAGGCGGCAACATCGGCTTAGTAAGAGACGGAGACATCATCGATATTGACATTCCGAACAGAACTATCAATGTACGTCTCTCCGACGAAGAGTTGGCTAAGAGAAGAAAAGAGGAGGAGGCTAAGGGTAAAGATGCGTGGAAGCCAAAAAGAGACCGTGTCGTCTCCAAATCCTTAAAGGCATACGCAAGCATGGTAGCCTCAGCAGACAAAGGTGGCATAAGAATTGTTGAATAACTAGGGGGGGGTACTGAATACTCACCATAATTATATAGGAAACTACACATGAGTGAAAAGATTTCTGGTTCCGAGATTTTGATGAAATCATTGTTGGCGGAGAACGTTGACACCATCTTCGGCTATCCGGGTGGAAGCATTATTCCTGTCTTCGATGCACTCTACGACTATCAGGACCGTTTCAAATATATACTCACAAGGCATGAGCAAGGAGCGACACATGCCGCACAAGGATATGCAAGGGCAGTAGGCAAACCAGGCATCTGCATCGTGACTTCCGGTCCGGGGGCGACAAACGCCATCACGGGTATCGGCGATGCCATGATGGACAGCACACCGCTTATCGTCATTGCAGGTCAGGTTCAAACACGGATGCTCGGAACGGACGCATTCCAAGAGATCGACTTGGTAGGCATTACTCAACCCATCACGAAATGGTCCTACCAAATCAGACGTGCCGAGGATATCGCTTGGGCTGTCGCACGAGCTTTCTACATAGCCAACAGCGGCCGTCCTGGTCCCGTTGTTCTAGATTTCGCAAAGAATGCACAGATAGAGAAGGCTGAATTCGAATACAAAAAATGTATTTTCACCAGAGGCTATATTCCCTACCCTGTCATCAATGAGAAACAGATTGAGACGGCAGCCGACATCATCAACGAAGCAAAGAAGCCTTTGGCGCTAGTCGGACAAGGAGTCATCCTCAGCAATGCAGAAAAAGAGTTGATGGATTTCTTGGAAAAAGCAGACATCCCTGCCGCATCCACCTTGTTGGGACTTTCCGCCATGCCATCCGATTTTCCTCTAAACAAAGGTTTCTTGGGAATGCACGGCAACATTGGGCCTAACATGAAAACAAACGAGTGTGATGTCCTCATCGCAATTGGTATGCGTTTTGACGACCGTGTGACAGGAAACTTGGCAACCTACGCCAAGCAAGCGAAAGTCGTACACCTCGATATCGACCCATCCGAGTTGGACAAGAACGTAAAGGCGACGGCCAAGGTTCTCGGAGATGCGAAACAGACCTTGAAATTACTCACGGCTGCCACGAAAAAGGCCAGCCACAAGGAATGGATCGACTCTTTCAAGGAGCATGAGCAGACGGAATACAAGAAGGTTATTCAAAAAGAGGTATTCCCTGAAAACGGCCCCATCAAAATGGGAGAAGTGGTCAACCTCATATCAGAAGCGACTCACAACCAGGCGATTCTTGTAACGGACGTAGGGCAAAACCAAATCATGGCAGCCCGCTACTTCAAATACACGCAGACAAGAAGTGTCATCACTTCCGGAGGTTTGGGAACCATGGGATTCGGAATTCCTGCAGCCATTGGAGCCAAAGTGGGTGTTCCTAACAGAACTGTCTGTCTCTTCGTAGGCGACGGTGGATTCCAAATGACAATGCAGGAATTGGGAACCATCATGCAGGACTGCATTGGTGTAAAGATCATTCTTCTGAACAACAACTTCTTAGGAATGGTAAGGCAATGGCAGGAACTTTTCTTCAACAAGAGGTACTCGTCCACCATCATGAAGAACCCCGACTTTGTCGCCATCGCAAAGGCCTACGGCATCTCGACACAGTGTGTGGACAAACGGGAAGATTTGGATGCCGCCATCGCAGACATGTTAAAAGACGACAAACCCTACTTATTGGTTGTCAACACCGAAAGCGAAGGTATGGTTTACCCGATGACCCCAGCTGGCGACACTGTAACCAATATTCTGATAGGCTGACCCACCAGTATTTAAGAATGCTAACAGAAAAAACAGAAGGCATTTTATGGAAAACGACAACAAAAAATTATATACAGTAACCATCTTCTCAGAGAATAAAGTCGGTTTGCTGAACCAGATAACCATCATATTCACCCGTCGAGGCATGAATATCGAGACGTTGTCCGTATCCCCTTCCGCTCTAAAAGGGATACACAAGTTCACCATAACGACCTACTCTGACGCTGACACGATTGAAAAAGTAGTCAAGCAAATCGACAAAAGGGTTGACATCATCAAATCCTTTTTCAACACAGACGAAGACCTTGTCTATCAAGAGATTGCACTATATAAGATTGCGACAGACCAATTGTTGCAATTAGGTTCGGTGGAGAGTATGATCCGCACCTATAACATACGCATTCTGGAGATGAACGAGACCTGCGTCGTATTCGAAAAAACGGGTCACTATGAGGAGACCCAAGGATTGTTTGACGAGCTCAGTCGAAAAGTCAAAGTTTTGCAGTTTATCCGTTCAGGCAGAGTCGCCATCAACAAATCCAAGATAGAACGATTGAGCGACATGCTAGCCAAGCTCAACGAGCAGAAACCGGAAGGCTACGATGAAGATGAGGAATACTTTGGACTTTAACCTAAACAAACATTTGATTTAAGATAACTAAATGGAAAACATCAAATTAATCGGAGACTACTCTTTCAAAGTGCAGCCTTCCGAAGTGGATTTTAGGCAGAAAATGACTTTGCCTAATTTCATGAAATATATCATCTCCACCGCAGACGACCATGCGGCGACCTTAGGCCTTGCGTTGGGAAATGTAGCAACCAAAAACAAATCATGGGTTATCTCTCGCCTCGCCATCGAGTTGAAGAGGTATCCCATAACTGATGAAAAGGTTCGTGTACGCACATGGGTAAAAAAAGTGATGCGTACATTCAGCCTGCGCGAGTTCGCCTTCATGTCGGAAGACGGTTCCGAAGTATGGGGATATGCAAGTTCCATTTGGGCCATGATTGACAAAGACGACCGCCACACGGTAAACTTGACGAACATTATCTCCTCCGACATTCTATGCGACGAACCTTGTCCCATCGATAGAGTCGGGAAAATACCGAACATTGATGTGGAACCCTCAGAATCCTTCGTCATCAAATATAGCGACGTTGACTTGAACCAGCACCTGAACAGTTGCAAATACATTGAGCATATCATCGATGTCTTCTCTCTCTACAAATTCTGCAAAAGGGACATCAAAAGATTTGAAATCGAATACATTGCAGAATCCCTCTTTGGCACAAAAATCGACATTCTCAAAAAGGGAGAAGGAGAAGAAGGCAACAGATACACCATCGAGTTGAAAAACGAGAAGGGAGATACGATCTGTAAAAGCAAGGTGATTTTCAGTGATCAGACGCTTAACGAGGAGTACATTATCAAATAAATCGAAGAAGGAAGAGAAGAAAAACGTTTTTTCACACATTCTCCTCCATGATAATAGCATTCTAACGGAAAAAACATTAAATTTGCATAGTTTTATTCGTTTTACCTTCCAAATCGTAAGAGAGCCGGTAAAACAAGTATTCAAAGCCGATTAGAAGCGAACCCTTTTGCAATGTCGGCCATAAGTTAAGAAATTTTATTACGAATCTAATTTAAAAATAAAAAGAGATGGCAGAAATGAATTTTGGCGGCGTAATCGAAAACGTTGTTACCCGCGAAGAATTTCCATTGGAGAAAGCCCGTGAAGTTTTGAAAAACGAGACTATCGCAGTTATCGGATATGGTGTACAAGGTCCTGGACAATCCATGAACTTGCGTGATAACGGATTCAATGTAATCGTAGGTCAACGCCCAGGCAAGACTTTTGACAAGGCCGTTGCTGACGGTTGGGTTCCTGGCGAGACATTGTTCGGAATCGAAGAGGCTTGTCAAAAAGCTACAATCATCCAATTGTTGCTTTCCGATGCCGCACAAATCGAGTGCTGGCCTATGATTAAGAAGTATTTGACTCCAGGCAAGACTTTGTACTTCTCTCACGGCTTTGCCATCACTTGGAACGACCGCACAGGCATCATTCCTCCAAAGGATGTTGACGTTATCATGATCGCCCCTAAGGGTTCTGGTACTTCTCTCCGCCGTATGTTCGTTCAAGGTCGTGGTTTGAACTCTTCATACGCCATCTACCAAGATGCTACGGGTCACGCTTGGGAGAAAGTTATCGCTCTCGGTATCGGCGTTGGTTCTGGCTACTTGTTCGAGACAACATTCACTAAGGAGGCTACTTCAGACTTGACTGGTGAGCGTGGTTCATTGATGGGTGCTATCCAAGGTTTGCTTTTGGCTCAATACGAAGTGCTTCGTGAGAACGGACACTCTCCATCAGAGGCATTCAACGAAACTGTAGAGGAGTTGACTCAATCTTTGATGCCACTCTTCGCAGAGAACGGTATGGATTGGATGTACGCAAACTGCTCAACAACGGCTCAACGTGGTGCTTTGGACTGGATGGGTCCTTTCCACGACGCTATCAAGCCAGTTATGCAAAAGCTTTACAACTCTGTTATCACTGGTAACGAGGCTCAAATCTCTATCGACTCCAACTCTAAGAAGGATTACCGTGCAGGATTGGAGAAAGAGTTGGCAGCCCTCCGCGACAGCGAAATGTGGCGTGCTGGTGCAGTTGTTAGAAAGCTCCGTCCAGAGAACAACTAATTTAGGAATCTTTTCCTTCAAATAAGGGGTGTGGAAAAACCACATCCCTTTTTCTTTCTTATCACTTACTATGGAATGTCATAACCGTGATTTCCCCATCACAACCAATACGGATAGGAAGGGTACACCCTAAACCAACATTCACATAAAGCGTACGTTCCCCGTACTTATCCTCTCTCTTATATAACCCTGCAATCTCGTCGAAAACCCAGGAAGCTGGCGACCAATCGCCGAGACGAATCTGGGCAGAATGGGTATGCCCGCTCAACTGCAACGGAATATCCGTCTCGGGCAAGACTTCCGCATCCCAATGAGTCGGATCATGGCTAAGCAAAAAACGGAACCCCTCCGTTCCTTCCATCGCTTTCGGCAAATCACCCAAGGAAACCGTTCGGTATCCCTGTTCCTTGCAAGAATGGTTGTCCACCCCCAACACTGTAATAGTATCGTCGCCTCGCAACAATCGATAACTCTCGTTTCTCAACACATGCCAGCCCAAAGTGTCTCGTTCAAACGACAACAACCGTTCCGTCTCCGCCATCCGTTCCTCCTCTGTCTTAAACTTTCGCGAATAAATCATGAAATCATGATTTCCTAAAACGGCAACTACCCCATCCTTGGCAGACAGTTTTCGAAGAGCCTCCAGATAAGGGTAAGCTTCTTCCACACCCAAAGAAATCAAATCACCCGTAAAACAAATCAAATCCGGATTTTGGGCATTTACAGAGTCCACCATACGTTGTACGACCTCCGGCCGATCTTCAAACGTGGAAAGATGCAAGTCCGAAATTTGAACCACCCTATACCCTTCAAACGACTTTGGCACAGCAGGATGTGCATAGGCAACCTCCTTTACGGAGAATCGAAGTCGCCCAATAAAAAAACCATAAGAGAGCAAACTCCAACCCAACAGCACCAAAAGGAGGGCAGACCATCCGAAAGGAGAATATGGGACACTATGATGGAGACAACGGGCTATCAGCCACGAAAAAAGCCACAAAAAATGAGGAATTAAAGCCAAGACAAGTGCCAAAAGCAATGCCACAACCCACATAAAACCGACCATACTTAAAATCTTCTATATTACACGCCTAAAAATAGAGCATATCCTCCGAATAAAAACATTTTGTTTTGTCAAAAAAGATTATTTTTGTTTAAATGGTGGTGAAAACATCTGAATTTTCAGGAACCACCATGTTTTATTTTAAAACATCAACGAAACATGAGGAAATTAGTTCTACTCGTCATAGCCATATTCTTGTCACTTCCCTCCTTATGGGCGAAATGGGAAGTAACAGACCTTGTCGACCCCTTCACGGTTGACAGCACACGCTTCGTATTGGACGACTTACACTACCTCTCCGAAGAGGAGCGCCATGAAATTGACAGTATATGTTCTAAATTTAGGCACGAGGCCTTGATGCAACTATCCATCGTCATCCTCGACCAAATAGACGATACTCCCCACCAATTCGCCCTGCAACTCTACAACCATTGGGGTATCGGGAAAGACAACCGTGGTTTACTGCTACTCCTCCTCATGGAACAACGGAAATGGCAATTCATCACCGGATTCGGAGCGGAAGGAACCTTCCCTGACGGGCTACTCTTCCAAGTCGGAGAGAAAAAATTAGTACCTGAATTCAAGGAAGGAAACTACTACGCCGGCATACGCTCCTCTTGCGAAGAGCTATACGGCATCGCACTCAACGACGAGTACCTAGAGACCCACGGCTACACGACCAACCAAGAAGAGGAAGCAAAAGAGAGAGAGCTGACAATGGCAGACTATCTCCTATTCTTTTGGCTCTTTTCCATTCTTTGTCTCGGAATATTCATATCCAACAATGCCCACAAATACGCAGGAGAAGAAGGAAACATCGGCAGGCAAAGAGCCTTCCGCTCCAAAGATGACAAGTTCATTCTAAACATAGAGTGCCAAGGTAACCATTGGGGTATATGGAGCAACGCTGGATGCCTACGCTACCTTCTGAGAGACGTGGTTATGATTATATTCGTCCTGATAGCTTATATACAGGAAGACAGTCCTCTATTTTTTGGATTAAGCATTCTGGCCTACCTCACCTACATTTCCCTTCTTTGGGGAATCCGGGGTTACAAGAAAGCGAACAGCACTCCCAATAAAATCGACCGATTTCTCCGATTTAGGTCCCTCTACGGCAGTCGATCGGCGAATATCTATAAAATTCTGGCTCCATGGGTTGGTTGGCCGCTATTCTATCTATTTAAGAAAAAGGCGGAGGAAGCCCAAGACTTCATCAAATGTCCGATTTGCAAGAAGAGGGTTGAGTTATCCGAGGATGTGAGATACAGAGCCGTCACGCCAGCCCAATTGTTTGAATTGGAGAAAGAAATCGTCCAAAAGAGAGCAGCCTACTGCACCAACGGTCATAAGTTGTCTGTGAACCTGCCAGACAAGAACTTTGGATAATACCACTTTTGTCCAACCTGCGAAACGCATACGGCAAAACTCGTATCGGAAGATTTCATCAAAACACCGACAAAAGAGGAGAAAGGGGAAATCAAGCTCACCTACAAATGCTCTTTCTGTAAAAACACTTTCTACGAAACAAAAGAGTTACCCAAACTCATTCCGCACTACAACGGTAGCATCTGCAGCTACGGGAACAGCCACACTGGGTCAATATCCGGAGGAAGCGGTGGACACGGCGGAGGCTTTAGTGGTGGTGGCCGCAGCGGAGGTGGCGGTGCTGGGGGCAGTTGGTAACATCCTACGATTATTCATTTTACATTAACGACATAAAAAGAAAGGGACAACCTTCGTGGCTGTCCCTACTCCCATTGTTCTTCACCTCACTCAAACGTTATTTTCCGATTCACGTCAAACGAAAGCCTATCGCCCTCCAATTGGAGGAAGGAAGGCAAGTTATTGAGATAGAGTTGTCCCGTACCCAAGCCTTGAGGCATGGAGACACCTCTCCTATAGGTCCACTGCGCTATGGCATTCAAGCCGATATTCGACTCCAAAGCCGAAGTGATCCACCAACCGATTTGTTGTTCTTCCGCAAGTGAAATCCATTCGTCCGTTCCACAGAAAGCCCCGTGCAGACTCGGCTTCAAAACGATGTATTGAGGTTTTATCTCCTGTAACAAACGAGCCTTTTCTTCCTTCTCAAAAACTCCGATCAACTCTTCATCCAAAGCAATTGGAAGCGGGGTCTCCTTGCATAACTTTGCCATAGCCGCCCAATTTCCTGCCTTTATCGGTTGCTCGATAGAATGTAAATCCAATTTGGAAAGCACCTCCAGCTTCTTCAAGGCCTCTTCCTCTTTGAATGCTCCATTGGCATCTACACGAAGTTCAATATCGGAACGGGAAAACTCCGAGCGGATAGCACGAAGCATTTCCACCTCTTCTTCAAAATCATGGGCTCCTACCTTCAATTTGATGCACCCGAATCCCGCATCGATTTTAGAACGCACCTGCGCCACCATCTGCTCTTTCGGTCCGACCCATATCAAACCGTTTATCTTAATATGACCTTTTCCCTGCGTAAAATCAGAAGGGAAAGGACGCATCCGGCAACCGTTAACCAAATCCGCAAAAGCCGTCTCCAAACCAAAGACAATGGAGGGATAGCGTTTAAACTTCTCTTGATATGTATCTTTATAATCGTTGATGTTCCAGCACAAATCAGCCAACACCTTCTCATAATCAGGCACATCATCGGCACTCAAACCTCGAAAGAGGGCACACTCCCCCAAGGCTGCCTTGTCGGGTTGGTCAGCATCCATAAGTCGGACAATATACATCTCCTTATGAGTGAGCACCCCTCTTGAGGTCCAACTTGGAGACTTGAAATCCAAGACGTATGGAGAAAAAGAGCAATGTAACATATCAGGGGAATTTAGGGAATTGTTTGAAGTTCGGTTTCCTCTTCTCTAAAAAGGCGTTCTTGCCCTCCTGTGCTTCGTCCATCATGTAGAACATGAGCGTAGCATCTCCGGCAAACTCCATCAAACCATGTTGTCCGTCCAATTCGGCATTCAGTCCTCGCTTAATCATACGGATGGCCATCGGGCTACGTTGCATAATCGTCTCGCACCACTCCACGGTCTCGTCCTCCAATTGGTCAAAAGGAACCACCTTGTTGACCATTCCCATCTGCTCCGCCTCCTTAGCGGAATATTGGCGACAAAGGAACCAAATCTCGCGCGCCTTCTTCTGTCCTACACAACGGGCAAGATAGGAAGAACCGAATCCCGCATCGAAGCTACCCACTTTAGGACCAGACTGTCCGAAGATGGCGTTTTCGGAAGCTATTGTCAAATCGCACACCAGATGAAGCACATGACCGCCTCCGATGGCATAACCGTTCACCATAGCAATGACTGGCTTCGGCAAAGAACGGATCGCCTTGTGAAGGTCCAACACATTCAGACGAGGCACACCTCCATCGTCAATGTAGCCACCACGGCTCTTCACCCGTTGATCACCACCCGAGCAAAAGGCTTTGTCGCCTGCTCCTGTCAAAACCACCACTCCTATCTCAGGGGTCTCCCTACAGATAGACATGGCATCCGACATCTCCCGGTTTGTCAAAGGACGAAACGCATTGCGCACCTCCTCTCGATTGATTGTAATTTTGGCAATACCTTCAAAAAACTCGAATTTAATATCTTGGTACTCCTTAATTGTCTTCCACTCTCTCTTTTGCATTTTAAATCAGCATTTTAAAACGATTGAAACTGAAGAGCTGTTTCGAATGCCCTCCACAAACAAAATTAGCAAAAAAGTCTGAACCACAGAAATAAAAAAGGGATGACCGAAGCCATCCCCTTTCTAACTATCTTTTTCTAAATTACTTCTTGATGATTGCGGCAGCAACACCCTCAGCAGTAGTAACACGAACTACATAAACACCCTCAGCAAGACCTGCGATGTTTACACTGTTTGCGTCAGCTGAAGCAGCGATGACACCGCTCAAAGAGATAACCTCTACCTTCGTTGCGTTCTCTGCAGCAACAACTACGTCGTCAGCTACATAAACCTCAGCACCTGGTACAGAAGAGTAATCAACTACACCGTTTGAAGCAGCCTTTGCAAAGTATGGAGCCAAATCAAGTGGAGCTTGAGATACCAACACCTCGTTAGTCAAAAGGGCAACCTCACAATCCTCAGAAACGAATCTGATAGACACCTTTGTTGCACCTGCTGGAACAGCCACCTCACCGATAGCCCACTCCCATTGAGACTTTCTTACGTAGTCAGG